>NZ_CAJQZK010000003.1:0-60000 GCF_907164655.1 Acidocella sp. C78
ATCTTGTCGGACGTCTATGGACGTCCCGCACCAATCGGAATGTTACTTTTCAAAAGCCCAAGCCATAGACACGATGTATTGAAAGTTGTTCTAAAAACCGCAGAATATATCTATAAGATATATAATATGACAGTAATACTGTCCTATTTTAATTTGTGTTTAGCCTAGAGAGGCGGTTTGCGCGGTTTCGGGCGATTGGCACCCCTTGCGGTTCCTGCGGTTCCTGCGGTTTTGAGGCTATGCTTGGAAAAAATGCAGGTATTTAGTCGAGTTGGTGGCCTCGAAAAACCGCAACCCACTTGCGGTTCCTTGCGGTTTTCTGCGGTTTTTCGGGTGATGCGCGGTCAATTCATGCCCTATGGCAATGCAATAGCCTTTATATGCCGGTTATCTATGCCTCATCCGCTATCTATGTCTCCCCTATTGGGTCGATAACTGGCGTGCAATCCGGCGCGCGGCGACCGCCCCATGACCGGCACCCGACCGGCGGCAGGATGCAGGGCGATGGCGCATTGACCGGCGCTCGATCTGGGGGCGGTTTCGGGCATCGTCGGCATGGAAGCCGGCGCCCGGCCTGCGGCCTCGCCCAGCCCGTCGCCAGGCGGTGACGGAAGCATTGACGATCCGCCGGCTGGGACGCCTCTACAGGCTCACGTATCGCCGCAGAGCGGCCCGCCACGCAGTGCGAGATAACCGGGCGGGTGCTGGCTGCACGCTGCGCTCTGACTGGCCGGTGCGGACTGCGGTGTCGGCTGTGAAACGGGGCGCCCGATCTTCCGGGTCGCCAAGTTGGCGACCCGAGCCTTTGTGAAGCGTGTTTTCGTATTTCGTCTCGGGATGGAGCGCCTCGTATGCCTCCTTGCGGCGCTGCGTGAACAGCGCGCGCTCGCGCGGCATAACTGCACATTAATTTACAATTAAAAAGTATATTTATTTCGATAAATTTGTGAAAACTCAGTTTGTTTGTCTGGAAAAATTCAAATGATAAAATTCCTGTCTTGGTATTATGATCTGATAGCTCACCCTATTATTTTGGTTTTAATTATAGTTTGTATCGCATCAATTTTCATATTATTTTTAGAAACCTTGCTATATCTGAATAATTCGCTATACCATCCGCTACGGCGAAAGAAAAAAGATACTCATCGTCAGTAGCCTTCCAATCAGCACGACCGGCTTCAATGAGGACGTATGTCTGACCGTGTCAGGTACGCCCTGCGCATGGCTCGCCGCGTTCAACATGCAAAACCGGCCGGATCAGCACAAATCAACCCCTTTATCCGGCAATCGGTAGAGCGCCTGGACAGGAGACATTCGATGCATCACACCTATCCGCAAAAGACGAAATCCGAGAACCGATCCGAGGCCATTGGCGTTCTGCTGATGGGAGGCGCCAGCCTGATCGGCCTCACCTTGTTCGCGCTGTTCCGGATGCATTCCGGGCACGGTTAGAAGTCGACTTGGCGCCATTCTATTCGAAGCCCATTTCCCGCAGCATCTGCCGTGCTTCGATCAGGGCATATGACTTGTCCTTGGCGCTGATCCGGCGCTGCCGCACCTCGCCCATCTCCACCAGCTTGCGCCGGGCTTCCACACGCTCAGATGGCCGCACCAGCTGGTTTTCGGCTACGCGGCGCAGTTCGGCAATCTCGGCGTCAGTCATGGACCTCTCCCGTGCGCGTATGGTTGTATCCCTTTGTTGCGTTTTCGTCACACTGTTGCGCCTTGCGGCTACGCTCAATGCGGTATCCTCGCACTCGATCCGAGCAGAATGAGCACTTTGCACCGAACTCACGCCATTGCGCCCGTTGAAAGCCGGCGCCCTTCATGGCGCGGCCAACTCCGAATCGTGTGACAGTGGAAAGTTGCGGCACCGTGCGGCACGCGGCAACGAGGCGGGCGGTGCTGATCTTGTTGTCTCCCAGAGCGGCGGCGGCTGCCACGGCCACCAGGGCGACCATCTCGATCTGATCCTCGGTCATGGCGTCAGGCATCGGGCAGCAGCCGTGCAGCGGCCACCAGCGGGCGCGCGGCGTCGATCATCTCATCCGTGCCCAGCTTCAACGCGGCGTCAACCGCCTTGGCGCCGGCATAGAGCTTGCGGCGGGCGGCGATCAGGTCATTCCTGCAGGCGGTGCGGACAACGTCGCCGCCGGCCTTGGCGGCCATTTTGGCGCGCAATGTTTCAGTCATCTGCAGGTCTCCGGTCTGCGGTGCCGCGTCACGCCTTCGTCTATATAGACGCGCGCGCACCGGTTAAGCGGTTCGGCACTCATCGTTGCCCCTCCGGCATTGGCGGCATGTATCCGCGCATCCGATTGTCAGGATTTCCGCGCCTTTCGCGCCATTGCTTATGCTTCCAGCCGGCGGCGGACAGGATCGCGCCGATCTCGGCGGGCGTGACGTGCCAAGACGGGAACGCGGCCCGGCAAGCGGCGTGAAGGGCAGGTGTCGCCACCCGCCCCTCGCCGGATGCAGCGGCCAAGGCGCGGGCCAGCAGCAGCACAATGGCGGCGTCGTCGATTGCGGTCATCGGCTCTTTTTCCGCCTCGGCGTGCGGATTCGCCCGGCCTTGGCCCCGGCAAGAAACCGGCGCCAGGCGCGGATGCTCTTTCGGCTGGGGGTGCGGTGCTTGCTTATAGGCCGTCCGCGTAGGCAGGCGAGCCAGCGGGCGAGACGCGCCCGTTAAAGCCCGTGGTGCCGCTCTGGTTGCGGTTCAGGGACGCGCCGAGGCCGCTTTTGACCGCCTTGGCGATATCGTGCGGGTTGGTGATGTGGACGCCGTGCACCAGCGCACCCACACCCGACCCATACGGCACCGCAGGCTGCCTGCCTGCCGTATCCCACGCCGGCAGCATGCCGTGTGGATGGTTGGCAATGTCGGTTGCCAGCGCGTGACCAGCGGATGCGAGGCCGCTGCCGATACTTCGGATCGGATGTTCGAGAAAGCCGTTGATCGTCCGCTCGAGCCCGAGCAGCCAGTGATTGAACTGCCTGAAGTCGTTGCCGAGGTCGTGGAAGACGGTCTTGATCCCGTTGAAGTTGGCGATGATCGCGCCGGTTCCGGTAGCAATTGCCGCCACCGCGCCCGCTATCGTCGCCGGGATGGCGCCGGCGGTTGCGAGGCCGACCAGCACGGCGCCCGTCCCGAGGCCCACCAGTGCCACGCCCAGACCGGCTATGCCGCCCACAATGTCGCGGACCATCGCCGGATGCACCTTCGACCATTTCGTCACGCCGGTTACGGCGCTGGTCATGGCGTTGAGGATGGCGATCGCCGGCTTGACCAACGGCGTGCCGAGGGCTTCCAGCAGGCTTGTCCATGCCCCCTCGAAGGCGTGCAGCGGCCCGGTCATGGAGGTCGCCATCTGGACGCCGTAGACCGACACGCGCCCGGCCTGCCGCATCTGCTTCTGCGTGCGGATGTAGGATAGCGCGTTCGTGATCATGTTCGCGACGAGACGCGAGCCGGTCTGGCTGCTGATCGTCTGATAGACCGCGGCGAGCAGGTTCTTCTTGCCGTGAACGCCGTGCGCTTCCAGCGTCGGCACCAGCACCTTCTGCGTCCAGGCGAACAAGCCTTGGCTGTAAAGGATCTTGGATCCTTTGAGCGCGCCGGGCTTGATGGCGGTCTGGAAGGTGTGCGGGATATGGATGAAACCGCCGGGCGCGACGAGGCCGTAACGCTTCATGTTGTAGGCATACATCCGGCTGATCGGACCGCCGGAAAGCGCCTTCATGACCATGCCGAAACCGCGACCGCCGGTCGGTCCCATCTGCTGCACGGCTTCCGCCATGCTGGACCACCAAGCGAAGCCGCTCATCATTTGCGACGCCGCGCCGGCGAGTTTCGTGGCCCGCATGATCTGGTTCGGCGTCAGCAGCTTGCCGGCGATGTTCTGCGCCTCGAGCGCGTAATTCAGGTTGCGCCCCAGCGCGCCGACCGAGAACGTCTTGCCGTCCGGGCCATACGTGCCGCCGCGCAGTTCGATGGCCTTCAGGAGTTCGCCCAGCGCGGTCGGACCACCCATGCCCCAGTTCGACAGGACGCCTTCGGCGCGGACGATCAGCGGCGCAGCGCGCACGGCCTCGGCGCTCGATCCCAGCACCGTGCGGCCCTTGGTGAGTGCGGCCAGCGCGTCGGACCAGTCCACGTTCGGCGTCCGCATGGATTGCGTGAACGCGGCATTGGTCAGGTCGCCGACATTGCGGGCCGAGACGCCCATCTGCTGCAGCCGGCTCTGGACGTTCGCCAGCCGGTTGCCGTAGGTGGCGAGGTCAGACGACGCCTTGAGGATCGCCATGCCGCCCAGCGCCGCCGCCGCGCCGATGGCGGCCATGCGGACGCCCTTGATCTGGCTGCTGACATACTTTGCCTGCTTGCCGAGGCCGATCATGTCCTTCGAGATCAGCTTGAGCACCGGGCCGACCGAATTGATCGCGGCTATCTCGATCCCGATTTTGTAACTTTTCAGCATCGGTCAGTTCCTTTCGACGCGACGGGGTGGCCCGGCGAGGAAATGGAGCAAACCTCGCCGGGCCGGGCGCGCTGGATAGGCGGCGCGGTCTCAGAATTCGGTGCCATCACCTACCGTCGCGTAGATCGTGCCGGAGCCGCCCGGCATGACGGCGCCGATCTGGTTGACGTAGGGCCCGGCAAAGATGCGTGCCCGCGTTCCACCCGCCACCGGCATATCGCTCTCGCTGGCGATCTGCGGCCCATTGCCGACGCGGACGAAGGCAAGCGAGGCCGTGGGGTTCGTCACCACCACCGTATCGCCCTTCGCCGGCAATGCCGTGCTCGCGCTGGTCGAGGTCGCGGCAATGGCGACCGTGCCGGCGGGATTGAACGGGTTGACGCTTCCAACGGTCATTCGGCGGCTTCCAGCAGCTTGCGGGCGGTATCCGGCAGGATCACGTCGCCCTCTGCGTCGAGATGCGCGGACCACGTGCGGCGCTCCGCGTCCGGGTTCGGATGCTCGGGGCTGAGAACGCCGTTGAACATCTCGGGGTTGGCCCCCGGCATGAAGCCCAGCCGGAGATTGACGCCACCGGCCATTGCCCGCCCGACCGCTTCAACGCCGGCACTGAAAGCCGCCTCGCCGTTTGCGAGCAGTCGCTTTGCCTCAACGATCATAGCCGCGCCTTCGATCCGCAGCTTGATCCCGGCAGCGAGAACAGGCTCCCAAGCGCGCTGCTCTGCGGTGCGGAGATCATCGCCGGCCTTCGTGACGGCGGCCTCGGCAGCGGCAACGCTTTCGCGCCGGAACAGGACGCTATCCTCGGCGGCGCGGATGGCGGCCTCGGCCTTCATGAGTTCGCCAGTGTCGATAGCCTCGCCTTCGGCGGCCCGCTGCACGAGGTTGGCGCGGGTGGCGCGGGCTGCGGCAACGGCGGCCTCGGCATCGCTGATTGCCGTGGTCGCGGTCGCAACCCGGCTGATCGCCGCCTGATAGGCTTCGCGCGCCCGCTGCGGCAGGCCTGCATCGCGGAGGTTGAGAATGTCCTGAAGGTCCATCTGATTTCCTTTCAACGGTCGAGCCCGAGACGCTTCAACGTGCCGTTCAGCGCATTTTCGTTCTGCCGGGCGGAATCAGTTGCTCGCTGGACGCGCTGAACGTGATCGAGGATCGCGGCAGAGACGATATCGCCCTCGCGCCCAGCCAGATCGCGAACGCCGATTTCCTCGGTCCATCCCGCATCGAAGCCGGCGCGCATCCGCCGCCGGTTCACGTGCTGTTCAATCGGGGTCATCTCTGAAAACGGCTTGCCCATTTACTGCATTCCTATAGTCAACTTTTCAAATAATAGCAGAAATGGCGGATAGGAGACAAGAAATATTAAATATACTGTTCGGCATACGGTAGCATATTACTATGAATTACTATGGATCATAGACGATCATTATTTGAACCGGCTTGCGCACTACATCTGCACCGATTGCGCCGCAGGTGCCATCTCAACGATATACGGCGGACGTGGTTTCCGCCGCTATCGCTGATCCATTCCAGCAATAGGCTTGTTTATGTCAGTCGTTTGGGGATTTGGCGCCCGTCTTGGATACGTTTACGGGCGCCTGTATGCCGTCAGTGTGTCGGCTGGGCCGGCGTGACGCGCGGGTGACGGTCGCCCGGCGGCGGGAGGATCAATATTTGAGGCCGCTGCCCGAATACTGCACGCCAGGCTTGGGCCTGCTGGGTCGTTGTCTCGATCAGGGCGAGCGGCGCCGCGCCCGATACAGCGGCATTGACTGCGTTTCGATAATGCAGCGGTTCACCGCCCGTCGCGTGGATCACGGCACTGCGGGCCATCCGCCGCAGCCTTGGCGTGCATCGCCAGCCAGCCGGGCCGATGGGTGCATCGCCATCGTCACCAACGAGGATGACCAGCGGCCGCGCTGCCCGGTCGAGGGATTTGGGAAGCCCGGCGCCGGGCGTTACCTCGACAAGCTGGACCAGCCCCTCGGCTGCGGCTGCATAGAGCGGCAGGCGCCACGGCACGAGGCGCGAAGCAACCTCGATGACGCGGCTGAACTCGGCTTTTGTCCTTACCTGCATCATTGGATGAGTCCCCAGGCTTCACGCCTCGGGCTTCCGTCGAGCACCGTTCCGGCCGGCAGCCGCTCGATCCATCCGTGATCTTCGAGAATGGCAACGGCGCGCTTTGCGTCATCGGCTTTTCGCAGCCGGTTCGGCCCGGACTTGTAAAGCGCAGTGAGGTAAAGGCGTGGATCGGGCTGGGCCTGCCACCAGGCGAGCAGTTCCGCAGCGGCGTCCAGTTCGGGATCAGGCGCAACCGTCTCGCCGAGTCTCAACTGCTCGCCGGCATACCAGGTCGCCAGCGTTGCGCCGGCCTCGAAAGTCTCGGCGTCGATCATATCCCGCCCGGCATAGGCGGCGAGGATGCCGGCGAGGCGGCTGGCATGTTCGGTCATCTTCGAGCCGAAACCACGGAGTGAGGCGTAGCGGCGGCCGTCCGCCAGGTCGCGCTCGACGTCGTTGTAATACGCGATCAGCCGCCGTTCGGCCTCGACGTTGAAGGGCAACGGCTCCGGATCGAGGCCGTCCGATCCTTCGAGGCGGCGCGGCTGCTTGGCGAGCATGTAGCCCAAACGGTCGTTGTATTCGTCGAGGAACTCATCGAAGTCCGGTTCTCGCTCACGCCACATGCGTGAGCCGATGGTGCTCTCCGGCTCCGATATCAGCATCCGGGCGAGCAGGCCGTTATCTCTCGCGCTGGCGTTTCCCAGCAGGAGAGCAGCAACGCTGCGTTGAACGAACAAGCTAAGGGAGGCGCGGCGGCCGGGTGCGAATGTGGCCTTGCCTGCCCGCAGCCGCTTGATCGGGGCGCCGTCCCACAATGCGTTTAGCGTGGTCATCGTCCTTAACGCTGCGTCCTCACTCATCGCATGGCCGCCGAGAAACTGGCCGCCCTCGGCTGAAAAAATCGAGGCGTAGGGCCTCAGCGTCAGGAGGTTAATCAGCCCCTCAATGGTCCCTTCCTGCGCGGTCAGGATCGGCGGAGCCGGCGCCTTCGGTTCCGATCCAACATCCGCCAGCGCGCGCTCGGCGGCGGCGCGGCCGTCTTTGGCAGCCTTGCGGGCCTCGATCCGGGCAGCGTCAAAAGCCTCTTTATCGCGACCGAATTTGTCCTGATCCACCTCGAATTGCGCCGCCAGTGCGGCCTCGGCGCGGGTGATCGGGAGGCTGGCCAGCAGGTCAACGGTAGATTTGCGCTCACCAGATTGGCCAACCGTCATGAACGCGGTGAGTAACGGCCGCGTCCCGATGACTGGGATTTCAACATCGTGATGAATCGCGGCAGCGAAACCGGCGGCCGCGAGCACCGATGCAGCGCAGAGCGCGCCCGGCGCTTGCGTGCGGCGCTGGATGGCCTCGACGGCTGGGCGCAGCCCAAGTAGTGCGTCCATCGGATACGGTTCAGGCGGCGGCGTTTCGCGCCGGAGCGGGCGTTTCAACTCCGGTGGCGTGCTCGCCTTCGCGGCGGCATCGCGGGCTATCTGCTCGGCGTTGAAATGGTTCATGCTGCACCCCCGCGCGCCGATAGTGCCGATTTGAGAGTCGCCTCGATCTCGCGCCGTTCGAGGCCGGCGACGATGGCGGCGTGTGCCATCGCCTCCGCCACCTCGCCGGAGGACAGGCCGCCTGTCGTGGTCAGGCGCAACAACCCGTAAGTCTCGGCGTTCAACGTGGCGTTGCGGGTGCCAGGCGCGGCGCCGGCGACACGCTCGATTGCGCGCCGTAGGGCCGCCTCGGCATAGCGGCGGCTGCGGTGATCGCCGCCAGTCCAGGGGGCGGCAGGGGGCGGCGTCCAGGCCGGTTTCGGCGGCGGTACCAGCCAGTTAGGCCACTCGGCCAGCGGGCCGGCAGACAGGACAGGGAGGCCGGCGGCTGGCCACCAGATGCACGATCCCCCGTCCGCCCGGACGTCGATACCGGGCGCAATTGCCGCTACGCTGGAACGCAATCCGGGCCGGTGTTTGAACCACAGATGCAGCCCGCCGGAGCGGGTGCGATGCGTCCGGGTCGCGGGCAACTTGTCGCGGTTCGCGGCGAACCATTCGAGGCCGCCGGGCTTGTTGTCGATGTCGAGCGCGGCGATGCCGGAGCGTTCGCCGGTCGCGATCCCGATCAGGACGAATCCGTAATCGCGGTGCAGAGCGCGGATCGTGGTGGGATCGGTCGAGGCGGCAAGGTGACCGCGCGGGCAGCGAGGCGACTTGTCGTTGCCTACGGGGAAAACGGCGCGGCCGGCGGCGGCGAGGTCGAGCGCGGTGTCCAGCGAGGCCATTAGTTGCCCTCCCTGATCAGCCCAGCCAGCGCCTCGGCGATGCGGCGACAATGGCGGGCCTCGATGTCGGCGGCTGCGCGAAGAACACTGTCCCTCTCGCGCTTCGCCATGATCCAGTCCGCCCGGCTGGCGAGCGAGCGGGCGGCCCGGCGCAGATCAGCCTCGGGCATCTCAATTGTCAAAATGCGGCGGCGGGAACGGGTTTCGATGTCGTCGATGAGTCGGTCGTGCTGCCGGTCGGCAGCGGTTTTGCGGTCAACCATTTAGGGCATCCTTTCTGCCCGAAAAACCGCTTGCAGCCGAGCGCCGGCACGTCTATCTCTTGATCGCCGCCAAGCAATCCAAAGATTTCCGCGCCGCTCCGGAGCCAGTAGGTTTTCGGGGCGGTTTGCATTTTGGGGATCAGGCCGCGCTCTTGGGCAGGTTCTCAGCGAACCGGCGGAGGCTCTCAGCGGTGATGAACGTCGAGCGGCCCAGCTTGCGGACGTCGAACGTCCCGGCCTTCACCAGCTCCCAGAACTTTGCGTGTCTGACGCCTAGGGCGGCCTGCGCCTCGGCTGGCCGGTAGAGAAGTTTTGTGTCAGTCGTCATTCCTTACTCCATACGGATGTTAATGGACTGACGATCCAGTTATCAGGTCGCGTATCGTACTGACAAAGTCCTTTTGCGGGAACAAAGCAGTTTTTTTCAGATTACTTCCCGCCTTGTTTTCTGCGCTTGTCGCGCAGCCAATCATTGCCGATTTCAATGCCCGAGAGTTCTCGCAACGTTGCCTGAACAAACCTATTGAACGGGGCTTTCGGCGCGTCTGTTGGTTCGACACCGAACAAGTGAGCAAATGAAAGGCGAAAGTCTTCCAACGCGCCGTTAAGCCAATTTGGGCGAGGCTGGCCGCGCGCTCGGCCAGACATCGCAGATTGTCGCTTCGACCAATTTTCTAGATGGTCGAGCCGCCCAATTAGATCAAAACAGGGGTCTTGCTCGGCTGTTTCTGGCTGCTCTCGAACGTGCCGAGCGCATAAGTGCTTAAGCTCGCCAGCCAACTTTTTCATTTTCAGCCAGTCAGATTTCTTGAACGTGTCAGGACGAGGTTCAATCGCGTGAGCAAGTGAGAACATCACCATGTGCACATTGCGCCAAGCTGCTGCGGCCAGTTCGTCGGACACCGCAAGAGGCAGTCTAACTGCGGAGACGATGCGCGATTGCGCCTCAGCGTCTAGTTGGCGAAACCGTGGAGGTGGAACCTCCGCCCGGAATATTATTGTTCCATCCGCCTTAACGATTTCGGCAAATTGAGGCTCGGGCGGGGATTGCTCCCCGCCTTTTCTCTTGCCCCCGCTCATGCTGCCTGCTCGCCGGAGTTCATGCCCGCATCGTCGCAGAATTTCTGCCAGTTATCCCGCAACACGTCTGCCTCGGTTTCAACCGCATCCGCCAGCCAGCGCAGGGAGCGCAACCTGTATTCGTCGGGCGCGGCTGGAAGATTGGTCATGAACAACCGCAAGGCGCGGGCGGCATCCTGCATCCGGGTGGTGCTGTCCTCTACATCGGCAACGCGGATTTCAACCACGCTCTTGACGGGGCGCGTCATGCCAGCCTCCCCGCTTCGCGTGTGAGGCGCGAGATCAGCCGGTCGCTCAGATATCGGTCTTCGTCCTCGGGGTCGCGTTCGCTCGGGTCAAGGTAGGCAGTGACAACGCGGGCGATTGCGGCCACCCCGGCGGGCGTCTTCGCCTCGGTGCGCGTGATGCGGTCGAGAATGTCGTTCATCTCATCCTGCATCGGGGCGGTCTGCTGGTCGATCTTCTCCTCGGTCTCCATTGTGAGGTCCGGCACCCGATAGGCTGCGTTGTATTGTGCATCGAGGGCGATGTAGCGGTCGGCCATGGCGATCAGCTCGTCATCGGGGTTGCCGGCAGCGTTCGCCACGGCAGGGGCGACCATGGCGGCGGCGGCGCTTGCCATCGCGGCCCGGATCGTGCTGCGCCGGTTCATGACCGCACCTCGGCCATCGTCCGCTCGATCATCTGCACCGCCGCGCGGGCGACGATGGCGCGCTGCACGGGTGTTACGGCCAGCGCGCGGAGTTCTGCCGCCTGCCGGCTCAGGACGGCTTGCAGGGCGCCCAGCGTGGCGGCGTTGTCATTTGCGCCGCGATTCGTGGTATAGACCTTCTCGGTCATCGTTTTTGTCCTCCTTCGGACCATTCAATCGAGGCCATTGCCCGGCGGTGCTGTAACACCGCCGGGCCACCTCTCGCCGGCATCCGGCCGGCACGGTTCCCGGCTCAGGCGCGGCGCATGGCCACCACCCTTCCAGATTCCTCGGCCAGCCCGGCGCAGTAGTTCGCCCAGGCTTCCATCAATTGCCGGCGCTTCGCGAGCAAATCGCCACGCTGATACGCCGCCTCTGTTCGGTCCTTGTTGATATGCGCCAGCGCAACCTCGGCGATCTCGCGCGGAAAGCTGGTCATCTCGGCGGCCCAATCGCGGAACGATGACCGCATCCCATGCGCCGTGTATCCCGGCCGCAGCACGGCAACGGCCTTTGCGAGCGCAACGTCGGTCATGGGCTTGCCAGGTGCGCCGCCGGGGAAGATCAGCCCATCCCGGCGGGGCGAGCGTTCTGCCATCTCGCGCAATATCTCGACGGCACGCGGTGCCAGCGGCACGCGGTGTTCCTTTTTCATCTTCATGCGGGCTGCCGGGATCACCCACACGGCCGCGTCAAAATCGACCTCATCCCATCGTGCACCGCGCGCCTCGCCGGAGCGTGTAGCCGTCAGGATGGCGAACTCTAGGCATCGCGCCGAAACGGCTTCACGCTCGCGCAGTTCGGCCATGAAGGCCGGCATGTCGTGGTAATCGAGCGCGGCGTGATGCTTGACCGCCCGCACCTTCGTTTTCGGTGCATAAATCTGATCGAGGAACCCCTGCCACCGCGCCGGGTTGTCGCCGCTGCGCCAGCCGTTGACGGTCGCATATGCCAGCACGGCCTCAACGCGGCCGCGCAGCCGGCTAGCCGTCTCCGGCTTTTCGGCCCAGATCGGATCGAGCACCCGGCGGACGTCGAGCAGGCTGATCTCGCTTATCGGCCGCTTGCCGATGATCGGGCTGGCGTAGGTGGCGAGCGTGTTCTCCCACTGCTGCCGGTGCTTTGCGTTCTTCCACTCGGCCTTGTGCGCCTCGACATAGGCCGCGGCGACGGCATCGAAGGTTCTGGCAGTCTGCTCGGCGGCGAGGTGCTGGCGTTCGCGGCGCTGGGCGAGCGGATCGAACCCATCCCGCACAAGATTACGTAGCTGGCGGGCCTGCTCGCGGGCTTCCGCTAGGGATACATCACGCAGCGGCCCAAGGCTCATCCAGTGCTTGCGCCCGGCCATCGTGTAGCGGAACGCCCAACTTTTCGAGCCGTCAGCCCGAACGCGCAAATACAAACCGCCCCCATCGTGCAGGTTGCCCTCGCGGTTCGCGTTCGTAATGGCGAGAGCGTTCAAGCGTTTTGAGACGGTTTTGGGCATCGTCAGCACCCCGAACCGCAGAAAACCGCAGAAAACCGCAACCGAACCGCAACCCGTTTGCGGTTTTGTTTGGCACTTAAACCATTGATTTCATTTGGCCGACACTCAGGAACCGCAAAAACCGCAGAAACCGCAGGGGGTCTATGTGCCGTGGTCGCTGGGCTCATCACGTCAGACTCTCCGTCGAACTGTCCGGCTACATGCTCGGGCCTTCATGGATACACCATAATCCCGCACGTCCTAGGACGTCAATGGACGTTATAGGGCAAACTTTGGCTATATCGCTGGGTGTATGCCGCCGTTTCTCTGAGGCTAGATCACGAGGTAAGGCGGACATCCCCTCCGCCACCCCTACATCCAGCACTGTCCGGCATCATCCCATAAAATCTTTGATATCAGCGACTTAAAACAGATTTCCGTCCACGCTCATCCACCCCATTTTGCCCGAATCCAGAGTTTCCACGTGGGTAACTTTGTGGGTAAGATTCAGCCATGGCCCGAGTCGTCAACAAGCTGTCACTGAACCGCCCTGGGTTTACCGGAGGCTCCAACTCCCAAATAGGATGGAGCCATGACGAGTCCGACGACGAACAAGTTTTCTCCTGAAGTCCGCGAGCGGGCGGTGCGGATGGTGCTGGAGCACGAGGGCGAACATCCCTCGCGGTGGGCGGCGATGGTGTCGATAGCCGCGAAGTTTGGCTGCTCACCGCATACGCTGCGTGAATGGGTGCAGAAGGTGGATCGCGACAGCGGCCGCTCGCCTGGTGTTCCGTCGGAAGTGTCGGCGAAGCTGAAGGCACTGGAACGCGAGAACCGCGAGCTTCGCCAGGCGAATGAGATCCTGCGCAAGGCGTCGGCATATTTTGCCCAGGCGGAGCTCGACCGCCGGTTCAAACCATGATCTCGTTCATCGATGATCACCGCGGGGCTTATGGGGTCGAGCCGATCTGCAGGGTCCTGCCGATCGCCCCATCGACCTACTACGAGCATGTCGCGAAGCGGGCCAACCCCGAGAGGCGGTCAGAACGGGCCCGGCGGGATGAGGCGCTCGAGGCGGATATCCGGCGCGTGTTCGCGGAGAATTTCGAGGTCTACGGTGCTCGCAAGGTCTGGCGGCAGTTGCAGCGGGAAGGATGCGCTGTTGCCCGCTGCACGGTGGAGCGGTTGATGCGGATCATCGGCCTGCAGGGCGTGATCCGCGGCAAGCCGGTCAGGACGACGATCAGCGACAGGGCGACACCCTGCCCACAGGACCGCGTCAACCGCCAGTTCCAGGCGCCGGCGCCGAATATGCTCTGGGTCTCCGACTTCACTTATGTCGCGACCTGGCAGGGCTTTGTGTATGTGGCGTTTGTCATCGATACATTCGCCCGGCGTATCGTTGGCTGGCGGGTAAGCCGCACCGCGCATGCCGGTTTCGTCCTCGATGCCCTGGAACAGGCTCTTCACGACAGACGCCCGGTACGTAGCGGCGGTCTCGTCCATCATAGCCATCGGGGCAGCCAGTATGTCTCGATCAAATACACCGAGCGCCTGATGGAGGCCGGCATCGAACCGTCCGTCGGCAGTGTCGGCGATAGCTACGACAACGCTCTCGCCGAGAGCATCAACGGCCTTTACAAGACCGAGGTCATCCGTCGTCGCGGGCCGTGGAAATCGTTGGAAGCCGTCGAGTTCGCAACGCTCGAATGGGTCGACTGGCTTAACCACAGGCGCCTTCTCGAGCCGATCGGCAACATCCCGCCCGCCGAAGCCGAACAACGATATTTCGCCACACTCGATCAGATGAAGATCGCCGCTTAGCTTAACCCAAATGGCCTCCGGTAAACCCGGGGCGGTTCAATCATGAGAGTGAGATCGCAGCATGAACATTGAAAATCTACTCAAAATAATTAAGCCAAATATAATTAAAAATCACGATTTGAAAAGTAAAATAATCATCAGTCTTACATCTTATCCGGACAGATTTCAAACTGTTTATTTTACAATTATTTCTCTATTAAATCAGAGCATTAAACCAGATAAAATTATATTATGGGTATTCAAAAATGAATATAATTTATTGCCAAGAAAAATTATTGAATTAATAAATGGTACTTTTGAAGTTAGAAAATTAAATGAAGATTGGAAATCTTATAATAAACTTATACCTTCTATAATTGAGTTTCCAAATGAATACTTAGTAACAGCAGATGATGATGTATTATATAAGCCAACTTGGCTTGAAGAATTAATTTTATCTTTTAAAAATATAAATGGTATTGTTGCCCATAGAGCGCATCTAATTCAATATGATTGTAATGGACAACTAAAAGAATACAATAAATGGATTATAGATACTCCAGAAGAAAATTTTTGCCAAATAAAATCGCCGTTGGTTTTTCCAACGGGAGTAGGGGGTGTATTATACCCCCCCGAATCTTTTGATGACCGCATCTTAGATATTTATTTAGCAATGGAACTATGCCCTACTGCAGATGATATTTGGTTTTGGTTTATGCATACAATGAAGGGTAATTGTGCTTCTGTTATTGGAGACAGATATTTTATAGATATAAATCCAGATCAAAATAAAAGTCTTTTTAATATAAATGTAAGAGGAAAAAATGACGATCAAATTAAAAATATGATAAATAAATTCGGCATTCCAAAAATTACTGAATTTTTTATAGATAATTTTTGTAAAATTGTTAGAAAAAATGAGTATTTTACAAAATTAAAGTTTGGCCGACCTCTGATATTGCAAAATGATGATATTGGATTTTTTATAAAAAATCATGGAATATTTCATAATGAAAGGTTGCTAAGTTTTATAAAAAGAAATATAACTCCTAAAAAAATCTTAGATTTATCCGGGGATATTGGATATTTTTCGGTTGGTCTTTGTGGTATCGACGATTACGAAGTGTGGACGGTAGATTTTAAAAACAAAAATTTTTTAAATTTTCAGAAAAACTTAATTGTGAATCATATTAATTTTCACGTATTAGAAATGACCATTGAAGATCTTGCTTCTGATGGTAATAAAAATTTAAATGATTACATAAAAAATATAAAATATTTTGATTTAGTGGTAATAAACATATTAAATTTCAATAAAAAAATTGATATTATAAGACATTTTCTTTTTAATAGTCAATCAATTTTGATTGAAAAAAACTATAGTTTATCAATAGATGATTATATGTATAATTATGGATATAGATTGATATATTCAGAAGTTGGTGAAGGAACTTATTTATATAAAAAAGTTTTTTAGATATTAATTTTTAATATAAGTGTCCCGCGTCAGCACCAATGGCACAGATTTGAGGTTGTGATTTAAGGAGGGTTGGGGCTTCGTCGCCGTGACGAAGGAACGAAGATGAAGCCCCAACCCTCCTTGAAAAGATCGCCAGCCAAGTCCCCTGCGGAAGCGGTGGTGAAGGGCATCCGGCGGCAGACCCGGCGGCATTTTTCGGCTGAGGACAAGATCCGCATCGTGCTTGATGGCCTGCGCGGCGAGGACAGCATCGCCGAGCTATGCCGCAAGGAAGGCATCGCGCAGAGCCTGTATTACACCTGGTCGAAGGAATTTATGGAAGCCGGCAAGCGCCGCCTGGCTGGCGACACCGCCCGTGCCGCGACCACCGGCGAGGTGCAGGACCTGCGCCGCGAAGCCCGTGCCCTGAAGGAATGCGTTGCCGATCTGACGCTCGAAAACCGCCTGCTCAAAAAAAGCATGATCGCGGATGGGGACGACGACGCATGAGGTATCCCGCATCGGAGAAACTCGAAATCATCCGGATCGTCGAGCAAGCGCACCTGCCCGCCAAGCGCACGCTGGACCAACTCGGCATCGCCCGGCGGACGTTCTACCGCTGGTATGACCGCTATCTCGATGGGGGACCGGAGGGGCTGGAGGATCGGCCTTGCGCGCCTGGCCGGGTGTGGAACCGCATCGCGCCCGAGGTGCAGGACCAGATCGTCGAGATGGCGCTGGAGCAATCCGAGTGCGGATTCCGATTGAAGCCGGCCAGGTATTCCGAGGTGAAGCCGGCCACCGTTCCGATTTGAAGCCGGCCGGCATTCCGATTTCATTCCGGCCACCTGGCTGAGGTTTTGAGCGTTATTTGGCTGGGTCAGCGACTCGGGCATCTGCCTTCTCGTGATCAACCACGTGGAGGATTGGATGCCGGCCAGGAGAGAGCTGACGATGCGGCAGATACGACAGATGTTACGGCTTGCCGGGGACGGCATCAGCGCGCGGGAGATCGGGCGGATGCTCGGTGTGGCGCGCAGTACGATCCAGGATAACTTGAAGCGGGCACAGGAGGCGGGGTTGGCGTGGCCGGTGCCGGCCGAGCTGACCGATGCGGCGATCGAAGAGCGGCTGTTTGCCCGCAGTGGCTACAAGCAGGGGGGGCGGCGCCGTGCCGAGCCGGCCTGGGACGAACTGGTCTGCGAACTGAAGCGGCCTGGGGTGAATCTGCAGGTGCTTTGGGAGGAGTACCGTGACCAGCACCCGGACGGTTACGGATATTCGCGGTTCTGCGAACTGTTCAGGGAATTCGAGGCCCGCCTGTCACCGGTCATGCGCCAGGATCATCGTGCTGGCGACAAGGTCTTCGTCGATTATTCCGGCAAGCGGATTGGCATTGTCGATCGGGCGAGTGGCGAAGTTCGACAGGCGGAGATCTTCGTCGGCGTGCTCGGCGCATCGAGCTTCACCTATGCGGAGGCGAGTTGGACCCAGACGCTGCCGGACTGGATTGGCGCGCATGTCCGCATGTTCCGCGCATTTGGCGGTGTTCCGCGGCTGATAGTGCCGGATAATCTGAAGTCCGGCGTCAACAAGCCATCGTTCTACGATCCCGAGATCAACCTCAGCTACGGGCGCATGGCGTCACATTACGGGGTCGGCGTGCTCCCTGCGCGTCCGTGCCGGCCCCGCGATAAAGCGAAGGTGGAATCCGGGGTACGCTTTGCTCAAACCTATATCCTGGGGCGCCTGCGCCGGCAGACGTTCTTCTCGCTGGCCGAAGCCAACCAGGCGATCGCCTGCATGGTCGATCGGATCAACGACTATGTCATGCGCCGGATCGGCGTCAGCCGCCGGCATCTCTTCGAGACGATCGAGCGGCCCGCGCTCGCGGCGTTGCCGGCATCCGACTATGAATTCGCCGAATGGGGTCTGGCACGGGTCGCGCTGGATTATCACGTCGAGGTCTGCGGGTTTTTCTATTCGGTGCCGCATGAACTGATCCGCCAGCAGGTCAATACCCGCGCGACCGAACGCGGCATTGAGATATTCCACCACGGCAAGCGCATTGCGGTTCACCAGCGGCGCTACGGCGGCCGCAAGCATGGCACCGATATCGAGCACATGCCGAGTGCCCACCGGCGCTACGCCGAATGGACGCCGGAGCGATTCCGCCGCTGGGGCGCCTCCATCGGCCCGCATACCGAAGGGCTGATCACCGCCATCCTCGCCAGCCGGCCGCATCCCGAACAGGGGTTCCGGACCTGTCTCGGGATTCTCCGATTGTTCAAGGACCTCGAACCCGCCCGCGCTGAGGCCGTAGCCGACCGCGCCGTCGCGATCGGTGCGTTCACCTACAAAAGTCTCGCCTCGATCGTCGCCAACAAGCTCGATCGTTCAACCGCCGCGGCGGGCGAGCCCCAGGCGGTCATTACCCACGGCAATCTCCGTGGTTCCGGCTATTTTCATTGAAAGGACCAACCATGCTGACCCATCCGACCCTCGATCAACTGCACGACCTTGGCCTGCATGGCATGGCCAAGGGATTCAAGGATCTTGGGGCGCATCCCGAGACCGCCAGCCTCGATCATGCCGCGTGGCTGGCGTTGCTGCTCGATCACGAGACAACGCTGCGGCGGCAGAAGCGTTTTGAGCGGCTGGCCCGCGTGGCCAAGCTGCGCCAGGCGGCCACCGTCGAAGATATCGATTATCGGACCGCACGTGGTCTGGATCGCGCGATGTTCCTCAAACTCGCCGGATGCGACTGGATCCGCGCCAAGCATAATCTGATCATCACCGGTCCCTGCGGCGTCGGCAAAAGCTGGATCGCCTGCGCCCTCGGTCAGAAAGCATGCCGTGAGGATTTGTCCACCGCCTATCACCGTGTCCCGCGACTGTTCGCCGCATTGGCTCTGGCGCGCGGCGATGGCCGGTACGCCGCAACGCTCCGCCAGATCGCGCGGGTCGATCTGCTTATCCTCGACGATTGGGGGCCGGAGACATTGAACGCGGATCAGCGCCGTGACCTGCTCGAAATCGTCGAGGACCGCCACGACCGCCGATCCATCATCATCACCAGCCAGGTGCCGGTCGATCGCTGGTACGAAATCATTGGCGATCCCACCATCGCCGACGCCGTTCTCGATCGACTGGTCCACAACGCCTACCGGATCGAACTGACCGGCGAGAGCCTCCGCAAAAAGAAAAACCCCGCTACCGTCACCATGCAAGCTTGACCCCAGGAAAGGACAAGACGATCTTTAACATGTGACCTAACCGAACGACGCGCAGGTGGCCGGCTTCAAATCGGAACGGTGGCCGGCTTCGTTTCGGAATGCATGGCCGGCTTCATCGGAATACGCATCCTGCTCGGCTTCCAGCGCGCGTAACTGGTCGGTCATTGAGCGGACATAACCGCCATCCTCGATCACCCGGATGATCCGTTTGATGCTGCGCTCGATCTCTCCGAGGCGATCGCGGGTCCGCTGCTCACGCTTCACCCGCTCCTGGCCGGCCTTGCTGACCTCCTCCTCGAAGGTGCGAATGAAGTCCTCGACCAGGTCCGGCGTGACCATCTTCTCCTTGAGCGCGCCAAGCACCCGCGCCTCGATCCTCTGTCGGGAAATCGTTGCGCCGTTCGCGCATGTTCCCTTCCGCCGGTGTGTCGCGCAGCCATAGCGATCCTTCGCCATGATCTGTTGATTTCCGCTGAGATCTGACCCGGGAATTCCATCGAGATTTGACCCGCCCATAGTTTATGATTTGAGTTTCATGATGGGGTCAAGGCTGGATTTTTCTCCTTTCGTTTTTGGGATTTCTGCACGGAGCTATTTTTGAACCTGAAGCTGTCATTTCCGGTCTCGAGGATATGGCAGTGGTGGGTGAGGCGATCGAGGAGCGCGGTGGTCATCTTGGCGTCGCCGAAGACGGCGGACCATTCGCTGAAGCTCAGGTTGGTGGTGATGACGACGCTGGTGCGCTCGTAGAGCTTGCTGAGCAGATGGAACAGCAAAGCTCCGCCTGAGGCGCTGAAGGGCAGATAGCCAAGCTCATCGAGGATGACGAGGTCGGCATGGATCAGACGGCCGGCGATTTGCCCAGCCTTTCCCTGAGCTTTTTCCTGCTCCAGAGCATTGACCAGCTCGACGGTGGAGAAGAAGCGGACGCGCTTTTTGTGATGCTCGACGGCCTGCACGCCGAGCGCGGTGGCGATGTGGGTTTTGCCCGTGCCCGGGCCGCCGACGAGCACGACATTGTCGGCGGGTTCGATGAAGTCGCAACGATGCAACTGGCGGACCAGGGCCTCATTGACCTCGCTGCTGGCGAAGTCGAAGCCGGCCAGGTCGCGATAGGCCGGGAAGCGGGCGGCCTTGAACTGATAGGCCATGGAGCGGACCTCGCGCTCAGCGGTCTCGGCCTTGAGCAACTGGGAGAGTACCGGGATGGCGGCTTCGAAGGCCGGGGCACCCTGCTGGGCCAGTTCATCGACGGCCTGTGCCATGCCGTGCATTTTGAGGCTGCGCAGCATGATGACGAGCGCGCCGGTGGCGGGATCATGACGCATGGCGGGCCTCCTCAGATTGGCGCAAGCTATCGTAGCGCTCGACGTCAGCCTTGGGTTCATTGGCCAATGTCAGTGCCTGTGGCGCGGTGATGACCGGAAGCGGAGCCTGTTTGCCGTCGATCAGCCGGTGGAGCCGGTTGATGATATGCGTCTTGGACGGCACGCCGTCCTCCAGCGCCAGTTCCACCGCCACCAACACCGCCTGCTCGTCATGGTGCAGCACCAGGGCCAGGATCTCCACCATCTCCCGGTCACCGCCAGGACGGCGCAGGAGATGTTGCTGCAGCCGCTTGAAGGCATCGGGCAATTCCAGGAACGGCGCACCGTTGCGCAAGGCGCCCGGCTTGCGCTGGATCACCGCCAGATAATGCCGCCAGTCATACACAGTGCGCCCTGGGCCGTTGTGCGTCCGGTCGATGATGCGCGGATGCTCGCAGATGATTTGCCCCTCCGCCGCCACCACCAGCCTGTCGGGATAGACCCGCAGGCTGACCGGCCGGTTGGCAAAAGAGGCCGGCACGCTGTAGCGGTTACGCTCCAAGTGGATCAGGCAGGTCGAGGAGACCCGCTTGGTGTGTTCCACGAACCCATCGAACGGACGGCCCACAGGCATGAGGCTCTCAACCTCGCTGGCCCAGACATCGGCAATGGTTCCCGGCTCGTTGCCATGCGCGGTCTGCTCCCACAGCTCCCGGCAGCGCCGCTCCAGCCAGTCGTTCAGGGCGTCCAAGCTTTCGAACGGAGGCATGGACTGCCACAGGCGGTGGCGTGCATCCTGGACGTTCTTCTCAACCTGCCCCTTCTCCCAACCGGCGGCCCGATTACAGAACTCGGCCTCGAAGAGATAATGGCTGGTCATCGCCAGGAAGCGGGCGTTGACGCTGCGCTCCTTGCCACGGCCGACCTTGTCAACGGCGGTGCGCATGTTGTCGTAAATCCCGCGCCGCGGTACGCCGCCGAGAGCTTGGAAGGCGTGGTTATGCGCGTCGAACAACATCTCATGTGTCTGCAGCAGATAGGCCCGAACAATGAACGCCCGGCTATGCGACAGTTTGGTGTGCGCCACCTGCAACTTGACGCGGACGCCACCGATGATCGCAAAATCTTCGCTCCAGTCAAACTGGAACGCCTCGCCAGGCGCAAAGGCCAAGGGCACGAAGGTTCCCCGGCCGGCGGTCTGCTGCAGCCGTTGGCACTCCCCCTTCCAAGCCCGGGCAAAGGCCGCCACACGATTGTAGGAACCGTCATAGCCCAGGCTGACGAGATCACCGTATAGCTGCTTGACCGTCCGCCGCTGCTTGCGCGGCCGGCCAGCTTCACGGCGCAGCCACGCCAAAAGCTTCTCGGCATAAGGATCAAGCTTGCTCGGCCGGTCCAGAACCTGAAACTTCGGCTCAATCACATCAGACCGAAGATATTTGCGGATCGTGTTCCGCGACACGCCTGTGCGCCGGGAAATCTCTCGGATCGGCACATGCTCACGCTTATGCCACCGGCGGATAATGCTCAAAAACGCCATGTCCAACACTCCGTTCGCCCCCGCCTCTTCCAGACGGGGAAACAGTCAAACATGGGTCAAATCTCAGTGGAAAAATCCGGCCTTCCCGGGTCAGATCTCAGCGGAAATCAACAGGCGAGGAAGAGCCATGCGGTGGCGCTGGTAACGGTGGCCTCGAAATCCCTTGCGAGACGTCGGCATCTGCCGAGCCAGGCGAAGGTTCTTTCTACCACCCAGCGCCGCGGCAGGAGTTCAAACCCGCTCGCGGCGTCGGAGCGCTTTACGATCTGTATGGTCCATTTGCCGATTTTGGCGAGGCGTCCATTGAGTTTAGGACCGGCATAACCGCCGTCAGCGAATATGTGCCGCAACCAGGGATACAGGGATTTGACGGATTTGAGCACGTCGGGCGCCCCGTCGCGGTCCTGAATACCGGCATGATGAACGACGGCACCGACGAGGTGGCCGATTGTATCTGTGATGATGTGGCGCTTGCGGCCCTTGATCTTCTTTCCGGCATCGAACCCGCGCGGCCCGCCGGCTTCGGTGGTCTTGACCGACTGACTGTCGATCACACCGGCTGTGGGCGAAGCCTCGCGTCCGGCCATTTCCCGCGCCTGCATGACTAGGACGTGATTGATGCGATCGAACGTGCCGTCACGACAGAAGCGGTAGAAATACCCCTGCACGGTGGTGAACGGAGCGAATTCCTTCGGGATCTGGCGCCACTGACAGCCGGTTGCCAGCATGTAGAAGATGGCCTCCACAATCCTTCGAAGCGCCACCCTTCGGGGTCGGCCTCGATGCTGCGGAGCGGGCATGAACGGCTCGATCATGGCCCATTCAGCGTCGGTGAGGTCGCTTGCGTAGCGCAATCCGGCCCGGCAATATCGTCGCCGAGCGATTTCAGTCCAGGTCATCGTGTCTCCGTCCGTCTTCGCAAACGAACTGAATCACAACTTACTGAAATCGCTCAACTATCTTTTTCGGTCCGGCTCTTACACCGACAATGCCCGCGTGCGCGTCGCCGGCCCGTTCACAGTGGAAAGCCTCTCGCCCCACCGCGTGCTGCCCGCCAGCGAGGAGGAGCTGCTCAGCGATGCCGCACCGGCGGACGCCACCCGCGCAGGCCAGGATTTTGCCGCCATCGTCATCGACTATCTCAAGGCGGAGGGCGTCAAGCAGCATGCCAAAGGGGACCGCATCAGCTTCGAGAGCCTCTCGCCCTGGCCAGGCAAATATATCGGCGCGGAGGGCACGTTCATCGAAGGCGAAAGCGGCGCAGAGCGCCGCGCCGCCATCCTGATCGGCCCGGAATACGGCACCGTCGGCCGGCAGGACATCGTCGCCGCCGCGCGCGAGGCCGCGGATGCGCGGTTCGACGTGCTGATCGCCTGCGCCTTCAATTTCGACGCCCACTCTGCTGATTCCGGGCTCAATTCGCCCGGGATTCCGAGATTAACTCGCCCGGGATTCCGGGAATTATTCGCCCACCTATTCCGAGATTAATTCGCCCACCTGTTCCGACTTTTATTCGCCCAGGCGGGCGGGGTTGGCCGGGTTGGCTTGAGGTCTCTGCTGGCTGGTTCAGGTTCCCTCCCTTTGGCTGATCGAGGGAGCGGATGAATGCCAGTGGAGCGGATTGCGATGCGCGATGTGCGCGAGATTGTCAGATTGAGGATGGCGGGGCTTTCGACCCGCCAGGTGGGGATCCGGGTCGGGGTTGCGGCATCGACGGTGCGCTTGACGCTGCGGCGACTGGAGGCGGCCGGGCTCGATGGGCCAGGGGCTCTGGCGCTGTCCGAAGCGGCATTGGAAAGGCGCTTGTTCGACGGCGCGGTGGGCAAGCGGCCGGGGCATCGACGTGTGGATGAGCCGGACTGGGGGCGTATCCGCCGCGAGTTGCAGCGCAAGCACGTGACGCTGTCGATCCTGTGGGACGAGTATATTGCCGAGCACCCGGATGGGTATCGCTACAGCCGGTTCTGCGAGCTCTACCGGAGCTGGGAAGCCCGGCTACCGGTGACGATGCGCCAGACCCACGCATCGGGCGAGAAGCTGTTCGTCGATTATGCCGGCGACACGGTGCCGGTGGTGATCGACCGGCTCACCGGCGAGACGCGTGCGGCCCAGATCTTCGTCGCCGTTCTCGGCGCATCGAGCTTCACCTATGCTGAGGCGACCTGGACCCAGACCCTGCCGGACTGGATCGAGGCGCATAATCGCACTCTGGCAGCAATTGGCGGCGTGCCGGCGCTGCTGGTGCCCGACAACGCCAGGGTCGCGATCATCCGCGCCTGCCTCTACGATCCACAGGTCAACCGGACCTACACCGATATGGCGCGCCATTACGGCACGGCCATTCTCCCGGCGCGGCCGCGGCGGCCGCGTGACAAGGCGAAGGTCGAGGTGGCGGTTTTGCTGGCGGAGCGGTGGCTGCTGGGCAAGCTGCGCAACCGGGCATTTTACGGCCTCGCCGAACTGAATGCCGCGATCGCTGAATTCTGCCGCTGGCTGAACGAGGAGCGGGTCGTCCGTCGCCTGGGGGCGACAAGACGGCATCTGCTGGAAACACTCGATCGTCCCGCGCTGAAGGAACTGCCGGCCGAACCCTATGTGCTGGCGCAATGGCGGCGCCGGCGGGTCGGCATCGATTATCACGTCGAGATCGAGAAGCATTTTTACTCCGTCCCCTACCGGCACGCCCGCGCCGAGGTCGAGGCCCGGTTCACCGTGCGCACGGTCGAGATCTTTCTCCGTGGCGAACGGATCGCCGTGCACGCACGCAGGCCGGGTAACGGCAAACACACGACGATCGCCGAGCACATGCCCTCGAGCCACCGGCGTTATGGCGACTGGACCATCGCACGGATCCATCAGGAAGCCGCACGGCTTGGTCCCTCGGTCGCGACACTCTGCACCCTGATCCTCGAACGCCGGCCTCATCCGGAGCAGGGGTTCCGCGCCTGCATCGGCATCCTTCGCCTGGCCCGCAGTGTTGGCGCCGACCGGCTCGATGCCGCGGCCGAGCGCGCGCTCACCATCGGCACCCTGACCTACGGCTCGGTCAAATCCATCCTCGATAACCGGCTGGAGCGAGCCGCCGGCACCGCCAGTCCCGATCCCACCCCGATCCGCCACCCCAACATCCGGGGCGGCGGATATTTCCACTGATGACAAGGAGAAGCCTCATGCTGAACCATCCGACCCTCGATCAGATCCACCAGCTCGGTCTTGCAGGCATGGCCCGCGCGTTCACCGAGCTGCACGCCAATCCCGAAACCCCCAGCCTCAGTCACGCCGAATGGCTCGGTCTTCTGCTCGACCGCGAGATCACCGTCCGACGTGACAAGCGGTTGAGCACAAGGCTGCGCCATGCCAGGCTGCGCCATGACGCTGCAATCGAGGATGTCGATTACCGGAGTGCCCGCGGCCTCGATCGGGCTCTGTTCCAGAAGCTGATCCAGGGTGAGTGGATCGACGCGCACGACAATCTCGTCCTGAGCGGGCCGACAGGGGTCGGAAAATCGTGGCTGGCCTGTGCCCTCGGTCACAAGGCATGTCGCGATGACAGGACCGTGCTCTATCAGCGCGCCCCCAAACTCTTCGCAGAACTCGCGGTCGCCCGCGCCGAAGGGCGTCACGGCCGGATGATCCGCACCCTCGGTGCCGTCAATCTACTGATCCTCGACGACTTCGGCCTTGCTCCACTCGACGCCGGCGCCCGTCACGACCTGCTCGAGATCGTCGAGGATCGCTACGGCCGCCGCGCCACCATCATCACCAGCCAGATCCCCCCGGCGCATTGGCATGAGCTGATCGGCGATCCGACCTACGCCGACGCCATTCTCGACCGTCTGCTCCACAATGCCCACCGCATCGAACTCACCGGCGAAAGCCTGCGCAAGATCCGCAAGCAAACCCCAAAAACCGCTTGACCCAACGAGAACAGGAGAGCAACGAAATCAACAGCCACAGAGACCGCTACCCGGGCGAATAAATCTCGGAATCCCCGGGCGAATAAACGTCGGAATCGTGGGCGAATTAAAATCGGAATCCATGGGCGAATTCTCCGGAATCCGCACCCACTCCACCGAATTGGGCAATCTCGGCAGCCTGAAGATCATCAAGGCGCGGATCAATCCGGACATGCACATGTCGGCCGAACTGAAGAACACCGGGCGCGGCAACATGTTTGTCGTGTTCGGCGAGCCGGACGTGGAAATCCTCGACGATGGCGGCGAAAAAATCCGGGTCAAGGTAAACGGCGTCGACGTGTTCGACCCCAACACCGGCGAAATCCGCTCGAACGACACAGCCGGCATCGCGGCCTGGTTCATCGATACCGATTATGACGAAGAGAGTTTCTTTGTCCGCCACGCCTACTTCCTCGGCGCCAACGACCCCTACAAGAGCCTCAAGACGGCGCTACAGGCCGATATCGACGAAGACGCATGGGCAACCCTCTATTCGGACACGTCCCGCCCGTTCGAGCGACCGGCGAGCGGAAGAATTGCAGTAAAGGTGATCAATCACTTCGGCGATGAGGTGATGAAGGTTTTTGGTTTATAAAACAGGGGGAAAATAGACAGTGAGTGGATTGGTTGTACTTGAAGGTCGCTGGGAAAATAATAGAAATATATCTGTTAAAGGACTTTTTGATTTACTCATGGAAATGCAATTTGAAAATATCCATGAATATCATTTTGAAAATTTTGCCACAAACGAAACGCTTCGTTCAATATTAGGCCATGTATGTGGAAATAATACAAGAAAAAACTATATTTATATTGGTGCGCATGGAGACGATAATGGGATTCATGGTTCAGTTGATCGGATAAGCAGAACACAACTAAATAATATTTTAAGAAATAGTATCGGTGGAAGTATAAAAGGGATATTTTTTGGGGCGTGCCTGTTTGGAAACGAGAATAACGCTGGATTTTTCTTTGAGAGGGATGTTGGAATCCGGCGTAGTGTAGAGTGGATAGCTGGCTATGGTGAAAGTGTTGATTGGATACAGTCATCTGCATTTGATATGATTTTCTGGCAGCATCTGTTGCAAGCCAGAAGGATGTTTCCCGATGCACACGAAAGGGAAATTATTGGAGGTGTTTGCGATTGCTTAAAAGATTTGATGGGAGGCATGATGCGCTCTCTTGATTTCCAAGCGTTCAGGCGAACGCCAAGAAGACCGTACGAACCCGAGCCTCTGATCAATTGGGAATGACCATGGATAGCGGCACTTTCAGCCAGGAAAATATCGATGCTCTCGCCCGGTTCCTTCCAGAATTTGAGTCGCCGCATTTCGATCCAGGCAGGATGAGCGGGACGGAGCCAAATCCGGATGGAAGCTTTTCGGTTCCTTATGCAGTTCTGAGTGACCAAGCGACGTCATTCGTCCAGGCGGCCTATGACAACAATTGGGTCGTGGGTAGTTTCGACTGGCCATCCTGGTCGGGGAGCGAGGAAGCAGAGTCGCTGCGCGACGATGAGAGCGTCCTCGCCAAGGCCACGCCGGAGCAAATCGCACGGCTGCTGACCGTCGTGATTCGCCAGGATCGGTTCTGTGATGGCGCTCTGCTGGATGCGTTCAACTCCGGCCTCATCCTGCGGATCGTCGGCAGGATCGACGCCTTGTCGAAGGAGTCTCGGCCCGGGTGACCGCGACATTCCGAATCGCCGACGCCTTTACCGCAGCCCTCGCGCGTCTTGCCGCGCCGGAGCAAAAGGCCGTGAAGACAGCGGTATTCGACCTGCAGGTCGACCCATCGCGGCCTGGGCTGAAGCTTCACAGGATCGATCGGTCGAAGGACCCGCATTTCTGGTCCGTGCGCGTAAGCCAGGATATCCGCATCGTCATTCACAAGACTGGAGCAGACCTGCTGCTGGCCTATGTCGGCCATCATGACGATGCGTATGCATGGGCTGAGCGGCGTAGAATCGTGGCACACCCGCGGACCGGTGCAATTCAGATTGTTGAGATGCGCGAGCTTGTCGAGGATGTCGTGCCGCCGCGTGCTGCCGCTTCGCCAGATGCTCCCGATATGGCGACAGCGCCAGGAAACGCGGCGATGCTGTTTGGAAACGTGGCGGACGATGCCCTGTTGTCGATTGGCGTGCCGCCAGATTGGCTGTTTGATGTGCGCCAGGCGAGCGAGGATCGCTTCTTTGCACTCGCCGATCACCTGCCGGCCGAAGCGGTGGAGGCGTTGCTCGAATACGCAACCACGGGCCGGCTTCCTGCCCCCGCGCCTGCTCCGGCTTCCGCTGATCCTTTCGCGCATCCCGACGCTCTGCGGCGTATCAGGCCTATCGCCGACCAGGAGGAGCTGGAGCAGGCGCTCGCGTTCCCGTGGGAAAAATGGGGGGTGTTTCTTCATCCCTCTCAGCGATCGCTCGTTGAGCGTTCCTTTGCTGGACCGGCACGCGTTGCCGGCTCGGCCGGAACCGGCAAGACCATTGTGGCGATCCATCGGGCCGTCCGGCTGGCGCGTGAGAACCCCAATGCACGTGTCTTGCTAGTGTGCCGTCTCTGAAATATCTAGCCATAAGCCCCTAAAGGTGATTCTGTGATCGCTGAAGATCTCGGAGGGTGTCAGGATGGCGTGGGGACAGGCGGTTCGGATCGAGTTGAGTGACGAGGAGCGCATTGAACTTCAGACGCGCATCCGACGGCGCAAAATCGCTCGCGGGGACGCAATGCGCGCCGAGATTATACTGCTGGCCGCCGACGGCATGAGCAATCTCGGGATCGCCGAGAAACTCCGGATCACGCGGGTAACGGTGGCGACCTGGCGGACGCGGTTTGCCGCGAAGCGTCTGGATGGCCTGCTCGACGAACCTCGCCCCGGCGCGCCGCGCAAGATCGGCGATGACAAGATTGCCGAGGTGATAACGACGACGCTGGAGAAGCTGCCCGCGGCGGCGACGCACTGGAGCACTCGGTCGATGGCGCGGGCGTCCGGACTGGCACCATCGACCGTGCACCGCATCTGGCGGGCCTTCTCTCTGCAGCCTCATCGAAGCGAGACATTCAAGCTTTCGACCGATCCGCTGTTCATCGAGAAGGTGCGCGACATTGTTGGGCTCTACTTGAACCCGCCCGACCGTGCGGTGGTGCTCTGCGTCGACGAGAAGACACAGGTGCAGGCGCTCGACCGCTCCCAGCCGATCTTGCCGCTGCGTCCCGGGCAAGCCGAGCGTCGCACCCACGACTACAAGCGGCACGGCACGACATCGTTGTTCGCCGCACTTGACGTCAAGATCGGAACGATCATCGGCAAGTGCATGCCACGCCACCGTGCCGCAGACTTCCGCCGCTTCCTGGACATGGTTGAGAAGAATGTCCCCGCTGATCTCGACGTGCACGTGGTGATGGACAACGCGTCGAGCCACAAGACCAAGCTGATCCGCGACTGGTTCGCCAAACGGCCCCGCTGGCATGTGCACTTCACCCCCACCTCGGCGTCTTGGATCAATCAGGTCGAACGCTTCTTCGGCATGCTCACCGATGACCAGATCCGCCGCGGCGCGCACCGCTCCGTCCGAGAACTGGAGGCGGCGATCACCGCCTATATCGACGCCCGCAACGCCGACCCTAAGCCATTCCGCTGGGTCAAGTCAGCCGACGAAATCCTCGCCGCCGTCCAACGCTTCTGCCAGCGCACCAACGCCATCCACGATCACTCTGCATAGGAACTTCGGAATCGGCACACTAGCGAGTTTTTCACAGCCGCTGGCGGACGCCATGTCGAAGAAGGTGCGTGTTCTTGCCCCCGAGTGCGAGGACGTAATGGCCGAGCACTACAACCGCGCGGACGGTATCGTCGCGACCGAGATCTTTCACGAGTATCTGCTCAAGGCGACACAGGAAGCGGAGAACCGCGAGCGCCTCGGCAAGATCCGACGGTCCCGATAGTCGCGTGTTCACCGCGAAAAACCAAGACCGCCACGAACGGGCGGGCTTGCCGAACTGGCCATCAAAATATTGATATTATTAGAAATTTTATTGTAATTTAGATGATTTTGTTGTATATTATCAATGCAGACCTATTCTCCGTCAGCCTTCTGGAGCGCGTCGCTTTCGACACGTCAGGCCCGACTTGAACAGCGACCTGAAAATAGTCCAATGAAAACAGCCATGTATTGTGGGCGCGTGGTTTCTTAGAGCCGGACCGAAAAAGATAGTTGAGCGATTTCAGTAAGTTGTGATTCAGTTCGTTTGCGAAGACGGACGGAGACACGATGACCTGGACTGAAATCGCTCGGCGACGATATTGCCGGGCCGGATTGCGCTACGCAAGCGACCTCACCGACGCTGAATGGGCCATGATCGAGCCGTTCATGCCCGCTCCGCAGCATCGAGGCCGACCCCGAAGGGTGGCGCTTCGAAGGATTGTGGAGGCCATCTTCTACATGCTGGCAACCGGCTGTCAGTGGCGCCAGATCCCGAAGGAATTCGCTCCGTTCACCACCGTGCAGGGGTATTTCTACCGCTTCTGTCGTGACGGCACGTTCGATCGCATCAATCACGTCCTAGTCATGCAGGCGCGGGAAATGGCCGGACGCGAGGCTTCGCCCACAGCCGGTGTGATCGACAGTCAGTCGGTCAAGACCACCGAAGCCGGCGGGCCGCGCGGGTTCGATGCCGGAAAGAAGATCAAGGGCCGCAAGCGCCACATCATCACAGATACAATCGGCCACCTCGTCGGTGCCGTCGTTCATCATGCCGGTATTCAGGACCGCGACGGGGCGCCCGACGTGCTCAAATCCGTCAAATCCCTGTATCCCTGGTTGCGGCACATATTCGCTGACGGCGGTTATGCCGGTCCTAAACTCAATGGACGCCTCGCCAAAATCGGCAAATGGACCATACAGATCGTAAAGCGCTCCGACGCCGCGAGCGGGTTTGAACTCCTGCCGCGGCGCTGGGTGGTAGAAAGAACCTTCGCCTGGCTCGGCAGATGCCGACGTCTCGCAAGGGATTTCGAGGCCACCGTTACCAGCGCCACCGCATGGCTCTTCCTCGCCCATATCCGCCTGCTCACACGAAAAATCGCCCGTCACCGATAGTCGCACTACCATTCAGATTCGGGCTCTTAGCACCACACCCTGCGGCTTTCGGGAGGATTTGGATCAGGAAGCGGATGCGTCTCGCACGTTGGCTGGCAGGGCGACGCCGGCGGCCTTGAAGATCGGCCCGATCGAGTTGGTTGCTGGGGTGCGCAGGACGATCTGCTGCCCGCGCTTGCTGATGGTGACCTCCTGGAGGCGGTCGAGATCACGCAGGAGATCGGCCCATTCGACGCGCTTGCCGGCCCGGCGGAGTTTTTCGTCGAGCGCCTGGTGCAGGATCAGCGCGAGGAACGAGCAGAAGACGTGGCCGCGGATGGCGGCGTCGGAGGAATGGTAGATTGGCCGGGTGCGCATTGTCGCCTTCGCGACACGGAACAGCCGTTCGACATTCTGCAGGTCCCGGTAGCGGATCACCGCCTGCAGCGGTGAAATCCGGGCGTTGGAGCGCAGCACGAAGACGCCGTCGAAGCGGGCTTCCTCGGCGAGCTTGCCGGCGTCGATCTCGAACAGCTTGTGCTTGCGGCCGGGCTTTGCGTCACTGACCGGGCGCAGGAAGCGGCGATAGGCGGAGTTGCCGATCAGCGCCTTATCGCCGCGCGTCAGCTGACGATCGAGGGCGGCGACCACCTTGCGCCTGGTCTCGGCCTCTTCGATGGCCACCGCCTCGTTGCGGCAGACGATATAGCGCTTGCCCGCGACCTTGACCTCCTTGATGAAGAGCTGGGTCTCGTCGCCACCGGCGCGCTCGAGGCAGAGCGGGGTGTAGGGGCGCTCATCGGCCAGCACCACCTCGCGGACGATGCGGTCGGTGCGTTCCCTTGCGCCGAGCACGTATTCCAGCCCGCGCTCCTCCAGCGCGGCGATCGTCGCGGCACTGATCATGCCGCGATCGGCGACGACGCAGACCCGGCCGATGCCGAAGCGCGACCGCAGGCGGTCGATCACCGGCACCAGCACCGAGACATCGGCGGTGTTTCCTGGCCACATCTCGGTGCAGATTGGCCTTCCGTCCTGATCGATCACCACGCCGAGGATCATCTGCGCGAGCTGTGGGCGGTAATCCTTGGAGTGGCCCCGCGCGCCCAGCGTCTCGCCGCCGGCACCTTCGAAATACAGCGAGGTGGTGTCCATGAACACGACCGAGAGGTCGGTGAACAGATCATGCCGTCGGGCGAAGAGACGCTCTTCCACCAGATCCTTCACCGTCCGTGGCGCAAAGGGCGTGGCATCCCCCTGTTCCTCGTCCGGCAGCTCTTCGCCGAGCCAGGCCATGGCGCGGTAGAGGTGATGCAGGCCGAGCTCCTCGGTGCCGGGAATGTCGTAATCCTCGAGCCATTTGTCGCAGGCGCGATCCGAGCCCGAGACCATGATCCGGTGGAGCACGGTGGCGAACACCGCGCGCTCGACCGGGAACTCGAACTGCCGCCCGGCCAGCAGCTCCTCGAACACAGCAGCGATCCCGCTCTCCTGCCACAGTCGGCCGAACAACAGCGGCGCGCCGATCCGCTTGCAGCTCAGCCCGTCCGGATTGCCTGCCGCCAGCTGGGCCAGGACCGAGGCACGGTCGGCATAGCGCGCGATCGAGGCGGCGAGGCGGTCGAGACCTCCATCGGCCAGGACGACTTCCTTCCGGCCCAGGTTCTTGATGATGCGCTGCTTGCTGCGCCCGTCCTCACGGACGCTCTCGACCAGATAAAGGTAGCTGTAGCCGTTGATTCGCTTCTCGCGCACGAACATGCCGAATTGGCAGCCGAAAACCAATCATAAATCAAGTTAAAAGAAGCAATTTGCGCAATTATTTAGCACCACGTTTTTGCAAAATCCCGACGTGCCTACGAAAATCTCGAGTGAAATCAAAGATCTCAACTTACGATACCGTATCGTTCCGGGTTTGACTGTTTAAGTCGGGCCTGAGGAAGCCGAGCGGCAGCGCCAGCATCGCGACGAGGTTCTGGCCGGCCTGCGCGCCGAACTGGCGTTGCTCGCCGCACGTGATGCCGAGCATCCCAAGGCCGCCTGCGCACTGCTCACCTCGCGCCGCTACGGCCGCTACCTGAGCACGGATGCGGCCGGCAGGCCGCATCTGGATTCCGGAAAGATCGCCCATGCCGCCCGCTTCGACGGCAAGTTCGTCGTGATCACCAACGACGACACGCTGTCCACCGAGGACGTCGCCCTCGGCTACAAAGGCGGGACCATCATCGAAGCCTGCTTCCGGCGGATGAAGCAGACCGGGCTCGAGGTCCGGCCGATGTATCACTGGAGCCCGCGCCGGATCGAGGCGCATGTCCGGCTCTGCGTCCTTGCCCTGCAGATACAGCGCTCGGCGGAGTTGCGCTGCGGCCTTCCCTGGGCGCGGATCGCCCACATCCTGGCCGGCCTCAAGGCGGTCCGCTATCAGATCGCCGGCCGGACTATTGTTCAGCGCACGAAAATCAGCCCCGAAGCTGCCGAGATCCTGAAAAATCTTGGAATATCAAAGCCAAAGAAGCTGCTCACAGTCATCGAGCCGCCGCAGGCCAAGGCCGCCTCATAGATACACGCTCCGATTCCGCATCGAAAATCCATCGGAAAATAGACAGACTTTCCTCACGTCTGCCTCATGACCGCGAACCCGGGTTTATCCGATCAGATGACTCCATCTGATCGGATGATGCTCTAAAGATAAGCTATTTTTACTTTATCCTATTGATCTCTTGTGGGTCTAATTTACCGTTTAGAATATGCCAAAGGCCAATCCAGTTTCCCTTTGCACGACCGCGGCGATCAATGAATGGCTCCGCTAAAAAAAAACGAGTATGATTTGCAATAATATTCTTCAAAATAAGAATATACGCCTTTTTCCAACACATTGTTCCTTTTTTTACGAGATATACTGGGTTAATGACTTGGGCATATCCGAGCTTAGTGCCCGGCGTACGGCCTTTACTAACGCCCCGGTGGACGCCCTGAAACGTATCAGCGGATACAACTCTGCCTTTGACTAGAAGTTGTCCAGCCAAATCGACATCCTCCTGCCATCCATAAAGTGGCAAAGTCTCGTCAAAACGGATGCTACCAATAGCCATGGTACGTAATGCCATGTTGCAGCCGTATAGCGAGTCAACATCCTTGATATTTTCATCTGTATATTTAATTTCTGATTTTTTTAATATTTCGACAGAAACGCTATATTCAATCCCCCCTTTTTTACGCCATCGGCCAAAACAAGACCTGTAGACGCAATAATATCTGGATATTTCTTGAATATATTTACTATTTCTGAAATCGAATTTTTTGCAGGAATAAAATCATCATCATAAAATACAATGACGTCGCATTCATCTATGACAGCTTCGAGACCGCGGTTCCTCTGGGTGGTTAAGCCGCGTGGGCCTTTTATGATTTCTACGCCGGTCGGAATATGCTCTGGTAGATCATCATCCTTTTCGACCGATAATATGATTTTCCAAGGCGGCAATGTTTGCGACAAGAGATGTGGCAACAACTGCCCTATCTCGATCCGTCTTCCGATAGAGGCTATGATGACCGCAACCCTCCATTCATCACAAAGCTTTCCACTTCTGTGAGTTTGATTAGGCATCGCAAAACCCCTTGATAAATAATAGATAATTTGTTACATTTTTTATAAAATAAAACCCAGATATTATCAATATTTTTGGTCTGAGCCCCTGGATTTCCTCCAGAAATGGGTAGAGTCCGCCCCATCAGGGAGACGGACGATATGAAGAGCAGTCGGTTTAGCGAGGAGCAGATCATCGGCATCCTCAAAGAGCAGGAGTCGGGGATGTCGACGGCGGAGGTCTGCCGTCGACACGGGATCAGCTCCGCCCGTGTTCGCGGTCATGAGGCACATTTGGCCCGACTTAAACAGTCAAACCCGGAACGATACGGTATCGTAAGTTGAGATCTTTGATTTCACTCGAGATTTTCGTAGGCACGTCGGGATTTTGGTATCCATCCGGTGTGAACCGCCTGCCGGTACGGCAAGGAGGCGTGCATAAGAGCGCTGCTACGAGCTGATTCATGGTAAGGGGCGGCGGGCGGATGGAGATTATCACGGGGGTAGAGCGCCGGCGCCGCTGGCGGGATGAGGACAAGCTTCGGATTGTGGCGGAGGCTGAGGCGCCGGGTGCGGTGTTTGCGCTGGTTGCGCGGCGGCACGCGATTTCGAGAGGGCAATTGTGGAAGTGGCGCGGTCAGGTTCGGCGTGGTGAGTTGGTGCCGGTGCCGATGGTACCGGAATTCATTCCGGTGCGGGTAATGGCGAGTGCGGCACTGTCGATGCCGCGGGCGGCAGGCAAGTCAGCTTCGGTGAACGACGCGAGCGTTGATCCGATGTCGCAGAGGCGAGCCACGCGATGCGATGCGAGCCGGATCGAGATCGTGCTGCCGGACGGGACGTGTGTTCGGGTTGATGATGGAGTTGGGGTTGCCGCCTTGCGTCGGGTGCTGACGGCGGTGCGGCGGTGATCCCGGTCTCGGCCGGTGTGCGGGTCTGGCTGGCGTCGGGGCATACGGATATGCGCCGCGGGATGAAGGGGCTCGCGTTGCAAGTGCAAGAAGGTCTGGGACGGGAGCCGTTCTGCGGGGATGTTTTTTTCTTTCGCGGACGCGGCGGGTCGCTGGTCAAGGCGATCTGGCACGACGGCGTGGGGATGTCGCTGTATTCGAAACGCCTTGATCGAGGGCGGTTTATCTGGCCGCAGACTGCGGACGGCGTTGTGTCCCTCACCGCTGGTCAGATCGGTTATCTTCTGGAGGGGATCGACTGGCGAAATCCACAACAAACCTGGCGGCCGCAAGCGGCCGGGTAGGCGCGAAGATTCTGGGGAAAATCCTGGTCCAGAGCGGATTTCTGTAGCGAAACCCTGGAAATTCGTGATTCTATACGGGGCATGGATCTCGATCCTTCGACCCTGCCGAATGATATCGCTGCGCTGAAGGCGATCATTCTGGGCGACCGTGCTCGGCGGTCCGATACCGCAGCGTATATCGCGCATCTGAAGCTGCAGATCGAGAAGCTCAAGCGTGCGCTCTACGGCCCCAAGGCGGAACGCACGGCGCGGCTGCTTGATCAGATGGAACTGGAACTCGAAGATCTCGAGACCACCGCGACCGAGGACGAACTCCGCGCCGAGCAGGTGGCCGCGAAGGCCAAAACCACGACTGTCGCCGGCTTCACTCGCAACCGCCCATCACGCCAACCCTTCCCCGAACACCTGCCACGCGAGCGGGTTGTGCTGCCAGGTCCGACCCAGTGCGCCTGCTGCGGTGGATCGCGGCTCGCCAAGCTCGGGGAGACGGTGACCGAGACACTGGAATCCATCCCCCGCCAATACAAGGTGATCCAGCATGTGCGGGAGAAATTCACCTGCCGCGATTGTGAGAAGATCAGCCAGGAACCAGCACCCTTCCACACCATTCCACGCGCTTTTGCCGGTCCCGGCCTGCTCGCGATGATCGCCTACGATAAATTCGGCCAGCATCAGCCGCTGAACCGTCAATCTGAACGGTTCGCACTGGAAGGCATCCACCTCAGCGTCTCGACCCTGGCCGATCTGATTGGTGCTACCTGCGTGGCGCTGGAGCCGGTGTTCAAGCACATCGAGACGATGGTGTTCGCGGGTGCGCGCCTGCATGGCGACGACACCACCGTGCCGGTGATGGCACGAGGGCAGACCGATACGGCGCGCGTGTGGGTTTATGTGCGTGATGATCGGCCGTTCGGCGGATCGGGTTCCCCCAGCGCGGTGTTCTACTATTCACGTGACCGCGCCGGCGTTCATCCGCAAACCCATCTCGCCGGATACCGCGGCATATTCCAGGCCGATGCCTATGGCGGCTACAACAAGCTCTACGAGTTGAACCGATCTCCTGGACCGATCATCGAGGCGGCGTGCTGGTCGCACGCCCGACGAAAATTCTTCGAGCTGGCCGATATCGCGCGGAACGCGAAGCGCAAGGCCCAGGGTAAGACCCCCGCCTTCGTGGCGCCGATGGCCTTGGCCGCGGTGCAGCGCATCGACGCGCTGTTCGAGATCGAGCGGGAGATCAACGGTCAGTCACCCGCTGAACGCCTGGCGGTGCGCCAGCAACTCGGCGCCCCGCTCGTCGCTGAACTCGAGATCTGGATGCGCGCCGAGCGCGCCAAACTCTCACGCCACAACGATGTGGCGAAGGCGATCGACTATATGCTGAACCGTTGGTCATCATTTACCCGGTTCCTGACCGACGGGCGGATTTGTCTCAGCAATAACGCGGCCGAACGTGCCCTACGCACCCTTGCTCTGGGCAGAAAATCCTGGCTATTCGCCGGCTCCGATCGCGGTGGTCAAAGGGCCGCCATGTTGTACAGCCTGATCACGACGGCAAAGATGAACAACGTCGACCCACAGGCATGGCTCGCCGACATCCTCGCGCGCATCGCCAGTCATCCAGTCGCCAGCATCGAGAAATTGATGCCATGGAACTGGACACCGCAATCCTGGGCCCTGGCCGCCTGATCGTGCAGACCAATAAAATCCACCACGTCTTCACGATTGACCGTGTCGCCAGGGACCTCGGCGAGGATGAGGAGTGGCTCGCGGACATCGCCAATGAGATGGAACCCGAAGACGGCCTGATCTGGGTTTACAACCTCAGCGACGGCGGCGTCATAGCCTTCACCGACTTTGGTATCGAAAATCTGCGCGAGCTCATCCTGATCCACCGAGATAGAGCCAAATAGACTCGTCCGCGGCTCTGACCGGATGGGTACGGATTTTGCAAAAACGTGGTGCTAAATAATTGCGCAAATTGCTTCTTTTAACTTGATTTATGATTGGTTTTCGGCTGCCAATTCGGCATGTTCGTGCGCGAGAAGCGAATCAACGGCTACAGCTACCTTTATCTGGTCGAGAGCGTCCGTGAGGACGGGCGCAGCAAGCAGCGCATCATCAAGAACCTGGGCCGGAAGGAAGTCGTCCTGGCCGATGGAGGTCTCGACCGCCTCGCCGCCTCGATCGCGCGCTATGCCGACCGTGCCTCGGTCCTGGCCCAGCTGGCGGCAGGCAATCCGGACGGGCTGAGCTGCAAGCGGATCGGCGCGCCGCTGTTGTTCGGCCGACTGTGGCAGGAGAGCGGGATCGCTGCTGTGTTCGAGGAGCTGCTGGCCGGGCGGCAGTTCGAGTTCCCGGTCGAGCGCGCGGTGTTCGCCACCGTGCTCCACCGGATCATGGTCTCGGGCTCGGATCGCGCCTGCGACAAATGGCTCGAGGATTACGACATTCCCGGCACCGAGGAGCTCGGCCTGCATCACCTCTACCGCGCCATGGCCTGGCTCGGCGAAGAGCTGCCGGACGAGGAACAGGGGGATGCCACGCCCTTTGCGCCACGGACGGTGAAGGATCTGGTGGAAGAGCGTCTCTTCGCCCGACGGCATGATCTGTTCACCGACCTCTCGGTCGTGTTCATGGACACCACCTCGCTGTATTTCGAAGGTGCCGGCGGCGAGACGCTGGGCGCGCGGGGCCACTCCAAGGATTACCGCCCACAGCTCGCGCAGATGATCCTCGGCGTGGTGATCGATCAGGACGGAAGGCCAATCTGCACCGAGATGTGGCCAGGAAACACCGCCGATGTCTCGGTGCTGGTGCCGGTGATCGACCGCCTGCGGTCGCGCTTCGGCATCGGCCGGGTCTGCGTCGTCGCCGATCGCGGCATGATCAGTGCCGCGACGATCGCCGCGCTGGAGGAGCGCGGGCTGGAATACGTGCTCGGCGCAAGGGAACGCACCGACCGCATCGTCCGCGAGGTGGTGCTGGCCGATGAGCGCCCCTACACCCCGCTCTGCCTCGAGCGCGCCGGTGGCGACGAGACCCAGCTCTTCATCAAGGAGGTCAAGGTCGCGGGCAAGCGCTATATCGTCTGCCGCAACGAGGCGGTGGCCATCGAAGAGGCCGAGACCAGGCGCAAGGTGGTCGCCGCCCTCGATCGTCAGCTGACGCGCGGCGATAAGGCGCTGATCGGCAACTCCGCCTATCGCCGCTTCCTGCGCCCGGTCAGTGACGCAAAGCCCGGCCGCAAGCACAAGCTGTTCGAGATCGACGCCGGCAAGCTCGCCGAGGAAGCCCGCTTCGACGGCGTCTTCGTGCTGCGCTCCAACGCCCGGATTTCACCGCTGCAGGCGGTGATCCGCTACCGGGACCTGCAGAATGTCGAACGGCTGTTCCGTGTCGCGAAGGCGACAATGCGCACCCGGCCAATCTACCATTCCTCCGACGCCGCCATCCGCGGCCACGTCTTCTGCTCGTTCCTCGCGCTGATCCTGCACCAGGCGCTCGACGAAAAACTCCGCCGGGCCGGCAAGCGCGTCGAATGGGCCGATCTCCTGCGTGATCTCGACCGCCTCCAGGAGGTCACCATCAGCAAGCGCGGGCAGCAGATCGTCCTGCGCACCCCAGCAACCAACTCGATCGGGCCGATCTTCAAGGCCGCCGGCGTCGCCCTGCCAGCCAACGTGCGAGACGCATCCGCTTCCTGATCCAAATCCTCCCGAAAGCCGCAGGGTGTGGTGCTAAGAAACCACGCGCCCACAATACATGGCTGTTTTCATTGGACTATTTTCAGGTCGCTGTTCAAGTCGGGTTTGGCTGTGTGTGGCTTGGGCAAGTGGTTGAATTGGTTGGATTGAATGATCGTGGAGTGGGCGGAATCTGCGCCAACACATAGACACACGACTCTCGGCCTTGTGTCTTTTATAACCTGACGAGATACGCTATTCGATAGGCATGTATCTGCGTGTCACCCAGCGCCGGAACCGCGACGGCTCCACGGTCCGCTACTATGGGCTCGCGGAGAACGTCTGGAACACCGACAGCAAGCGGTCGGAGACCCAGGTGATCCACAGTTTCGGCCGTGCGGATCAACTCGATCGCGCCGCTCTCGAGCGGCTGGTGCGCAGCATCAACCGTGTGCTGGGCGATGACGAGCAGGTCGGTGATGGCGCGCCGGCAGGCACCGCGCCGCCCGATATCGAGATCGACGCCGCCTTCGAGTTCGGCATTCCGCTGACAGCGCGGCATCTGTGGGAGGAACTCGGCATCGGCCCGGCGGTCAGGGATTGCCTGAGCAAGGCGGAGCTCACCGCTCCGCATGAGGCGGCGTTGTTCGCGATGGCGGCGAACCGGCTCGATGATCCAGGCTCGAAGCGTGCCTGCGCGGAGCGGTGGCTCACCGACACTGCCTGGCTGCCGGAGGCGACTGATTTGACGGTCGACCACCTCTACCGCGCCCTCGATGTTCTGGCGGTCTGGGCCGACGCGATCGAGCGGGCGGTGTTCCTGCGGGCCGCCGACCTGTTCCGCCTCGATGTCGATCTGATCTTCTATGACACCACGACGGCCTATTTCGAGATCGACGAGGCCGACGAGACCGAGCAAGTCTGGGCCGGGCGGCTGTTCGCCCCGCTGCGCCGGCGCGGCCACAGCAAGGAAGGACGCGACAATCAGCCGCAGGTGATCATCGCCATGGCGGTGACACGGGACAGCATGCCGGTTCGCTCCTGGGTGCTGCCGGGCGACACCGCCGATGTCGCGACGGTGGCGAGGATCAAGGAGGATCTGCGCGCCTGGAACCTTGGGCGCTGCCTGTTCGTCGGCGACGCTGGCATGTATTCGGCGGACAATCTGATGGCGCTGAGCAAGGGGCTCGGCCACTACATCCTGGCGGTGCCGATGCGCCGGCTGCGCGATGTGGATGAGGCGGTTCTGACCCGACCGGGGCGCTATCGGAAGGTTGCCGACAATCTTCAGGCCAAGGAGGTCGTGGTCGGCGACGGTGAGCGGCGCAAGCGTTACGTTCTTTGCCTGAACCCTGAGGAAGCCGAGCGGCAGCGCCAGCATCGCGACGAGGTTCTGGCCGGCCTGCGCGCCGAACTGGCGTTGCTCGCCGCACGTGATGCCGAGCATCCCAAGGCCGCCTGCGCACTGCTCACCTCGCGCCGCTACGGCCGCTACCTGAGCACGGATGCGGCCGGCAGGCCGCATCTGGATTCCGGAAAGATCGCCCATGCCGCCCGCTTCGACGGCAAGTTCGTCGTGATCACCAACGACGACACGCTGTCCACCGAGGACGTCGCCCTCGGCTACAAAGGCGGGACCATCATCGAAGCCTGCTTCCGGCGGATGAAGCAGACCGGGCTCGAGGTCCGGCCGATGTATCACTGGAGCCCGCGCCGGATCGAGGCGCATGTCCGGCTCTGCGTCCTTGCCCTGCAGATACAGCGCTCGGCGGAGTTGCGCTGCGGCCTTCCCTGGGCGCGGATCGCCCACATCCTGGCCGGCCTCAAGGCGGTCCGCTATCAGATCGCCGGCCGGACTATTGTTCAGCGCACGAAAATCAGCCCCGAAGCTGCCGAGATCCTGAAAAATCTTGGAATATCAAAGCCAAAGAAGCTGCTCACAGTCATCGAGCCGCCGCAGGCCAAGGCCGCCTCATAGATACACGCTCCGATTCCGCATCGAAAATCCATCGGAAAATAGACAGACTTTCCTCACGTCTGCCTCATGACCGCGAACCCGGGCCCAGCACCGAACCAAAATTCACTCGACCAATCCGCTCGAACGCCTGACCCGACTTGAACAGCGACCTGAAAATAGTCCAATGAAAACAGCCATGTATTGTGGGCGCGTGGTTTCTTAGCACCACACCCTGCGGCTTTCGGGAGGATTTGGATCAGGAAGCGGATGCGTCTCGCACGTTGGCTGGCAGGGCGACGCCGGCGGCCTTGAAGATCGGCCCGATCGAGTTGGTTGCTGGGGTGCGCAGGACGATCTGCTGCCCGCGCTTGCTGATGGTGACCTCCTGGAGGCGGTCGAGATCACGCAGGAGATCGGCCCATTCGACGCGCTTGCCGGCCCGGCGGAGTTTTTCGTCGAGCGCCTGGTGCAGGATCAGCGCGAGGAACGAGCAGAAGACGTGGCCGCGGATGGCGGCGTCGGAGGAATGGTAGATTGGCCGGGTGCGCATTGTCGCCTTCGCGACACGGAACAGCCGTTCGACATTCTGCAGGTCCCGGTAGCGGATCACCGCCTGCAGCGGTGAAATCCGGGCGTTGGAGCGCAGCACGAAGACGCCGTCGAAGCGGGCTTCCTCGGCGAGCTTGCCGGCGTCGATCTCGAACAGCTTGTGCTTGCGGCCGGGCTTTGCGTCACTGACCGGGCGCAGGAAGCGGCGATAGGCGGAGTTGCCGATCAGCGCCTTATCGCCGCGCGTCAGCTGACGATCGAGGGCGGCGACCACCTTGCGCCTGGTCTCGGCCTCTTCGATGGCCACCGCCTCGTTGCGGCAGACGATATAGCGCTTGCCCGCGACCTTGACCTCCTTGATGAAGAGCTGGGTCTCGTCGCCACCGGCGCGCTCGAGGCAGAGCGGGGTGTAGGGGCGCTCATCGGCCAGCACCACCTCGCGGACGATGCGGTCGGTGCGTTCCCTTGCGCCGAGCACGTATTCCAGCCCGCGCTCCTCCAGCGCGGCGATCGTCGCGGCACTGATCATGCCGCGATCGGCGACGACGCAGACCCGGCCGATGCCGAAGCGCGACCGCAGGCGGTCGATCACCGGCACCAGCACCGAGACATCGGCGGTGTTTCCTGGCCACATCTCGGTGCAGATTGGCCTTCCGTCCTGATCGATCACCACGCCGAGGATCATCTGCGCGAGCTGTGGGCGGTAATCCTTGGAGTGGCCCCGCGCGCCCAGCGTCTCGCCGCCGGCACCTTCGAAATACAGCGAGGTGGTGTCCATGAACACGACCGAGAGGTCGGTGAACAGATCATGCCGTCGGGCGAAGAGACGCTCTTCCACCAGATCCTTCACCGTCCGTGGCGCAAAGGGCGTGGCATCCCCCTGTTCCTCGTCCGGCAGCTCTTCGCCGAGCCAGGCCATGGCGCGGTAGAGGTGATGCAGGCCGAGCTCCTCGGTGCCGGGAATGTCGTAATCCTCGAGCCATTTGTCGCAGGCGCGATCCGAGCCCGAGACCATGATCCGGTGGAGCACGGTGGCGAACACCGCGCGCTCGACCGGGAACTCGAACTGCCGCCCGGCCAGCAGCTCCTCGAACACAGCAGCGATCCCGCTCTCCTGCCACAGTCGGCCGAACAACAGCGGCGCGCCGATCCGCTTGCAGCTCAGCCCGTCCGGATTGCCTGCCGCCAGCTGGGCCAGGACCGAGGCACGGTCGGCATAGCGCGCGATCGAGGCGGCGAGGCGGTCGAGACCTCCATCGGCCAGGACGACTTCCTTCCGGCCCAGGTTCTTGATGATGCGCTGCTTGCTGCGCCCGTCCTCACGGACGCTCTCGACCAGATAAAGGTAGCTGTAGCCGTTGATTCGCTTCTCGCGCACGAACATGCCGAATTGGCAGCCGAAAACCAATCATAAATCAAGTTAAAAGAAGCAATTTGCGCAATTATTTAGCACCACGTTTTTGCAAAATCCCGACGTGCCTACGAAAATCTCGAGTGAAATCAAAGATCTCAACTTACGATACCGTATCGTTCCGGGTTTGACTGTTTAAGTCGGGCCTGAACAAGGAGGTCAAGCGCCGCGCCGATGTCGTCGGCATCTTTCCCAATGAAGGTTCGATCATCCGCCTGATCGGGGCCGTGCTGCTCGAGGCCAACGACGAATGGCAGACACAGAACCGCTATACTGAAGTTTTTACTTGGGAATGACCTGAACGTGGCGGATAGCCTCGCGTAGCGCTGATTTCTTGCGAGCGTTTTGTGTCCATAAATGGGGCTTGCGGTGCGACTCGATCTGTGATTCGCTCGGGTTATGTTCATCGATGTGGTTCCGAATGGCCGATCGGCGCCGGCCGTGCTGTTGCGGGAGAGTTTCCGCGAGGGGCGGAAGGTTCACAAGCGTACCATCGCCAATCTGAGCCAGATGCCGCCCGCGTTGATCGATGGCCTACGAGCGCTGCTCGCGGGTGGCGCGGTGGTTGGTGGTGCCGATCAGGCGCTGGAGATCCGGCGTTCGCTGCCGCATGGTCATGTGGCGGCGGCACTCGGGATGATGCGCAAGCTCGGGATACCCCGCCTGCTGGGCCGGAGGGCGTCGCGCGAGCGCAGTCTCGCCCTGGCGCTGATCGCCGGCCGGGTGATCGCGCCGGGATCGAAGCTCTCGACCCTGCGCGGCCTGAACCCGGAGACCGCAACATCGAGCCTCGGGCAGATGCTTGATCTCGGTGTCATTGAAGAGCGCGAGATCTATGCGGCGCTGGACTGGCTGGGCACGCAGCAGGGGCGGATCGAACGGGAGTTTGCAAGGCGCCATCTGCGCGACGGCACGCTGGTGCTCTACGACGTCAGTTCATCCTACCTCGAAGGCCGGCATTGCGAACTGGCACACCACGGATACAGCCGGGATCACCGGCCCGATCGGCCGCAGATCGTCTATGGTCTGCTGTGCGATCGCGAGGGGCGGCCGATCGCAGTGGAAGTGTTCGAAGGCAACACCGCCGATCCGGCGACGATCGCCGCCCAGGTGGAGAAACTCAAGCGCCGGTTCCATCTCGAGCGCGTCGTCCTGGTGGGTGATCGCGGAATGATCACCACGGCGCGGATCCGCGAGACGATCAAGCCGGCGGGGCTGGACTGGATCAGCTGCCTGCGCGCGGGGCAGATCCAGGATCTTGCCGAGGGACCGCTGCAGATGTCGCTGTTCGACGAGCGCGATATCGCCGCGATCACGTCGCCCGATTATCCGGGCGAGCGGCTGATCGCCTGTCGCAACGCCGCCCTGGCGACCGAACGACGGCGCAAGCGCGAGGCGCTGCTCGTGGCCACCGAGACGGAACTGGCGCGGATCCGGGATGCGACACGGCGCAAACGCGCTCCTCTTCATGGCGAGGCCGCGATCGGGCTGGCGGTGGGGGCGGTGATCAACCAGCGCAAGATGGCCAAGCATTTCGATCTCACCATCACCGCCAGCCGCTTCGATTTCCAGCGCAACGCCGCCAGCATCGCGCGCGAGGCGGCCCTCGACGGCATCTATGTCATCCGCACCAGTGTGAGCGCGGACGTCATGAGCGAGACCGAAGCCGTGTCAGCCTACAAGGATCTCTCACGGGTGGAACGGGCGTTCCGGTCCCTCAAATCGGTCGATCTCGCGATCCGCCCGGTGCATCACTGGCTCTCGCCGCGGGTGCGTGCCCACGTCTTCCTCTGCATGATGGCCTATTACGTCGAATGGCATCTGCGCGACGCCCTCAAGCCCCTGCTGTTCCAGGATCACGACCGGCCAGGCGCGGAAACTGAACGCTCATCGCCGGTTGCCCCCGCATCGATATCCCCGGCCGCCGATCGCAAGCGCGGGCGACGCCGCAACGACCAGAACCTGCCGATTTCGAGCTTCACCGACCTGATGGCGCATCTCGCCACACAGACCCTCAACACCGCCTCCCTACCCAAGGCGCCGAACGCCACCTTCACCGCTCTGGCAAACCCCACGTCGCTGCAAACCACCGCCTTCGCCCTGATCGGGATCGACCCCATGCGTGTCCAGTAAGCGGCAAAATCAGATCTCGAAGTTCACCGATAAATACAGGGAATTTGCTTTCGAATCAGTGAAAACTTCAGGCTATATGCAGATCGAGGGAATGGTCGAACTCATGGCACCCGCCATCGATGCCGATACACCACGAATTTCCACCGTCGCCGCGTGACCATTGGCCGCTTCAGCTACACCAGAATTTCCACCACATTGACGGACGCTATCATCATGGCCCGTGTTGTGTTTTTCTTCCTGAGCGCTCATAAGTCCGAAACGGCACTTTTCTTGCCGGGGTTTGTGTACCCTCACATGCGGCGCTGATCCGTCGGTTTCCCCTCTTGGAAGGTAAATAGGTCTGCATCCTGCGGACCGCCGAAACGACGGAGACAAGCCATGTCGCAGGGCACGGTTAAATGGTACAATTCCCAAAAAGGTTATGGATTCATCATGCCAAACGACGGCTCGAAGGACGTATTCGTCCATGTGTCCGACGTCGAGCGTGCGGGTCTGGGTTCCCTCAATGAAGGACAGAAGCTCAATTATGAATTGCAGCGCGGCCAGCAGGGCAAAATGTCGGCCGTGAATTTGCAGGCCGCCTAACCTTCAATCTATAGCGCCCCCATCGGTCAGCCGATGGGGTGTCGCTGACCGCACAACGCGAATGTGCCATGACCGAAGTTTGCGCGCCCGGTAACATATGCACGCCCCGGATAAACATCTGCCTGGCCGTTGATGATGCCATGACGCTGTATGGCTTCCGAGCAAGAGCGACGAAATGGGTCAATTCGTCTCGGATGCTGTCGCGTTCCGAAGACAAAAGGAAAATAGCGAGTGGTCTTCAGGCAAAATTACGGCTTGCAACGCGCAGAGCGTAACCGCCTCAAGCAGGCGAAAAAAGAAGCCAAGGATCTGGAGAGGCGTGACGCGGCGTTGCGACGCAAGTCGGGCCAAGAAGGCGATCTTCCGATCCAGGCGAACACCCCTGACGCAGCGGACGCAGATGCGTCGGACTTCTCGGTAGAAGCGGTAAAGCAATGAAGCGCCGAATCGATCGGGCCATTGTCCTGTTCGACGTCACCTATGCCGATGGCAGCCGCAGTTCCCGCCGCAAGATCCTGAAATCAATTGCCGATGGTCCCGGCAGCGAGGCAGCGGTCAAGGCCGAGATAGAGGCGCAGGATCGCGAAATCGAACGGTCTTCGGGCAAGGTCAGAGAGGCGATCAAATCGATTGCGCGCAGCCCCGTCTGAATGCCTCGACTCCCAAGAGATGCGCTTGCTGCGCCGCAGGCGACGATCAGCCGAGCGAAAGAGCCCCAGCGGGTTATCAGCCGGGAGGTATGCAGCCCGGTTTTTTGTTGATGGACGAGCGCTGTCGGGCCAGGTTGAGGTGATGACGCGCGGGTGCTGCGGCGGGTTCGGATGCGGCCCAAACTTCAGGTCGATCCAGCACAAATCACCCCATCACAGGAAGAAGGAATAGCAGTTCTTTGTTGAATTCGGCATGGTTCTGCCGTCACAACATCAGCATGTTCGTTGTCGAGAGAGTCGCCCGCGGCCACAGCTATCTCTACCTCGTCGAAAGCGTCCGCGTGGGCAAATCCGTCCGCCAGCGCATCATCAAACCCCTCGGTTGCAAGGATGTCCTCGCCGCATCCGGCGAACTCGACAGGCTCGTCGCCTCCATCGCACGGCACGCCGAACGTTCCATCATCCTCTCCGATATCGATGCCGGCCGGATCGCCGCCCACAGGATCGGTGCCCCCCTGCTGTTCGGCCGCCTCTGGGACCGGCTCGGCATCGGCGAGGTGCTGAACCATCTCCTCAAAGGCCGTCAGTTCGGCGTTGCCGTCGAACGCGCCGTCTTCGTCGCCACACTGCTCCGGCTGTTCGTCTCAGGCTCCGACCGCTCCTGTGTCGACTGGATGCAGAGCTACGCCGAGACTCGTGACGACCGGCTGATGGATCTCTTCTTCCACTAAGTGGCCATGCCGTATCTGCTCCGGGGCATCATCGTCACGCTCGACTTGACATGCCTCGGATTGGGTGGCGGCCTGCTGATCGGCGTCGTGCTCGCGGCGATGCAGCTTTCCCGCTTTGCGCTGCTGGCCGGGTTCGGACGGACCTATGTGGCTATTTTTCGAGGAACGCCGCTGATCCTGCAACTGGTTTTCGCCTATGACGCTCTGCCGCTTCTCGGCCTGAAGCTGACGCCGCTGATGGCCGGGGGGCTGGCACTCGCGGCGAATGAGGCCCCGTTCATAGCCGAGATCAGTGGCGGCAGGACAGCCTGATTATGGTCCAGGGCATCAACGAACACAGCATGCCGTTGGCTCACACTTTGGTACCGGGACAGGAGGTCGATCTGGCCGCGGTGCATTGGGCGGCGGCACGGGAAGGGAAGTTTATCGCTGAAATTGAGCGCCGGGGCGGCGGAGGAAGGGTCAGAAACGGAGAGGGCGCGGGCGGCCGAACCGGAGCGCGATTTCGGTGGTCTGAGCCCCAAGTTCCCGCCATTCACGAGTAGAGTCTCATCCCCGAGTGATGCCCACGATTGGGCGTAGGTGCAACAGCCGGGTTGGGGGTTAACCTGCTGATTCCGGGCTCAATTCGCCCGGGATTCCGAGATTAACTCGCCCGGGATTCCGGGAATTATTCGCCCACCTATTCCGAGATTAATTCGCCCACCTGTTCCGACTTTTATTCGCCCAGGCGGGCGGGGTTGGCCGGGTTGGCTTGAGGTCTCTGCTGGCTGGTTCAGGTTCCCTCCCTTTGGCTGATCGAGGGAGCGGATGAATGCCAGTGGAGCGGATTGCGATGCGCGATGTGCGCGAGATTGTCAGATTGAGGATGGCGGGGCTTTCGACCCGCCAGGTGGGGATCCGGGTCGGGGTTGCGGCATCGACGGTGCGCTTGACGCTGCGGCGACTGGAGGCGGCCGGGCTCGATGGGCCAGGGGCTCTGGCGCTGTCCGAAGCGGCATTGGAAAGGCGCTTGTTCGACGGCGCGGTGGGCAAGCGGCCGGGGCATCGACGTGTGGATGAGCCGGACTGGGGGCGTATCCGCCGCGAGTTGCAGCGCAAGCACGTGACGCTGTCGATCCTGTGGGACGAGTATATTGCCGAGCACCCGGATGGGTATCGCTACAGCCGGTTCTGCGAGCTCTACCGGAGCTGGGAAGCCCGGCTACCGGTGACGATGCGCCAGACCCACGCATCGGGCGAGAAGCTGTTCGTCGATTATGCCGGCGACACGGTGCCGGTGGTGATCGACCGGCTCACCGGCGAGACGCGTGCGGCCCAGATCTTCGTCGCCGTTCTCGGCGCATCGAGCTTCACCTATGCTGAGGCGACCTGGACCCAGACCCTGCCGGACTGGATCGAGGCGCATAATCGCACTCTGGCAGCAATTGGCGGCGTGCCGGCGCTGCTGGTGCCCGACAACGCCAGGGTCGCGATCATCCGCGCCTGCCTCTACGATCCACAGGTCAACCGGACCTACACCGATATGGCGCGCCATTACGGCACGGCCATTCTCCCGGCGCGGCCGCGGCGGCCGCGTGACAAGGCGAAGGTCGAGGTGGCGGTTTTGCTGGCGGAGCGGTGGCTGCTGGGCAAGCTGCGCAACCGGGCATTTTACGGCCTCGCCGAACTGAATGCCGCGATCGCTGAATTCTGCCGCTGGCTGAACGAGGAGCGGGTCGTCCGTCGCCTGGGGGCGACAAGACGGCATCTGCTGGAAACACTCGATCGTCCCGCGCTGAAGGAACTGCCGGCCGAACCCTATGTGCTGGCGCAATGGCGGCGCCGGCGGGTCGGCATCGATTATCACGTCGAGATCGAGAAGCATTTTTACTCCGTCCCCTACCGGCACGCCCGCGCCGAGGTCGAGGCCCGGTTCACCGTGCGCACGGTCGAGATCTTTCTCCGTGGCGAACGGATCGCCGTGCACGCACGCAGGCCGGGTAACGGCAAACACACGACGATCGCCGAGCACATGCCCTCGAGCCACCGGCGTTATGGCGACTGGACCATCGCACGGATCCATCAGGAAGCCGCACGGCTTGGTCCCTCGGTCGCGACACTCTGCACCCTGATCCTCGAACGCCGGCCTCATCCGGAGCAGGGGTTCCGCGCCTGCATCGGCATCCTTCGCCTGGCCCGCAGTGTTGGCGCCGACCGGCTCGATGCCGCGGCCGAGCGCGCGCTCACCATCGGCACCCTGACCTACGGCTCGGTCAAATCCATCCTCGATAACCGGCTGGAGCGAGCCGCCGGCACCGCCAGTCCCGATCCCACCCCGATCCGCCACCCCAACATCCGGGGCGGCGGATATTTCCACTGATGACAAGGAGAAGCCTCATGCTGAACCATCCGACCCTCGATCAGATCCACCAGCTCGGTCTTGCAGGCATGGCCCGCGCGTTCACCGAGCTGCACGCCAATCCCGAAACCCCCAGCCTCAGTCACGCCGAATGGCTCGGTCTTCTGCTCGACCGCGAGATCACCGTCCGACGTGACAAGCGGTTGAGCACAAGGCTGCGCCATGCCAGGCTGCGCCATGACGCTGCAATCGAGGATGTCGATTACCGGAGTGCCCGCGGCCTCGATCGGGCTCTGTTCCAGAAGCTGATCCAGGGTGAGTGGATCGACGCGCACGACAATCTCGTCCTGAGCGGGCCGACAGGGGTCGGAAAATCGTGGCTGGCCTGTGCCCTCGGTCACAAGGCATGTCGCGATGACAGGACCGTGCTCTATCAGCGCGCCCCCAAACTCTTCGCAGAACTCGCGGTCGCCCGCGCCGAAGGGCGTCACGGCCGGATGATCCGCACCCTCGGTGCCGTCAATCTACTGATCCTCGACGACTTCGGCCTTGCTCCACTCGACGCCGGCGCCCGTCACGACCTGCTCGAGATCGTCGAGGATCGCTACGGCCGCCGCGCCACCATCATCACCAGCCAGATCCCCCCGGCGCATTGGCATGAGCTGATCGGCGATCCGACCTACGCCGACGCCATTCTCGACCGTCTGCTCCACAATGCCCACCGCATCGAACTCACCGGCGAAAGCCTGCGCAAGATCCGCAAGCAAACCCCAAAAACCGCTTGACCCAACGAGAACAGGAGAGCAACGAAATCAACAGCCACAGAGACCGCTACCCGGGCGAATAAATCTCGGAATCCCCGGGCGAATAAACGTCGGAATCGTGGGCGAATTACTCACCAGTCGGTAATTAAGACGACATTTTGCTAGTCGTATGTTTGCGGGGATGATATAATTCTGGCATGAAACGGGACGGTCGCAGATTTGATCATCGCACCCTGGAAACCATCCGGCTGATGGCTGTAGAGCGGGTGCGCGAGGGCGAAGCGGCCTCTTTGGTGATTGCCTCATACGGGTTCAGCCGCACAACAATCTATAAATGGCTCAGCGCGGCATCGAAGCCTGGGGTCGGGGTGAAAGCCTTGCGGTCACGGCCGGCAACCGGCCGGCCGCGGCGTCTGACGCCGCGCCAGGAGCAGCAGGTGTTGCGTTGGATCAATGGCCGCGATCCGCGCCAATACGGCCTGGATTTCGGGCTGTGGACCCGGCACGTTGTGGCCGAACTGATCGAGCGCAAGTTTGGTATCAAACTCGGTGTGACGGCTGTGGGCGAACTGCTGTCGAAACTGGGCCTGACGCCGCAAAAGCCGTTGCAGCGTGCCTATCAGCGCGATCCGGAGGCGATCGAGGCATGGCGACGTGAGCGGTTTCCTGAAATCGCCAGGCAGGCCAAGTCCTGTGGCGGCGAGGTCTTTTTCTGGGACGAGTCCGGCTTTCGGGCCGACGCCGTGCATGGCAAGACCTGGGGCGTGAAGGGACAGACGCCGATCGTCGAGCGTCCGGGCCAACGGCAATCGATCAGCGCCGCCTCGGCGGTGACAGCCCGCGGCGGGTTCTGGTATTGCACTTATGAAGGCGGCCTGAATGCTGAGTTGTTCGTAGCGCTGCTACGCCGGATGATGCGGCACCGCACGAGGCCGGTGCACCTGGTCCTCGACGGGCTGCCTGCCCACAAAACAGCGCTGGTGAAAGCCTACGTGGCGTCGACCAATGGAATGCTGACGTTGCATTTTCTGCCAGGCTACGCCCCTGACCTGAACCCAGATGAACTGGTCTGGAGCCACATGAAGCGGACGGGCGTCGCCCGGACTCCGCTACGCCAAGGCGAAAAGCTTCAGGACAAAATCGAAGCCCAACTCGCCGCCATCAAGCGCAAACCACGTCTCGTGCAATCATTCTTCAAAGCACCAACTGTCGCCTATATTACCGACTGCTGAGTAAAATCGGAATCCATGGGCGAATTCTCCGGAATCCGCAGGTTAACCCCCAACCCGGCGCGCCGCTGATTTTTCCCGCCACCTCTGCCGGGGTTTTGTTGCCCAGGCTCGAATGGGGGCGGTGATGATTGTAGTCGTGACGCCAGGCGGCCAGCACGGACCTCGCTTGAGGCAGGCTCGTGAACAAGGTCTCGTTCAGGCACTCGTCCCGGAGCCGGGCGTTGAAGCTTTCGACGAACCCGTTTTGCTGGGGCTTGCCGGGCGCGATGTAATGCCATTCCACGTTCCGCTCTTTTGAACCGCCCTGGGTTTACCGGAGGCTCCAACTCCCAAATAGGATGGAGCCATGACGAGTCCGACGACGAACAAGTTTTCTCCTGAAGTCCGCGAGCGGGCGGTGCGGATGGTGCTGGAGCACGAGGGCGAACATCCCTCGCGGTGGGCGGCGATGGTGTCGATAGCCGCGAAGTTTGGCTGCTCACCGCATACGCTGCGTGAATGGGTGCAGAAGGTGGATCGCGACAGCGGCCGCTCGCCTGGTGTTCCGTCGGAAGTGTCGGCGAAGCTGAAGGCACTGGAACGCGAGAACCGCGAGCTTCGCCAGGCGAATGAGATCCTGCGCAAGGCGTCGGCATATTTTGCCCAGGCGGAGCTCGACCGCCGGTTCAAACCATGATCTCGTTCATCGATGATCACCGCGGGGCTTATGGGGTCGAGCCGATCTGCAGGGTCCTGCCGATCGCCCCATCGACCTACTACGAGCATGTCGCGAAGCGGGCCAACCCCGAGAGGCGGTCAGAACGGGCCCGGCGGGATGAGGCGCTCGAGGCGGATATCCGGCGCGTGTTCGCGGAGAATTTCGAGGTCTACGGTGCTCGCAAGGTCTGGCGGCAGTTGCAGCGGGAAGGATGCGCTGTTGCCCGCTGCACGGTGGAGCGGTTGATGCGGATCATCGGCCTGCAGGGCGTGATCCGCGGCAAGCCGGTCAGGACGACGATCAGCGACAGGGCGACACCCTGCCCACAGGACCGCGTCAACCGCCAGTTCCAGGCGCCGGCGCCGAATATGCTCTGGGTCTCCGACTTCACTTATGTCGCGACCTGGCAGGGCTTTGTGTATGTGGCGTTTGTCATCGATACATTCGCCCGGCGTATCGTTGGCTGGCGGGTAAGCCGCACCGCGCATGCCGGTTTCGTCCTCGATGCCCTGGAACAGGCTCTTCACGACAGACGCCCGGTACGTAGCGGCGGTCTCGTTGTTGATTTCCGCTGAGATCTGACCCGGGAATTCCATCGAGATTTGACCCGCCCATAGTTTATGATTTGAGTTTCATGATGGGGTCAAGGCTGGATTTTTCTCCTTTCGTTTTTGGGATTTCTGCACGGAGCTATTTTTGAACCTGAAGCTGTCATTTCCGGTCTCGAGGATATGGCAGTGGTGGGTGAGGCGATCGAGGAGCGCGGTGGTCATCTTGGCGTCGCCGAAGACGGCGGACCATTCGCTGAAGCTCAGGTTGGTGGTGATGACGACGCTGGTGCGCTCGTAGAGCTTGCTGAGCAGATGGAACAGCAAAGCTCCGCCTGAGGCGCTGAAGGGCAGATAGCCAAGCTCATCGAGGATGACGAGGTCGGCATGGATCAGACGGCCGGCGATTTGCCCAGCCTTTCCCTGAGCTTTTTCCTGCTCCAGAGCATTGACCAGCTCGACGGTGGAGAAGAAGCGGACGCGCTTTTTGTGATGCTCGACGGCCTGCACGCCGAGCGCGGTGGCGATGTGGGTTTTGCCCGTGCCCGGGCCGCCGACGAGCACGACATTGTCGGCGGGTTCGATGAAGTCGCAACGATGCAACTGGCGGACCAGGGCCTCATTGACCTCGCTGCTGGCGAAGTCGAAGCCGGCCAGGTCGCGATAGGCCGGGAAGCGGGCGGCCTTGAACTGATAGGCCATGGAGCGGACCTCGCGCTCAGCGGTCTCGGCCTTGAGCAACTGGGAGAGTACCGGGATGGCGGCTTCGAAGGCCGGGGCACCCTGCTGGGCCAGTTCATCGACGGCCTGTGCCATGCCGTGCATTTTGAGGCTGCGCAGCATGATGACGAGCGCGCCGGTGGCGGGATCATGACGCATGGCGGGCCTCCTCAGATTGGCGCAAGCTATCGTAGCGCTCGACGTCAGCCTTGGGTTCATTGGCCAATGTCAGTGCCTGTGGCGCGGTGATGACCGGAAGCGGAGCCTGTTTGCCGTCGATCAGCCGGTGGAGCCGGTTGATGATATGCGTCTTGGACGGCACGCCGTCCTCCAGCGCCAGTTCCACCGCCACCAACACCGCCTGCTCGTCATGGTGCAGCACCAGGGCCAGGATCTCCACCATCTCCCGGTCACCGCCAGGACGGCGCAGGAGATGTTGCTGCAGCCGCTTGAAGGCATCGGGCAATTCCAGGAACGGCGCACCGTTGCGCAAGGCGCCCGGCTTGCGCTGGATCACCGCCAGATAATGCCGCCAGTCATACACAGTGCGCCCTGGGCCGTTGTGCGTCCGGTCGATGATGCGCGGATGCTCGCAGATGATTTGCCCCTCCGCCGCCACCACCAGCCTGTCGGGATAGACCCGCAGGCTGACCGGCCGGTTGGCAAAAGAGGCCGGCACGCTGTAGCGGTTACGCTCCAAGTGGATCAGGCAGGTCGAGGAGACCCGCTTGGTGTGTTCCACGAACCCATCGAACGGACGGCCCACAGGCATGAGGCTCTCAACCTCGCTGGCCCAGACATCGGCAATGGTTCCCGGCTCGTTGCCATGCGCGGTCTGCTCCCACAGCTCCCGGCAGCGCCGCTCCAGCCAGTCGTTCAGGGCGTCCAAGCTTTCGAACGGAGGCATGGACTGCCACAGGCGGTGGCGTGCATCCTGGACGTTCTTCTCAACCTGCCCCTTCTCCCAACCGGCGGCCCGATTACAGAACTCGGCCTCGAAGAGATAATGGCTGGTCATCGCCAGGAAGCGGGCGTTGACGCTGCGCTCCTTGCCACGGCCGACCTTGTCAACGGCGGTGCGCATGTTGTCGTAAATCCCGCGCCGCGGTACGCCGCCGAGAGCTTGGAAGGCGTGGTTATGCGCGTCGAACAACATCTCATGTGTCTGCAGCAGATAGGCCCGAACAATGAACGCCCGGCTATGCGACAGTTTGGTGTGCGCCACCTGCAACTTGACGCGGACGCCACCGATGATCGCAAAATCTTCGCTCCAGTCAAACTGGAACGCCTCGCCAGGCGCAAAGGCCAAGGGCACGAAGGTTCCCCGGCCGGCGGTCTGCTGCAGCCGTTGGCACTCCCCCTTCCAAGCCCGGGCAAAGGCCGCCACACGATTGTAGGAACCGTCATAGCCCAGGCTGACGAGATCACCGTATAGCTGCTTGACCGTCCGCCGCTGCTTGCGCGGCCGGCCAGCTTCACGGCGCAGCCACGCCAAAAGCTTCTCGGCATAAGGATCAAGCTTGCTCGGCCGGTCCAGAACCTGAAACTTCGGCTCAATCACATCAGACCGAAGATATTTGCGGATCGTGTTCCGCGACACGCCTGTGCGCCGGGAAATCTCTCGGATCGGCACATGCTCACGCTTATGCCACCGGCGGATAATGCTCAAAAACGCCATGTCCAACACTCCGTTCGCCCCCGCCTCTTCCAGACGGGGAAACAGTCAAACATGGGTCAAATCTCAGTGGAAAAATCCGGCCTTCCCGGGTCAGATCTCAGCGGAAATCAACAGACGGGACTTCCCTCCAGCCTGCACCGACATGACTTGAAGCCCTCGCGGCCATAGGACGTCAGCGTACTGCCGAGAACGCTGTCGGCACGAGGATCTGATTGGTGATGCTGGCCACGATCTGACCGTTCTTCTCGGTTTCGGCGCGCTTGGCCAGCCATTCGGGGTCAGCCTGGAAAGCGGTCCATTTGCTCTCGCGCTCAGCGAGGGATTCCCACGCCAGCAGATAGGTGAGATCCATGTTGGATTCTCCAACGAGCGTCGTCCAGAACCCTGCCTGACGAATGCCGTGTCTATCCCACAATCCGAGTGTCACGGTCTCGAACCGCTTCAGAAGATCTGGAAGTCGACCCGGCATACAGTGATAGATGCGGAGTTCGTGGATCATGGTTTCTATTCCTGAAGATATATCGACGCGGAGGATGCTAGCCCCGGTCCCCCACCCCAGCAAGCCGGAAGGATTGGTTCATCCGTCGTCGTGATCCGCGGGTGGAGCCGTGAACGGCGACTTCATTTCGGTGTTGGACCTTGGGTGGGCGACCTGCAGTCGGAATTGATTGGTCTGGATTCCGGCGCGCAATCCGCAGAAAGCTTGACATTGGGTGCCGCGGTCCCAAACGATAGCAGCTCACTCATGACCAGAGCCAGAGCGATGACCGTGCGAGTTGCCTTATACGCCCGCTTTTCGAGTGACCTTCAGAGTGCGGCGTCGATCGAGGACCAGCTGCGGCTGTGCCGGGAACATGCGGACCGGCAGGGCTGGATTGTGGTGGACAGCTACGCCGACCGGGCGATTTCAGGGGCGTCGCTGCTCCGGCCGGGCATCCAGGAGCTGATGGCCGACGCGGGCCGCGGCCGGTTCGACATCGTGCTGGCCGAGGCGATGGACCGCCTGTCGCGCGACCAGGAGGACATCGCCGCGCTGTTCAAGCGGATGCGCTTTGCCGGGGTCTCGATCGTGACCCTTGCCGAAGGCGAGATCGGCGAGATGCATATCGGCCTGAAGGGTACGATGAACGCGCTGTTCCTGAAGGACCTCGCCGACAAGACGCGCCGGGGCCTGAGAGGCAGGGTCGAAGCAGGACGCTCCGGCGGTGGCAACTCATATGGATATGACGTGGTCCGCCAGTTCGGCGCTGATGGCACGGCGAAGACCGGCGAGCGGACGATCAACGCAGCACAAGCCGAGGTCGTGCGCCGGATTTTCAGGGAATTTGCTCATGGCAAATCACCGCGCGCGATCGCCGTCCAGCTGAACAAGGAGAAGATTCCGGGGCCGCGCGGTGAAGGCTGGAGCCAGAGCACGATCAACGGCAACGCCGAACGCGGCACGGGTATCCTGAACAACGAACTCTATGTCGGGCGCCTGGTGTGGAACCGTCTGCATTACATAAAGGATCCGGCCACCGGGAAGCGGGTCTCACGGCTGAACGATCCAGGCAAATGGGTGATCACCGAGATCCCCGCGCTGAGGATCATCGACGACGAGCTTTGGGCCGCGGTCAAGCAGCGACAGGGCAACATGCGCAAGGCGACCCGCCCGGACATGGCCACGGAACCAAGTGCCCGCAGCGACTCATCGGGGGCAGAATTCTGGCGCCACCAGCGACCCAAACACCTTCTCACCGGCCTGATGCGGTGCGGTGTGTGCGGTGGCGCCTACAGCAAGATCAGCGCAACATTGTTCGGCTGTGCGACCGCCCGGAACAAGGGCACCTGCGACAACCGGCTGAACATCAGGGGCGACCGGCTCGAGGCGATGGTGCTGGACGGCCTGCGCCACCGGCTGATGGACCCGGCGCTGTTCGGGGAATTCGCCGAGGCGTTCGTCGCCGAGCAGAATACCGCCAGCGCGCAGCGGCGGGCCCATTTTTCGGGGATGCGGGAGGAACTCAAACGCATCGAACACCGCAAGGCCCGGATCATCGATGCGATCGCCGAGGGCATGCCGGCGTCCAGCCTCCGCGACGAGATGATCCGGATCGAGGCCCGCAAGGCCGAACTGACCGATCTTCTCGCCCGCGAGACCGCGCCCGAACCTTCGCTGCATCCGGCGATGGCCGAACTTTACCGCGAGGCGGTCGCCAACCTGCACGAGGCGCTGCGGGATCCGACCACGAAGGACGAGGCATTCAGTATCATCCGCACGCTGATCGAGGCGGTGATCCTGGTGCCGGACGGTGCAGAACTGAAGGTGGAACTCCGGGGTGCGCTGGCGGGGATACTGCGTCTTGCGTCAGGTAGCGGTAACGACAAAAGCCCCGGTGCGTGTGCAACGGGGCTTGGTTCTATTTCTGTTCTTGAGGCGCAAATCAAGGTGGTTGCGGGGACAGGATTTGAACCTGTGACCTTCAGGTTATGAGCCTGACGAGCTACCGGGCTGCTCCACCCCGCGGTTGTGGTGGACGATAGATTGGAGGACCTGGCGGCGACCTACTCTCCCGTGCCTTGAGGCACAGTACCATGGGCGCTGGGGGTTTTCACGGCCGAGTTCGGGATGGGATCGGGTGCGGGCTCCCCGCAATGGCCACCAGGTCGTCCAATCTATCGTGATGTTTTGGACTGGTGTGGATTTGGTGTGTTGAGTGAGACTGTGTTGGTGTTTGTGCATGGTGGGGGTGGTTGAGATATTCAAGTTCTATCGGGTGATTAGTACCGGTTAGCTGAGCGCGTTACCGCGCTTATACACCCGGCCTATCGACGTGATGGTCTATCACGACCCTCGGGGAGACCTAGTTTTGAGGTGGGTTTCCCGCTTAGATGCTTTCAGCGGTTATCCCGTCCATACTTAGCTACTCGGCTGTGCCACTGGCGTGACAACCGATGCACCAGAGGTATGTTCATCCCGGTCCTCTCGTACTAGGGACAAATCCTCTCAAGTCTCCAACACCCACGGCAGATAGGGACCGAACTGTCTCACGACGTTCTAAACCCAGCTCACGTACCACTTTAATCGGCGAACAGCCGAACCCTTGGGACCTGCTCCAGCCCCAGGATGTGATGAGCCGACATCGAGGTGCCAAACCTCCCCGTCGATGTGGACTCTTGGGGGAGATCAGCCTGTTATCCCTAGAGTACCTTTTATCCGTTGAGCGATGGCCCTTCCACGTGGAACCACCGGATCACTATGGCCGACTTTCGTCTCTGCTCGAGCTGTCGCTCTCGCAGTCAGGCGGGCTTATGCCATTGCACTCAACAGCCGATGTCCGACCGGCTTGAGCCCACCATCGCGCGCCTCCGTTACTCTTTAGGAGGCGACCGCCCAGTCAAACTGCCCACCATGCAGGGTCCCGGACCGGGATAACCGGCCACGGTTAGACATCAAAAGCGCGCAGGGCGGTATTTCAAGGTTGGCTCCACACAAGCTAGCGCCCATGCTTCAATGCCTCCCGCCTATCCTACACAGCACTCTTCTGATGCCACTGCAAAGCTGCAGTAAAGGTTCATAGGGTCTTTCCGTCTGACCGCGGGTACCCCGCATCTTCACGGGGAATTCAATTTCGCTGAGCCGATGCTGGAGACAGTGGGGAAGTCGTTACGCCATTCGTGCAGGTCGGAACTTACCCGACAAGGAATTTCGCTACCTTAGGACCGTTATAGTTACGGCCGCCGTTTACCGGGGCTTCAATTCAAGGCTTGCACCTCTCCTCTTAACCTTCCGGCACCGGGCAGGCGTCAGACCCTATACGTCGTCTCTCGACTTCGCAGAGCCCTGTGTTTTTACTAAACAGTCGCTACCCCCTCTTTTGTGCCACCCGCACATGGTTGCCCACATACGGGTCTCGCTTATCCCGAAGTTACGCGAGTAATTTGCCTAGTTCCTTCAACATCGTTCTCTCAAGCGCCTTGGTATACTCTACCAGTCCACCTGTGTCGGTTTAGGGTACGGTCTATACGCTGGAGCTATTTCCCGGAATGCTCAAAAGCCCGCCCAATCCGATAAGGACAGACAACATCTCGCATTCGTCACTTCCAGCAGGCGGAGGAATATTCACCCCCTTCCCATCGACTACGGCTTTCGCCCTCGCCTTAGGGCCGGCTCACCCTGCGCGGATTAACCTTGCGCAGGAACCCTTGGACTTTCGGCGACAGAGTTTCTCACTCTGTTTGTCGCTACTCATGTCAGCATTCGCACTTCCGATACCTCCAGGAGGGGTCACCCCATCTCCCTTCACAGGCCTACGGAACGCTCCGCTACCGCGCATGTTTCCATGCACCCACAGCTTCGGTATGTGGCTTTAGCCCCGTTACATTTTCGGCGCAGGATTTCTATTAGACCAGTGAGCTATTACGCTTTCTTTAAAGGATGGCTGCTTCTAAGCCAACCTCCTGGTTGTTTTGGAATTCCCACATCCTTTCCCACTTAGCCACAATTTGGGGACCTTAGCTGGTGGTCTGGGCTGTTTCCCTCTCGACGATGGACCTTAGCACCCACCGTCTGTCTGCCGCGCAAGACACTTCGGTATTCGGAGTTTGGTTAGGTTTGGTAAGGCTTTGGGCCCCCTAGCCCATCCAGTGCTCTACCCCCGAAGGCATACACACGACGATCTACCTCAATAGATTTCGCGGAGAACCAGCTATCTCCGAGTTTGATTGGCCTTTCACCCCTAGCCACAGCTCATCCCCGACTTTTTCAACAGGCGTGGGTTCGGCCCTCCAGTGCGTGTTACCGCACCTT
>NZ_CAJQZK010000003.1:65000-158622 GCF_907164655.1 Acidocella sp. C78
GCTCATCGAGCGCCTCGGGCTTGGAATCCACCTGCATCCGCAGGCGGGAGGCGGCTTCGTCGACAAGGTCGATCGCCTTGTCCGGCAGGAAGCGGTCGGTGATGTAGCGGTTGGACAGGGTCGCCGCCGCGACGAGCGCCGAATCCGAAATCCGCACGCCATGATGCAGCTCGTATTTCTCCTTGATCCCGCGCAGGATCGAGATCGTGTCCTCGACGCTCGGCTCATCGACGAAGACCGGCTGGAACCGCCGGGCGAGGGCGGCGTCCTTCTCGATGTACTTCCGATACTCGTCGAGCGTCGTGGCCCCCACGCAGTGCAGCGCGCCGCGGGCCAGTTCCGGCTTGATCAGGTTCGACGCGTCCATCGCGCCATCCGCCCGCCCGGCACCGACCAGCGTGTGCATCTCGTCGATGAACAGGATGATCTCGCCATTCGAACTTTCGATTTCCTTCAGCACGGCCTTCAGCCGTTCCTCGAACTCGCCGCGATATTTCGCGCCCGCGACCATTGCGCCGAGATCGAGCGCGAGCAGCCGCTTGCCCTTCAGCGCCTCGGGCACGTCGCCATTGACGATGCGCAGCGCCAGCCCTTCGACGATCGCGGTCTTGCCCACGCCAGGCTCGCCGATCAGCACCGGGTTGTTCTTGGTCCGCCGCGCCAGCACCTGGATCGCGCGGCGGATTTCCTCATCCCGCCCGATCACCGGATCGAGCTTCTGGGCGCGCGCGGCCTCGGTCACGTCGCGGGCGTATTTCTTGAGCGCGTCGAAGGTCTGCTCGGCATTCGCGCTGGTCACGGTGCGGCCCTTGCGGATATCGGCCACCGCCTTTTCCAGCGCCTGCGCCGAGGCGCCGGCGCCGCTCAGCGCCCGGCCCGCCGGCGTGCTGCTGGCGGCAAGGGCGACCAGGACCCGATCCTGCGCGACATATTCGTCGCCGGCCTTCTGCGCCATCTGCTGCGCCGCATCGAGCACCCGCACGAGATCGGGCGTGATCTGCGGCTGCCCTGCCCCGCCGCCCTGCACTTTCGGCAGCTTGCCGATCGCGGCATCGGCGGCGAGGCGCACCGCCGCCGGATCGCCGCCGGCGGCGCGGATCAACCCGCTCGCGGCCCCTTCCTCATCGTCCAGAAACGCCTTGAGCAGATGCTCGGGCGTGATCTGCTGGTGATATTCGCGGACGGCGATGGTCTGCGCGGCCTGCACGAAACCCCGCGCACGTTCGGTGAATTTTTCGAAATCCATTGTACTCGATCCCTTTCATCAGGCGACCTGGCCGGATCATCCCTCACGAGGCGATGGTCCAACCTTGTCCGGTGGACATGGTTGCTGCATTGATCCTGCTCAAGAGGAACCGCGCCCATGACCCTGCTCGTCGATCAACTCTTCCGCTATCCGGTCAAGGGGCTGTCCGCCGAGAGGCTGGCGGCTGCCGAACTCGAAGTCGGGCGGGCGATCGCCTGGGACCGCGCCTTTGCGCTCGCGCAGGGCGATTGCGGTTTCGACCCGGCGGCGCCGGCCTGGCGCCCGAAGGCGGAGTTCCTCTGCCTGGCCCGCAATCATGAGGCCATCGGCATCGACTGCCGGTTCGACGATGCCACGGGCATGCTCACCCTCATCGCGCCGGACGGGGCGGCGCTCGACGCGTCGCCGCTGACCGGGGCCGGGCGCGACGCGCTTGCCGCGTTCCTTGCCGCTGCGCTGCCCGCGGCGATGCGCGGAACGCCCCGGTTCCACCACGTTGCCGGGCACAGCTTCTCCGATCACCGCGAGCAGGTGATCAGCCTGATCGGCCTTGCCAGCTTGCGGGCGCTGGAGGCGGCGGCGGGCGCGCCGCGGCACGGGCTGCGGTTTCGCGCGAATGTCTATTTCGAGGGCGCCGAACCCTGGGCCGAACTCGGCTGGGTGGGCCGCACGCTGGCGATCGGCGGGGCAGAGCTGCGTGTCACCGCGCGGATCGACCGCTGCGCGGCCACCACGATCAATCCCGAAACCCGCGTGCGCGATGCCAACCCCGTCAAGGAGTTGATGACCCATTTCGGCCATGTCGACTGCGGAATTTATGCAGAGGTCGTCCGCCCGGGCCGGATCGCGCCCGGCGATGCGCTCTTTCTCCTGCCGTGAACCTGTCGCGACGGGTGACGCCGGCTGAAAAATCGGCTTAACGTCCCGAAATGCTGACCGACTTACCGAATATGCTGACCCTCTCGCGCATCGCGGCGATCCCGCTGCTCGTCGTGCTGGTCGCGATCGGCTCGCCGCTCGCCGACCTGCTGGCGGCACTCCTTTTCGTTGCCGCCGGAATCACCGACTGGCTCGATGGCCGGCTGGCCCGCAGCCGGAGACAGCTCTCCGATCTCGGACGGATGCTGGACCCGATCGCCGACAAGCTGCTGGTCGGCGCGACGCTGATGCTGCTGGTCGGGTTCCATCGGCTGACCGCATACGGGATCTATCCGGCGATCGTGATCATGTTGCGCGAGATCCTTGTATCGGGGCTGCGGGAATATCTGGCGGGGATCAAGGTCGGGATGCCGGTGACGCGGCTGGCGAAATGGAAGACGGCGACGCAGATGGTGGCCCTTGGGGTTCTTCTGCTTGGCGATTCGGGAGCGGCGGAACTCGGCATCCCCTGGCTTGCGGCCGGCATCATCGGCGGCGCTCTGCTCTGGATCGCCGGCGGGCTGACGCTGATCACCGGCTGGGACTATCTCAACGCGGGCCTGCGGCACATCACCCAGCCCGGCGCCGCCGGCTGACGGGCGGGACATGCCTCCCCTCCCCTTGCGCGGCCCTCAGGGCGCGCCGGTTCTCGCCCTTGTCGGCTGGTCGGGCAGCGGCAAGACGACGCTGCTCACCGCGGTGCTGCCGCTGCTCACCGATGCGGGGCTGCGCGTTTCGACCCTGAAACACGCCCATCACAAGGTCGACCCCGACCAGGAGGGCAAAGACAGTTTCCGCCACCGCGCGGCCGGAGCGCACGAGACGATGCTCGCAACCACGGAACGCTTCGTGCTGTTCCACGATCATCGCTCCGGCGCCGATGAACCCGACCTGCCCGCCCTGCTGGCGAGGATGGCGCCGGCGGATCTGTTCATCGCCGAGGGGTTCAAATCCGCCAGCGTCGCGAAGATCGAGGTTCACCGGCCGATGCTCGGAAAGCCCTCTCTCTGGCCAGATTTCGATGACATCGTCGCGGTGGCCAGCGATGCGCCGCTTGCAGCCGGCGGGCTGCCGGTTCTGCCGCTCAACCACCCGGCCATGGTTGCGGATTTCATTCTTCGATGGCGCGCGGATGCGATTGCTTGAGGTTCACCGCCAATCCGGCGCATAACCGTCGGGAACATTTTCAAGGAAGAAAGATGCGGTCATTTGTCCGTTCCACCCCGCCCCGCATGGCCTTGCCGGGCCCGTCCGGCCTGCGCTGCGCGGCGAGGGCATTGGCCTCGGGTGGGGTTCTGCTGCTGCTCTCCGGCTGCGCGGGGGTTGGCAATTACCTGAGCAGCACGCTGAACCCCTTTGGCGACCCGAACGCGCCAGCCGGCGATGCGGTGAACATGCAGCGCGCCCGTGGCGACAATGTCGCCGTTCAGCCGCTCCGCCCCGAACCCGGCGATGTCTGGCCCGGCAAGGCGGCCCCCATTCCCACCCTGGGCGAGATTCAGAAGCACATGAACGTGCCTCTCGGCGCCGCGTATCGGGATCTCTACAACGCGCCAACGGCGGGCGGGCCGCAAGCGACATACTCGGTTCCGCCCGGGGCGAAAGCGCGGGGACTGCCTTCCGACCACAAGGGCGGCGAAACGACGGATCTGGTCGGCAGCGCGGCGGCGATGCGCCCCTCGCCACGCCCGGGCGAGGCGGGAAAGCTGGTGCCTCGCGCCCCGGCTGTACCGGAATCCCGCGTGCGCGCGGCGAGGCCGATCACGCCGGATGCCGGCCTGCCCGTCGGCCAGACGGTGATGGGACCGCACGGGCCGCTCGGCATCGTCAGCACGCCGAGCAACGGGCGATACCAGACCGTGGCGCCGATCGCCGGCAAGGGCGGTGGCATCCTGATTTCCAACGGCAACGGCACGGCAACGCTGGTTCAGGCGAATGGCCAGGTTGTCACTGTCCAGACAAGGTGACGCGAGCGGCGCGCGGTATCATATAAGAGAGATGAAAATCCTGTATTTCGCATGGCTCCGCGAGCGCATCGGGCTCGCCGAAGAGGAAATCGACCTTCCCGCGGAGGTGACCACCGTGGGCGCGCTGGCGGATTACCTCGCCGGCCGCGGCCCCGCCTATGCCCGCGCCTTCGCCGCGCGGCAGACGATCAAGGCGGCGGTCGACCAGCGCTTCGTGCCGCCGGAAACGCCGCTCGCCGGCGCGGCCGAGATCGCGTTCTTTCCGCCGTTCACCGGCGGCTGAGCCCGAACGCCGTGCCGCGCATCGTCGTTTCGCTGGCGGATTTCGACGTTGCCGCCGAACTCGAGCGCCTGCAGGCGGATGCCGGGGCTGTGGCGAGTTTCGTCGGCGTGGTGCGCGGGCAGGTGGGCGGAAGGCCGCTGGCCGCTCTGACCCTGGAACATTACCCGGGTATGACCGAAGCGACCCTGACCGAGATTGCCGAGACGGCGATGGCGCGATGGCAGCTGACGGATTGCACCATCATTCACCGGGTGGGCCGGCTTGCCCCTGGCGCGCGGATCGTTCTTGCCGCCGCCGCGAGCGCGCATCGGGCGGATGCCCTGGCCGCAACCGCGTTTCTGATCGACTGGCTGAAGACCGACGCGCCGTTCTGGAAGCGCGAGGACTTCGTCGATGGCGCCACGCAATGGGTCGATGCCCGCGACGACGATATTCTGTCACGCAACCGCTGGTAGCTTAACCGTCCAAGTCGGATTTGCGCCCGCACGGGCGCCGGCTTGTGCGCCACTCGCACAAAAACAGCGTATGAACCCCCTTGTGGCCCGTGTTTTGTGCGATACGGTGTCAGAAAAATTTCCAGAATGTCAATTTTAATCTATTTTCACGACACCGGATTTATTATTCAATCGATTATCAGTTCCTTAAAATTATTTTATTGACGACCTCCCCTTGCGGTTGTATTGAATTTCCAAGTTAACTGGGGGTTGCAATGAAACTTCTCATTTTTGGAAATCCGGTCGATAATCGGGACATCCTGACGACCTTCTTCCGCTCCAAGCTGGTGGTCGTGGATGAAACGTCCGATCTTGAAGAAGCGCTGGATCTCACGCGATTCTATGAATACGACGCGGTCGTGCTGCGGGTGACCGACACAAGGCCCGCGGAAATCGAACTCATCCGAAGGTTGCGCCTTACCGGCCTGCGCTGCCCGATCCTGGCGGTCGCACAACTTCTGAGCGAGGCGACGAGGTTGCGCATTCTGGAAGCGGGCGTCGATGACCTGATTGTCAGCGCGATCTCGCATGAGGAAATCTTCCTCCGCGTCCAGAACCAGGTTCGGCGCAGCAGAGGGTTCCAGAGCCCGTCACTCGCCGTCGGCAATGTCGAAATCAATATGAACGCGAAGAAAATCTTCGTCGGGCAGGACGAGATCAGCCTCACCAAGAAAGAGTATCAGATTGTCGAGATCCTTGCGCTGCGCAAGGGCTGCGTTCTGAGCAAGGAGGCGATACTCGATCACCTCTATGGAGGGCTCGATGAACCGAACCCAAAGATCATCGACGTGTTCATCTGCAAGATACGCAAAAAAATGCTCTCCGCCGGCGCCGACGACCTGATCCAGACCAACTGGGGGCGTGGCTACATGATTGTCGATCGCCGGGAAGCCGAGACGAGGATTACCGAAACGCCCATGACGGCGCGCCTGCCATTTTCTCAGCGGGAGCGAAGCATCGCGGGCTGAAGTCCGAACGACCCTGCCTTGCCCGCCTTATTCGGCGGGTTCGGCAGGCTCCGGCTGACCGTGGATTTCCGCCATCTTGCGTTCGACGTGACGTGAGAACACGAATTCCGCGGGCCGCTGCTTGTCGAGCGGAATATCCGCCGCCATCGGGCCTTCGGTGCGGATGCCCTGAATAGCCAGCTTGGCAAGCTTCCACGGCCGCTTGACGGAATCGACCACCGAGGTGGCCTCGAACCCGGAATGCACCATGCAGTCAGCGCATTTTTCGTAATTGCCGACCCCGTACTTGTCCCAGTCGGTGGTTTCCATCAATTCCTTGTAGGTCTTCGCATAGCCTTCGCCGAGCAGATAGCACGGGCGCTGCCAGCCGAACACATTGCGGGTCGGGTTGCCCCAGGGCGTGCATTTATAGGTCTGGTTGCCGGCGAGGAAATCGAGGAACAACGGCGACTGGTTGAACTTCCAGCTAATGCCGCGCGCCTTGCGCTCCTTGCCGTAGCGGAAAATGGCACGGAACAGTTCCTTGGTCCGTTGCCGGTTGAGGAAATGTTCCTGATCCGGGGCGCGCTCATAGGCATAGCCCGGCGATGTCATCACGCCATCCACCCCGATCTCGTTCACGGTATCGAGGAATGCAGCCACGCGGGCGGGATCGGCGCCATCGAACAGGGTGCAGTTGATGGAAACGCGGAAACCTTTCGCCTTGGCGAGCTTGATCGCCGCAACGGCACGTTCGTAGACGCCGTCCTGGCTGACGGCGTGATCGTGCATTTCCCGGTCGCCATCGAGATGGATGTCCCAGCAGAAATTGGGGTGCGGCTTGTACTGGTCGATCTTCTTCTCCAGCAGCAGCGCGTTGGTGCAGAGATAGATGAACTTGTCCCGCGCGAGGATCTTCTCGACGATCTCGGGCATCTCGCGATGCAACAACGGCTCGCCGCCGGCAATCGCAACGACCGGGGCGCCGCATTCATCGACGGCCTCAAGCGCATCGGCGACCGACAGGCGCTGATTGAGGATCGGAGCGGGATAATCGATCTTGCCGCATCCCGCGCAGGCGAGATTGCAACGGAACAGCGGTTCGAGCATCAGCACGAGTGGATAACGCCTGTTTCCGGTCAGGTGCTGCTTCAGCACATAGGCTCCGACCTTGATCGCCTGTTTCAGCGGCACGCCCATCTGTAACTCCTGATAATGATCACCCCACCGAGACGCCGCTCAGGCGTCGCTCACTTCGGCGGGAAGCTTGAACCGCACGTCTTCCGGCGTGCCGGCGAGCGTGTCGATCTCGACCGGGCCGAACTTTCTCAGCCCGTCGATGACGCCCTTCACGAGCACCTCGGGCGCCGAGGCGCCAGCCGTCAGCCCGACGGAGCGGACCCCCTCGAACCACGACGGATCGAGATGGCTGGCATCGTCGATCAGATAGGAGGGGCGCCCAAGCTCGGCACCGATTTCCCGCAGCCGGTTGGAATTCGATGAATTGCGGCTGCCGACCACCAGAATCACGTCCACAAGCTCGGCGAGGTGGCGCACCGCCTCCTGGCGGTTCTGCGTCGCATAGCAGATATCGCGGACATCGGGGCCGACGATGCCGGGAAAACGATCCACGAGAGCGGCAATGATGCCGCGGGTGTCATCGACCGAAAGCGTGGTCTGGGTGATGTAGGACAGCTTGTCCGGATCGGCGACATCCAGCGCGGCCACGTCTTCGACGGTCTGCACGAGATAGACCTTGCCGTCGATCTGGCCGATCGTGCCCTCGACCTCGGCATGGCCGGCATGTCCGATCAGAACGATTTCACGCCCCTGCCCGGCATAGCGCCGCCCCTCGGAATGCACCTTGGCGACCAGCGGGCAGGTGGCGTCGATCACCGGCAAGGCGCGGTCGGCAGCATCCGTCTGCACCTTGCGCGCGACGCCGTGCGCCGAAAATACGGTGATCGCCCCGTCCGGCACCTCGGCGATCTCATCGACGAAAACCGCACCGCGCGCACGGAGATCTTCGACGACATGCCGGTTGTGAACGATTTCGTGGCGGACATAGATTGGCGGGCCGAATTTCACCAGAGCGCGCTCGACGATCTCGATTGCCCGCTCCACGCCAGCGCAGAACCCGCGCGGCTGTGCCAGCACCACCTTCATGACGGGGGTGCCGGCCGCCGAGTCGGCGCGGTCGGTCGGGGTGAGAGACAGATCCATCGTCCGTCGCCTTTCAGAAATCTGAATATCGCAATGCGGACCGCCTGCCCCGGGCATACGTATCCATTCGCCAATTAGGGTATCCGCCGGCGGTTTCGCAAGGGATGGCTCGGGCAGGGCACGCCGTCTCACGACAGTGTTGCGCGCCTGCATCGCAAGATGCCAATCTGTTGTTCCGTTGCCATGCCGTTTTCAAGGCCCTTTTCATGACGGGCACATCGCCCCCATCTGTGGGCGAAGGGTCTATCGCTTCCCGCAATCACCGTATAAAGGGCGCTTCGCCGGCACGATCCGGACGCAAGGGTCGCAACGACGCAGAGTATAAGGAACCAGCATCATGGCTTACCGCTCCAGCGAGACTCCAGAACGGCGCCTGGGGGAGACCGCCTGATGCCGCCGCAGACCCCCCTGCTGGATCGCGTACGGGTTCCGAGCGACATGCGCAACCTTTCGGCCGAGCAGCTGCGCCAGCTCGCCGATGAACTGCGTGCGGAGACGATCGACACGGTTTCCGTCACCGGCGGCCATCTGGGCGCATCGCTCGGCGTCGTCGAGCTGACCGTCGCGATTCATGCGGTGTTCGAAACCCCGCGCGACCGGCTGATCTGGGATGTCGGCCACCAGACCTACCCGCACAAGATTCTCACCGGGCGGCGCGACCGGATCCGCACGCTGCGCCAGCCGGGCGGACTCTCCGGCTTCACCCGCCGGTCGGAAAGCGAGTACGACCCGTTCGGTGCCGCGCATTCCTCGACCTCGATTTCCGCCGGGCTCGGCATGGCCGTGGCCCGCGACCTGAAGGGCGAGACCCCGAAGCGCAACGTGATCGCGGTGATCGGCGACGGCGCGATGTCGGCCGGCATGGCCTATGAGGCGATGAACAATGCCGGGGCGAGCAGGTCGCGCATGATCGTCGTTCTCAATGACAACGACATGTCGATCGCCCCGCCTGTCGGCGCGATGAGCGCCTATCTGTCGCGGCTGATCTCCTCGCGCAGCTTTCTCTCGATCCGCGATTTCGCCGCCCGCATGGCGAAGCACTTTCCCCGGACGATCGAGCGCACCGCGAAACGCGCCGAGGAATATGCCCGCGGTATCCTCACCGGGGGCACATTGTTCGAGGAGCTGGGCTTTTATTACGTCGGCCCGATCGACGGCCATAATCTCGACCACCTGCTGCCCGTGCTGCGCAACCTGCGCGACAGCGAGGGTGACGAGCCGATCCTGCTGCACGTCGTCACCCAGAAGGGCAAGGGCTACGCGCCGGCCGAAGCCTCGGCGGACAAGTATCATGGCGTGTCGAAGTTCAACGTCGTCACCGGCGAGCAGACCAAGGCGCCGCCGGGACCGCCCTCGTATACGAAGGTGTTCGCGCAGGCGCTGATCGCCGAGGCGGAGCGCAACCCGAATGTCGTCGCGGTCAACGCCGCCATGCCCAGCGGCACTGGCCTGGACGCCTTCGCCAAGCGGTTCCCGGATCGCTGCTTCGATGTCGGGATTGCCGAGCAGCACGCCGTGACCTTCGCGGCCGGGCTGGCGACTGAGGGCATGGCGCCGTTCTGCGCGATCTATTCCACCTTCCTCCAGCGCGCCTATGACCAGGTGGTGCACGATGTCGCCATCCAGTCGCTGCCGGTGCGCTTCGCCATGGACCGGGCGGGGCTGGTCGGCGCCGATGGCGCAACCCATGCCGGCGTCTACGACCTCGCCTATCTCGGCTGCCTGCCGGGCATGGTGATCATGGCGCCGTCGGACGAGGCGGAACTCGTCCACTGTGTCGCCACGGCGACCGCGATCGACGACCGGCCCTCCGCCTTCCGCTATCCGCGCGGCGAGGGAACCGGAATCGCGCTGCCGGAACGGGGCGTGCCGTGGGAGATCGGCAAGGGACGGATCGTGCGCGAGGGCAGCAGCGTCGCCGTCCTTGCGCTCGGCCCGCGACTGGGCGATGCGCTGCGCGCGGCCGATGAGCTTGCCGCGAACGGCTTCACGGCGACAATCGCCGATGCCCGCTTCATGAAGCCGCTCGATACCGCGCTGATCGACCAGCTGGCCCGCCATCACGAAGTGTTGATCACGATCGAGGATGGCGCCAGCGGCGGGTTTGGCGCCGCGGTGGGCCATCATCTCGCCTGGTCGGGCGCGTTCGATTCCGGGCTGCGCTTCCGGCCGATGGTGCTGCCGGACCGCTTCATCGACCACAACACGCCCGCAGCCCAGCTGATCGATGCGGGCCTGACCGCGAAGGATATCGTGGCGCACGCGCTGAGCGCGCTCGGCCGCGGCGCGGTGCCCGAAAATGCCCAAGGTTCCGTCGCAATTCCGGCACGGTGAACACTATATCTCAGGGCATGAAACGTCGTGGTCTCCTGGCGGCTGCCGCCGTCACCTCAATCGGCCTCGCGCTGCCCCGGGCGCGCGCGGCCGCCGCTGCGGAAGCCCAGCCGGTCGACGCCCTGGATTCGGCGCTGATCGCGGTGATGAAGGCAGGCAGCGCCGGCAAGAGCTTTGCCGCGCGCTACGCCATGCTCAAGCCGGTGGTGGAGGCCAGCTTCGATCTCGAGCTGATCCTCCAGAATTCTGCCGGCCTGCTCTGGCCGCAGATTCCGGCGGCCCAGAAAACCGAGCTTGGCAAGCTGTTCCGGCAATACACGATCGCGACCTATGTCAGTAACTTCAACGCCTATGGCGGGCAGCATTTCACCACCGATCCGGATATCCGCCGCGCCGGCGACAGCCGGATCGTGTCCACCACCCTGAACGAGCACGACGGCAAGTCGGTCAAGCTCGCCTACGTGATGCGCGAGGCCGGCGGCACCTGGAAGATCACCGACGTGCTCTTCGAGGGCACGATCAGCAAGGTTGCCGCACAGCGCTCCGATTTCAGCGGTCTGATCGACCCGGGTAACGCCGCGCGGCTGATCGAGGCACTGAAGAAAAAAATCGCGACACTGTCGGGCGGGGCGATTCGCGACTGACATGGCCGCGATCCTGCCCGTCTTCGCCGAGGCGCTCTGCGCGGTCGGTCTGATCCAGCAGGCGATCGGCGCCTGCCTCGTCAGCCCGCAACGGACGGCGGCGAAGATACCGGAGCAGGCGCCGCCGATCACGGTCTTCAAGCCGCTGCACGGCGTCGAGCCGTTGCTCGATACCGCGCTCGAATCGTTCTTTCTGCTCGATTATCCTCAATTCCAGCTGATTTTCGGCGCTGCCGACCCGAACGACCCGGCGCTCGCGATCGTCGGGCGACTGCAGCAGCGTTATCCGGCGGTCGATGTCGCGGTGGTAACCGGCCCGCATCGCGAGGGGCGCAACCGGAAGGTCGCCAACCTGATGGCGATGCATGCGGCGTCCCGCCACGATCTGTTCGTCATCTCCGACGCCGATATGCATGTGGCGCCCGATTTTCTCGCCGCGATCGTCACGCCGCTGGCACGACCCGAGGTCGGCCTGGTGACCACATTCTATACCGGCCTGCCGGCGACCGACACGCTCGCGGGCCGGCTCGGCGCCATGCAGATCAATCACGGCTTTCTGCCGGGCGCCGCCCTCGCCCGCGCCCTCGGTCGGCAGGACTGCCTCGGCGCCACCATGGCATTGCGGCGGCGCGATCTCGACGCGATCGGCGGCTTCGCGGCGCTGCTCGATCACCTTGCCGACGACAACGTGCTCGGCCAGCGAATCCGTGCGACCGGCAAGCAGGTGGCGCTCGGCTCGGCGATTCCGGCGACCTCGGTGCCGGAAACCACACTCCGCGCGCTGCTGCGCCACGAGCTGCGCTGGGCCCGGACCGTCCGCGCGCTGGTGCCGCTCAGCTATGCAGGGATCGTGACGCAGTTTCCGCTGTTCTGGGCACTCATCGCCCTGCTGCTGAGCGGCGCAGCCATCTGGGCCTGGATCGGCCTTGCCCTTGCCGCCGGGCTTCGCCACGGCATTGCCCGGCTGTTCGAGCGGCGCCTCGGGTTCGGGCGGGCCAGCGGCGCCGTGCCGATGCTGATGGCGCCGCCGCCGCCCTGGCTTTTCCTCTTGCGCGACGCGGCTTCGGCCGCCATTTTCGCGTTGAGTTTCTGGAGCGACACGGTGGAGTGGCGTGGCCAGACGTTGCAGGCCGATTCCGGCCGCAGCACTGGTGGGAACGGAATTGGTGCCGTCACGCGGCACATGAGTTAGGACCGAAGCAATGATGAAGACCCTGTTCCTGCAACCGCCCTCCTTCGACGGTTTCGACGGCGGCGCCGGCTCACGCTATCAGGCGCGGCGGGAAATCCGCTCGTTCTGGTTCCCGACCTGGCTTGCCCAGCCGGCGGCCCTGATCCCCGGCTCGAAGCTGATCGACGCGCCGCCGGCCGGCCTCACAATGAAAGATGTGATGCCGCATGCCCGCGTGGCGGAACTGGTGATCATCCATACGTCCACGCCCTCCTTCGCCAATGATGTGAAGGTGGCCGCGCAGATCCGGGCGGAAAATCCCGGCGTGAAGATCGGCTTCATCGGCGCCAAGGTCGCGGTGCAGGCCGGCGAAAGCCTCGAGCGCGCCGCGCCGGTGGATTTCGTTGCCCGCAACGAGTTCGACTTCACGATCAAGGAGATCGCCGAGGGCCGCCCCTTCGCGGAGGTCGACGGCATTTCCTGGCGCAACGAGGCCGGCGAAATCGTGCATAACAAGGACCGCGCCACCCTCGAGGATATGAACAGCCTGCCCTTCGTCGCGGATGTCTACAAGCGCGACCTGCGGGTCGAGGATTATTTCATCGGGTATCTGATGCACCCGTATGTCTCGCTCTATACCGGGCGGGGCTGCAAGTCGCGCTGCACCTTCTGTCTCTGGCCGCAGACAGTGGGCGGGCATCGTTACCGCACCCGCTCGGTCGAGCATGTGATCGCCGAGGTGAAGCAGATCCAGCGCGATTTCCCGCAGATGCGCGAACTGTTCTTCGACGACGATACGTTCACCGACAATCTGCCCCGCGCCGAGGCCATCGCGCGGGAACTCGGCAAGCTCGGCGTGACATGGTCGTGCAACGCCAAGGCGAACGTTCCCCGCGACACGCTGAAAGTGCTGCGCGACAACGGGCTGCGCCTGCTGCTCGTCGGCTATGAAAGCGGCAACCAGCAGATCCTTCACAACATCAAGAAGGGCATGCGGGTCGAGGTAGCGAAGCAGTTCACGAAGGATTGCCACGAACTCGGCATCAAGATTCATGGCACCTTCATTCTGGGGCTGCCCGGCGAAACCCAGGAGACCATCCGCGAGACGATCGACTTCGCGAAGGATATCAATCCGCACACCATCCAGGTATCGCTCGCGGCCCCCTATCCGGGAACCTTCCTCTATGATCAGGCGGTTGAGAACGGCTGGCTCGATGCGACGCATGCCGAACTGATCGACGATCACGGCATCCAGATCGCGCCGCTGCATTATCCACATCTGACGCATACGGAAATTTTCGACAGCGTGGAAACCTTCTACAGGCAGTTCTATTTCCGGGTGCCGAAAATCGCCTCGATCGTGGGCGAGATGGTGCGCAGCCCGCAGATGATGAAACGCCGGCTGCGCGAGGGCGTCGAATTCTTCCAGTTCCTGCGCGAACGCCACGCCGCCTGATTGCCCCGGGCGACCGCGGCGATGCGGAAGGACGCCGAGGTCGTTTTCTCGGCCGATGATTTCGGGCTGACCGAAACCGTCAACGAGGCTGTCGAGCGCGCCCATCGCGAGGGTGTGCTCGGCCAGGCCAGTCTCATGGTAGCAGCCCCAGCGGCGCCGGATGCCGTGGCCCGGGCAAAACGCCTGCCCGACCTGAGAGTGGGGCTGCATCTGGTTCTGGTCGAGGGCGCGTCGGTCCTCGGTCATGCCGCCCTGCCAAACATTACCGGGGCGGATGGCCGCTTCGGATCGGACCAGGTGGCCCGCGGCTTCCGCTATTTCGTTTCACCCGCGGCGCGGCGCGAACTCGCGGCGGAAATTCGCGCCCAGTTCGAGGCTTTTGCCGCGACGGGTCTGCCCCTGCACCACGCCGACAGCCACAAGCACATGCATATGCATCCAACCGTCGCGGCGCTGATGATCCGCATCGGGCGGGAGTTCGGCCTGACACGGATCCGGGTTCCGGCGGAACCGCCCGCCGTTCTCGCGGCGTGCGGCGAGCGGCCGGGGCTCGCGGCCCACGCCCTTCATGCGTGGTCACGGGTGCTGCGCGCGCAGGCGCGCCGCGCCGGGCTGGCGAGTCCGGACCAGGTATTGGGGCTCCGCCATTCGGGCCACATGACCCTGGAACGTGTGCGCGCCTATCTCGACGCGCTGCCGCCAGGATCAACCGAGATCTATTTTCATCCCGCAACGCGGCAATGCGCCGCCCTGGCCCGCCTGATGCCGGATTATGAACACGTGGCGGAATTCGATGCCCTGCTCCAGGCGCGCACGGGCTATCCAGGTTGCCAAAGATGATATATACGTAAACAATATTTAATTTTACAACATCAAACGGAAAGGAGGCTTCCAATCGCAGAAACACCTCTTTGTTGAACGATTGTTAATTTTTTTAAATTAACTGTTTGTAAGCGCAGCAGGATACGGAGCATATCGTGTCATCGTCAATATCTTATGGAACCGTTTCAATAACGACCAGTACTACGGGAACAACGAATCTGTTTTCTGTTGATTCATCCGTTCAGTCGGTCATCCAGCAGTTGCTGGACAACAATATAAACAATCTCATTACCCATAATTCGGCCACTCTCAGCGTTAGCGTTGCAACCGTATCTCTGGCGGGCAGTGGCGCCGCGGTTTCCGCGCTGCCAGCGGAACCAACGAACCCTAACGCCTATGTCGATACGCTGCTTACCGGCACGGTCACCGGCGGGGGAAGCACGCTTACCCTGCCCAACGGGCAGACTGGCACGAGCCCGACCAACAACGGAATCAAAGGCATCATAGCTGCCTTCAGCGGCAACGAAACGATCACCGGAGGCTCCGGAAACACCGCTCTCATCGTCACCGGCGCGACAACCAACCTGACCTTTGACCCTCAGGGCGGTGCGGGTATCGACACGATCTATGCCGGCGGCGGCAACAACAATTTCACTCTCGATGGCTATTGGTACGATGTCGTTGTGGCCAGCGGCAACAACACGATCACTGCGGCGCCGAGTGTCTACAATCAGCCAAGCTATAATCACATCACCACCAGCGGCGGCAACAACACGATCAATCTGAATGCCGGCTCCGATAGCCTGACGTCCGGCGGCAACGATACGATCAACGTGGGGACGACAAAGGCCTCGGTCACCGCCAGCGGCAATGCCCTCGTCAAGCTGAAGCGGGTGGATACGGGATATAACCAGGTCAATGCCTCCGGCACGACGACGGTATGGGCCAATGGAACCCACGATTCAGTCACGATCGGTGGGCAAGGTGGTCTCTGGTCCGATGGCAGCGCCAACACAATCACCGATTCGAGCACCGGCCAGGCCCTGATTACCGGCACGAACAACTCGATCACCGCCAGCGCCGCAGCCCCCGTCGCGATTTTCGGGCAGAGCAATGCTGAGACCGCCACGGGGTCGAACATACTCCTGACCTACGGCTCCAATAACACTGTCTACGCTACCGGCGCTGACACAGTCATTGCCAACGGCTCGAACAATACGATTACCGGCACTGGAGCAAGCGATATCTTTCTCAACGGCTCGAATGACGCCGCGATCACGACCAGCCAGAGCCACAGCTTCGTCATTCTTTCCAACACGAGCGGAACAGGCACGAGCGCGACGCTCGGAGGCTCTTCCTATGCGATCGCGGAGGGCAACAGTTCGGTCGTCAGCACCGGGCAGAACTTCACCCTTTTCATCGGCGGCAACAATAGCGAGACCCTGAACGGGGGCTCCACCGCCTTCCTGCTCGGTGGCAACGAGACGATCACTGCGACCGGCACGGGAGCAGCCAGCGTCTATGGCGGCGCCGGAACGCTGGATTTCATCGGCAGCACAAACCAGGGCGTCATCACGCGCGGCACAGGAGCGGTCACTGCCCTCGGTGGTTCGGGCGGATTGGTGGCCTTTGGCGGCTCGAACGGCAACAATTCACTGACCGGCTCCGCCGGGGCGGTGACGCTCTATGGCGGCGGCAATGGTGACACGCTGACCGGCGGTTCGAGCACCAACTACCTGTTTGCCGGCGCTGGGAATGAAACGCTCGTCGGCGGCACGAAGGCAACTGCGAACTACTTCACGTTCGACACCGGATCTGCCAACAAGTCGGACCTGATCAAGAATTTCCAGAGTGGCACCGACAAGATCGACCTCACGGGCAATGTTTCCGTCAGCAGCCAGTCTGTCGTCTCTGGCGGCCTCAACCTGCTTCTGAACGACGGAACCCAGATTCTCGTCAGCGGTCTCGGCAGCAAGCTCAGCGCCAACGTTTCCGGATCGACGACCGTTCTTTCCTGATCCCGGCATGGTCGCCCTCCCACCCGGGGGGGGGCGACCGGTCGCATTCCCATGGCCGGAACAAGATACCCATCGCCTGGTCCGGCGGGTCGCTTATCCACCTTATCCACCTTATCCACCTTATCCACCTTTTCCACAGCCCTGTGGCCCGCCTCCCGCGCTGTCACGCGTTCGTATGACGCGCTAAGAGCGGCAGATGGATATCTCCGAGCTCGCCCGGCCGGGCGCACAACCGAAACTTCCTCCCGCAAATCTCGAGGCCGAGCAGGCCCTGCTCGGCGCGCTGCTGGCCAACAACAAGGCCTATGAGCGGGTTTCGGAGTTCCTGGCCCCCGAACATTTCGCCGATGCGGTGCATGGGAGAATCTACGAGGCCATCGCCCGGCGGATCGAGGCCGGGCAGGTCGCCGATCCGGTAACCCTGCGCGCGACCTTCGAACATTCCGGCCTGCTCGACGATGTCGGCGGCGCGGCCTATCTCGGCCAGCTTCTCACCGCCATGGTCGGCATCATCAATGCCGGCGATTATGGCCGGATCATCTACGATGCCTGGATCCGCCGGCAGCTGATCGAGCTTGGCGAACTCACGGTCAATCGCGGCTTCGGGTCGGACCCCGAGCTGGACGGCACGGCGCAGATCGAGGCGGCGGAGCAGGCGCTGTTCGACCTCGCGACCAAGGGCGGCAGCGAGGGCGCCGCGATGACCTTCGAGACCGCGCTGGCGATGGCGATCGACACTGCCGCCAAGGCCTTCGAGCGCGATGGCAAGGTCTCCGGCCTGACCACAGGCCTTACGGATCTCGACGCCCGGACCGGCGGGTTGCACCCGTCGGACCTGCTTATTCTTGCCGGCCGTCCCGGCATGGGCAAAACGGCGCTCGCCACCAAAATCGCCTTCGGCGCCGCCCAGGCGCTGCTCAGCGAAGCCCGCGCCGAGAACCCGAATGCCGAGGCGAAGCAGTGCGTCGCCGTTTTCTCGCTCGAAATGAGCGCCGAGCAGCTTGCCACCCGTCTTCTCGCCGAGGAGGCGCGCGTCTCCTCCGACCGCATCCGCCGCGGCGAGATCGGGCAGAAGGATTTCGACAATTTCGTCGCGGTGTCGCGCCGCATCGCCCGGCTGCCGCTGATCATCGACGACACGCCGGCGATCACCCTCTCCGCGCTGCGCACCCGCTGCCGAAGGCTGCGGCGCACGCGCGGCCTGGCGCTCATCGTGGTCGACTATCTCCAGCTGATGCGCCCCGCCGCCGGCACAAGGCCGGACAACCGCGTGCTGGAAATCAGCCAGATCACCCAGGGGCTGAAGGCCATCGCCAAGGAACTCTCGGTGCCGGTCATAGCACTGTCGCAGCTCTCCCGCGCCGTGGAATCCCGCGAGGACAAGCGCCCCCAGCTCTCCGACCTTCGCGAATCCGGCACGATCGAACAGGACGCCGACGCGGTGATGTTCGTCTATCGCGACGAGTATTACCTCCAGGCCCGGATGCCCAAGCAGATGGCCTACGATTCAGAGGACAAGTTCCAGGATGCGCTGGCCAAATGGCAGCAGGACATGGAACATGTCCACAACCGCGCCGAGCTGATCCTCGCCAAGCAGCGCCACGGCCCGACCGGCAAGATCGACCTGTTCTTCGAGGCTGAATTCACTCGATTCGCCGACCTCGACACCCAACATGAATGAACGTCGACTGACCTGAAGGGGATGCGCGCGATGGCGACACAAGGCGGCAATGCCTGCGCCGGCCTGCCCGAGGCCGACCTTGCGCGGATCGCGCAGGCGGCCTCGCGCTATGTCGCCGCGCACGGGCTGTTCACCCGCCTGCTGAGCCGGATCGGCCGCACCACCGCGGGGGCGGCGGAACGCGCGCTAAACCTTTTTCTGCCGAACAGCCGCCGGGTGATCGAGGATTATGCCTCCGAAGCCTTGTGGTCGCTGCTCGCCGTCTCGCGCGCCGGTCTCGCCCCGCGGCGCGCGGGAGCGGCGTCCGAGCGGGTCTATCGCGGCGCCGTTGCCGCGAGCGGCGCGCTCTCCGGCCTCGCCGGCGGCCCGCTTTCGCTGGCCGACATTCCGTTCACCATGGCGATGATGTTCCGCGCCATCGCCGAGATCGCCCGCAGCCATGGCGAGGATATTGACGAGTTCGAGACGCGGCGCGCCTGTCTCGAAGTGTTCGGCTTCGGCACGATCCGCGGCGAGGAAGGCGAGGTCGAAGCCAGCTACTGGGCGGTGCGCGGCGCGCTCACCCATGCGCCGCTATCGCTGTTCCTGCGCACGATCGCCTCGCGGTTCTCGGTCATGCTGTCCGAACAGGCGATGGCCGCCCTCGTGCCGCTGGTCGGCGCCCTGTCGGGGGCGGGCGCCAACTACCTGTTCATGAGCCATTTCCAGACCATGGCGCAGGTTCACTTCACCATCCGCGACCTCGAGCGCCGGCACGACCCCGCGCGGGTCCGCGCATGTTTCGATGCGCATGTCGCCCGGCTGCGGGAGCGTCGGCAGATGTTCCGCAACGCCGCATGAACCACCCGACCCTGACCATCGACCCCGGCGCCGTCGCCGCCAACTGGCGGACACTGGCCGCCCGCCATGCGGGCGAGGTCGCCGGCGTGGTCAAGGCCGATGCCTACGGACTCGGCGCGGCCCTGATCGCCCCCGCCCTTGCCGCCGCCGGCTGCCGCAGCTTTTTCGTCGCCACGCTCGATGAAGCTCTTTCTCTGCGCGCCCTGTTGCCGGCGGCGCGGATCGCGGTTCTCAACGGCTGCCCGCCCGGCGAGGAGCGCACGATGCACGCGCGTCGGCTGATCCCGGTGCTCGGCTCGCTCGCTTCCTGCGCGCGCTGGCGCGCGGCGGCCGGCGATGACGGCGCGCCGCCTTCGTTCCTGCATGTCGATACCGGGATGAACCGGCTCGGCCTCGATCGTGACGAGGCAGCCCATCTCATCGCCCATCCAGACCGTCTCGACGGGCTGGGCCTGACGCATGTGATGACGCATCTCATCGCAGCGGAGGAGCCGGATGCGGTGGAAAACGCAGCACAGCAAGGGCGTTTCGCTGCCTTCGCCGCGCGGTTCCCCTGGCTGCGGACCAGCCTTGCCAACTCCTCCGGCCTGTTTCTCGGCCCGACATTCGGCTCCGACCTCGCCCGGCCCGGCTATGCGCTCTATGGCGGCAACCCGACCCCGCAAGGGGCAAATCCGATGCGCCCGGCCATCACCCTCGCCGCGCCGATCCTGCAGATCCGCGCGATCGCGACGGGTGAAACCGTGGGCTATAACGGCACCTGGCGGGCGGCGCGGCCCTCGCGCATCGCGACGATCGGCGTCGGCTATGCCGATGGGCTGCCGCGATCACTGTCGAACCGGCTGACGGCACGCTGGCAGGGGGAGATCATCCCGGTGGCCGGCAGGCTCTCGATGGACCTGACGACGTTCGATGTTACCGATCATCCCGCCATCGCGCCCGGCGACGTTATCGAGCTGATCGGCCCAGGCCATGATATCGACGCCATCGCCGCCGAGGCTGGCACGATCGGCTACGAGATTCTGACGTCGCTCGGCCCGCGCTATCGGCGGGTGGTGAAATCGGTATAATCCCGCGTATGAATCTCGTGCTCGACCCAATCGCCGCACTCGGCCGCCTTGCGCTCGGCTTCGTGATCATGCTCGGCGAACTCGCGCTCTTCGCCGCCGCCGGCCTGTCCGGCCTGGTGCGCCCGCCGTTTCACTTGCGCAATTTCGGCCGCGCGCTGATGGAAATCGGCTATTCGAGCCTGCCGGTCGTCGCCCTCACCGCGGTGTTCACCGGGATGGTGCTGGCGCTGCAGAGCTATGTCGGCTTCTCGCGCTTCGACAGTTCGAGCGTGATCGCGAGCGTGGTGGTGCTGTCCCTCACCCGCGAACTCGGCCCGGTTCTGGCCGGATTGATGGTCGCAGGGCGCGCGGGATCGGCCATCGCCGCGGAAATGGGCACGATGCGCGTGACCGACCAGATCGATGCGCTGACCACCCTCGCCACCGATCCGATGCGCTATCTTGTTACCCCGCGCCTGCTCGCCGGGGTGATCGCCCTGCCCCTGCTGGTGGTGATCGCCGACATTCTCGGCGTGGCCGGCGGCTTCCTGGTTTCCACCGTCAGGCTCGGCTTCGAGCCCAACGCCTATCTGCGCGACACTGTGAACTACCTGCACAGCAACGATGTCGTCTCCGGCCTGGTGAAGGCGGCGGTGTTCGGCTTCGTGATCGCGCTGATGGGGTGCTTTCACGGCTATCGCTCGCGCGGCGGCGCGCAGGGTGTTGGCGGTGCGACCACGGCGGCGGTGGTCTCCGCCTCGGTGCTGATCCTCGCACTGGACTATCTGATGACCCAGGCGTTCTTCTCGTGAGCGGCGCCGAAACGGCCGAGCCGAAAATCCGCATCCGCGGCCTACGCAAGAGCTTCGGCACCAAACGCGTGCTCGATGGCGTGGATCTCGACGTGATGGCGAAGACGAGCATGGTCGTCATCGGCGGGTCGGGCACCGGCAAGTCGGTGCTGCTGAAATGCATTCTCGGCCTGATCCCGCCGGATGAGGGCGAGATATGGATCGACGGTGAAAATCTGCTGACCGCGCGGCCGGCGCGCGCGCGCGCTTTGCGCGACCAGATCGGCATGCTGTTCCAGAACGGCGCGCTGTTCGACAGCCGGCCGGTCTGGGAGAACGTGGCGTTCGGGCTGCTGGCGCGTGGCCGCGTCACCCGCGCCGAGGCGCGCAGGATGGCCGGTGGCATTCTCGCGCAGGTCGGGCTCGATGCGAGCGTGGGCGAGTTGTCACCAGCCGAGCTGTCGGGCGGGATGCAGAAGCGCGTTGCCCTGGCGCGGGCGATCGCGGCCGAGCCGTCGATCATGGTTTTCGATGAGCCGACCACTGGGCTCGACCCGATCATGGGGGCGGTGATCGACGGGCTGATCGTCGATTGCGTGAAACGCCTGGGCTCGACCTCGATCACCATCACCCACGACATGGCGAGCGCACAGCGAATCGGCGACCGGATCGCGATGTTGCAGGATGGCCGGATCATCTGGGAAGGCGATGCCGCGCTGGTGATGAACAGCGGCAACGAGATGGTCGACCAGTTCACCCATGGCCGCCGCGAGGGGCCGATCAGGATGGCGCTGCGGCGCTGAGAGTTCCCGGCGCGGCGGATCTCGTTTTCCGAATCCCTCCGCGCATGGCATCTCGCGCGCGGACTCGGCTGGCCTCGCAAACCCGGGATATGTCCGGTCCATGAAACCAGGACGATCGCCGCGCCTCCGAATCGAGCACGTTCCGATCCATGCGGATGATACTGATACACAGAGCATAAAAAACCCCGGGCCAATGGCCCGGGGCTTCTGAAATATCGGGATTGAAAAATTCAGCTGATAATCGACCCACCAATGAATTTGTTGAGCTGGCTGGCATTGTAACCGACCATCGTAATCTGCGAGCCGTCCGACAGGATCACCGAGGCGGCGCCGAGTGGATAGATGCTGGCCGTGATATTGTTGACGGAGCTGATGACGACGCCGTTGCGTGCGAGCAGCAGGTCCGTGTTCATGTTGAAATTCTCGATAACGGAGCTGCCACCACCGGCCGTGGAGTTCGAAACAAAATATGTATTTGTTGCACCGGTTACTGTCGAACCGTAAATGGTAGAAGAACTGGATGATGTAAAGAAATACTGGGACCCGGCACCTGCAGACGATATCACGTCGTTGCCGGCACCCGCGGCGAATATGTTGTTATTCGTATATTGAGATGCTCCCAACGTCTCGTTGCCGACACCGGCAAAGAGAACATTGTTATTGGAGGTCGAGGCTTGCGCGTTATAACCAGCGACAAGCGTGTCACCGTTGCCTGCCCCAACCAGCGTGAACGCTCCATTGCCGCCTACAAGCTGGTTGTTGCCGGCGGTGCCGCCGTAAAGGAGGCCTCCGCCATTGCCGCCAAACGCCGTCACGGAGCCAGCCTGCCCGAGAACGGTCGAGCTGCCGGTACCGGTGTTGATGAAATCGACGGAGCCGGCATAACCAGTCGGTATGCCGACCCGGACGCTGGCCGAGCCGGTTGCGTTCACCGTGTCGCTGCCATTCAGAACCCTGACGAGATCCTGACCACCGGTCAGCGTCGCCTGGTTGTTGCCCGCCGCATCGATGGTTGTATTCCCACCTAAATCATAGATCGAGTTAACACCCGACCCGCTACCGGCGGTGGTGATCAGAGCGGCTGTCTGTGATCCGATGACGTAGGTGCTGGCCTGGCCATTGCCGGTTACTGAAATCGTGCCAGGCGCCTGCAGGATGACCGTGCTCGCGCTCGAGGGCACCGTGACGGCAACATTGACGCTACCGGCGGTAGAGGCCCCCGAGCCGTTGGTGTTGGAAACTTCGTAAATTCCACCTGTCGTGGCAGAGCCTGTCGTGCTTGACGTTTGACCGGTCACTGCATCGAAATTCGTCAGAGAGACAGTTCCCTGAGCCGCAGCACTAAAATCCGTGTTGAGCAAATTTTGAAGGGACGTAATCTGCGATGAGGTGAGGCCGCTGGATGGAATATACACAATTCCGCTCAGCTTCTGGGAATTAATACCACCACCGATTGAAATACTCGAACTCATACCGAAAACTCCTGAAAATCGTCCTTAACCAATGGTTACCAGATATCCTGTTAGGAGCGTCCGGGCAAGAGAATAGATAGCAAGTTATGATATCAAAAATAATTATAATATCATTTTATGGGCTTAAAATTTGATAAATTCTGTTATTTAAGTAAAAATAAACTATATTCGCAAAAACACATCTCAAAAATGGCAATTACTATTTATTTATAAATTTAATATGCGTTTATTTTTTATTTTTCATTTTTTACGTAAAATTCTTTTTATTTATTTTATGCCCCCTCGTGTTGCAGGCCGCCGCCCTGGAATTCCGGAACAGGAAATCCAGGGAATTGCGGGCGCTACAGTGCGGGAGCCGTTCTGGTTACGCTTCTAAAGACATGGGCGTTAGAGCACGATATCCGAGCCGGATGGATCGGATGTCGTGCTCTATAGTATTGATAAATAGAGCTTCTTTATCCGAGCAGATAACTCCATCTGATCGGATGATGCTCTACGCGATCGCCAGGACGATCTTGCCGATATGCGCGCTGTCCTCCATCAGCTGATGTGCATGCGCAACCTCCCGCCAGGGCAGTGTTTGCGCGATCACAGGCTGGATCTGCCGCGACTCCAGCCACGGCCATACGGTTTCGCGCAACGCGGTGGCGATCGCCCCTTCTCCGCCGTGCTGCGGGGCCGCATCGTCGATCCGGTGACAGTGAGGCGATTCACCATGATCGGGAGCAGATCGATATCACGGGCGACGCTGCCGCCCATGAAGGCAATCTGCACGAGGCGGCCGGACCGGCGCAAGGCACGCAGATTCCGGCTCGTATAGGGCGCGCCGACCATGTCGAGCACGACATCGACGCCGCGCCCATCGGTCAGGCGTTTGATCTCGTCCAGAAAATCCTGTTCGCGATACTGGATCGCCGCCGCCGCCCCGAGGCCCACGCATGCCTCGCACTTCGCGGCGGAGCCCGCCGTGGCATAGACAGTCGCACCGTGCCGCCGGGCCATCTGGATCGCCGCCACGCCGATTCCCGATGTGCCGCCATGGATCAGGACCGATTCCCCGGGCGCCAGCCGCCCCAGGTCGAACAGATTGGCCCAGACGGTGAAATACGTCTCCGGCAAGGAAGCCGCCTCGATCGCACTGAACCCTTCCGGCCAGGGCAGGCACTGCGCCGCCGGCACCGCGACATATTCAGCATAGGCACCGCCATTGCACAGGGCGGTCACCCTGTCTCCGATCTTCCACTGGTCGACGCCGGTGCCGCAGGCCACGATGGTGCCGGCAGCCTCAAGACCCAGGATCGGACTCGCGCCCGGCGGCGGCGGGTACGCGCCCTTGCGCTGCTGGATATCCGGCCGGTTCACACCGGCGGCGGCGACGCGGAGCAGAACCTCGCCCTCGCGCGGCGCCGGGACCAGGCCGGTCGCGAACGACATCACTTCGGGGCCGCCCGGCTGGTCGAACGTGACATGCACCATGGTCTCGGGATGGTTCATCGGATATCTCCTTGATTGGCGTCGGGATTTCGGGGGCATGGGCGGCGTCGGCGGCGCCTATCCGGCCATGTCTCTGACCTATATATATGTGTCATGATCGATCAACCGCTTTGTCCCGCCCGCGCGTGACCCGCCCGCTCTCCCGCCGCGGCGTGATTACCGGAATCGGCCTTGCGGGATTTGCCGGCGGGCAGACCAGGGCCGCGATGCCCCATGCGGCCGGCGGACCACGCCGCCGCCTGCTGATCGGCACGCTCTTTCCCGAAACCGGCGCGCAGACGCTGCTCGGTGACGAGGCGTGGCGCGGTGTTGCGCTCGCGATCGATGCCGCGCGCACGAAAATCGACGCGGATATCGAGGTCATGCGGGCCGATGCGGCCGATCCCGACTCGGCAATACAAGCCATGATCCGCAAGGCCGGCAAGGCCTCGTCCATCGACATGATCCTGGGCAGCCAGTCATCCACAGCGTCGTTCGCCGCCACCGCGGCCGCCGAACTCGCCGGCATTCCCTATGTGGAACTCGACGCACCCGCCGGCGGCGTCACCCGTCGCAACTTCAGGATCTTGCGGCGACTCTGCACGACAACCGCCGCCTTCACCACGGCCGCGCAAGATACGATCGCACGGATTGTGGCGCCAGGATGGAAAACCGCCGCCACGCGCCTGCGCCTTGCCCTGCTGTTCGATATCGGCGCCACAGATGGGTCCTTTGCCGGCGTCATGCTGGCAGGCTTGCGGCAGGCTGGCGTGCCGGTCACGCTCAGCATGGCCTATGCGACGGCCGCACCCGATCTGGACGAGGAGGTGGGGCGAATGCGGGACGCGCGGATCGACCTGCTGATCCATGCCGGGCGGACCGACCATGTCCTGCTGCTCTACCAGGCGATGCAGGAGGCGCGCTGGCGTCCTCGCATGATCATCGGCACGGGCCCCGGCTACGGGCTTGCCGAAATCGGGCGAACCCTCGGTCAGGCGATCGACAATACGATGGTGATCGGCAATCCGCTCTACGGCCCGGGCGCTGCCGCAATCGCGGCGGCCTATCAGGCGCGTTACGCCACCCCGCCGCGCGGCGCCGCGAGCCTGACCACCCATGTCGGCACGACAATCGCCATCGAGGCCTTGAAACGGAGGGAGAAGCTGCCGGCGGCACTTGCCGCCATCAGCCTGCCTCATGGCAGCCTGCCAAACGGCTGGGGCATCAAATTCGATCAGTCCGGGCAGAATCAGGCAAGCTTCGTCACGCTGCAGCAATGGCGCCAGGGGGCGCTCGTCACCATCGATCCGAAGATGCCGGGAGCGGCAAAGCCGGTCCTTGATCTCTGAATGTCGCTCTCATGCAGGCCGATACCCCCGAAACCCGGGAATGGCCGGCCTGGCAAGAGCATCATCCGCCCCGACAGGACGGCCATGACCGCAAGGCGGCTTCGCGTCACGAACCGGGTGCTACCGGCGGCAGCGCCGCGAAATAGGCCGCGACGGCCTTGATCTGCGCCGGGCTGAGCATATCGGCGATGTTCTGCATCAAGTGCGTGTTGCCCTCGTGGCGGGCGCCGCCCTGCCACGCTTTCAACTGCGCAGCGAGATAGTTCGCCGGCTGCCCGGCCAGCCGGGGGAATGCCGGCCCCAAGCCCCGCCCGCCAGCGCCGTGGCAGGAATCGCAGGCCGGGATCGCATGGTCGGTCCCCGCACCGACGCCGTGGATCGCCAGGGTCTCGCCAACATCGTCCCTCGGGGCCGCCGGCAGCGAGGCCGGCGCGACAACCGGCAGACCGTGGTAATATTCCGCGATCGCCTTGCGCTGCGAAGCGTTCAGTCCGCCGGCGAAACTGCTCATCATGCCGTTCCGCCGCGTACCGTGCTTGAAGGCGTAAAGCTGCTGCTCAAGGTAATTCACAGGTTGCCCGGCCAGCGCCGGAAACCCGGCAGCCGGATTGCCCATGCCGTTCTGGCCGTGGCAGCCGGCGCATTGCGCCGCCTCTGGCGGCGGGCCGGCCTGAGCGACCCCGAGACCAACCAACATCGCGATTACCGTCAGCACGCCATTTTTCCGCATCATGTCCATCCAGTCCTGAATTACCGATATCGTGCGCTTTTCCTGCTCTTAAACCGTCGGCGCGCCGCGTTCCATACGGCAGGCCGGCGGGACCGACGCCGGCATGGGTCCGTATACGCGGACAAGGGAAAAATCCGTGCATCCCGGCCCATCGATCCGTCCCGTGATCGCCCCGCCCGCCCCCTCCATCCGGCCGCGCAGCCCGACCCAGACGAAATGGTGCGGCCGCAGCAGCCACATCGTCGGGTTCAGCGCAACACTGCCGGAAGCGGCGTCGTAGCGGCCGGCCATCGAGAAGCAGCCGGGCGGCACATGGGGATTGCCGGCAAGGGCATGGAAGAAGAACAGCGCGCGAAGCCGGCCGGTCCCGGCCGGGGAGATCGTCAGGTCCAGCGCCGTATCGCCCTGCGCGCAGTGGTAATGGCCCGACCACCTGCCGGCCAGCGCGGCGAGGCTATGGTTGGTGCTGACAATCCCGGCCAGAGCAACGGCGATCGCAAGGGCTCGGGGCGCTTCACGACGCCGGCGGCTCATGACGCCCGCCCCGTAATCGTGGCCCGGACGATCGAGGGGGTGAGCACCTGCGGCAGAACCACCGGCGCGGCGTGTCCGGGCGGATAATAGACATAGATCGGCACGCCATCGCGCCCATGCGCGGCCAGGAAGCGGGTGATCGCCGGGTCGCGCCGGGTCCAGTCGCCGACCATGAGCGTCACCTGCCGTGCCGCGAAGAAGCGCTGCATGGCGCGCGGCGCCAGCGCCACCCGCTCGTTCACCTGGCAGGTGATGCACCAGGCGGCCGTCATGTCGACGAACACGGGCTTGCCAGCCTCGCGCAGCGCCGCGAGCTTCGCCGGGGAATAGGGCACGGCGCTGCGGGGCACGGCACCCGGCAGCGTGGAGGCGCCTGTCGCATCGGCGGGGACGACCTGGGGCAGAAGCAGCGCCGCCCCGATCACCGCGAGAACTGCGAGCCCGCGCAGGACAATGCCGGGGAAGCGCAGCAGCCAGAGCCCGAAGCCGATCAGCAGCGCGCCGGCGCCGACGATCAGCACACCCGACGATCCGGCCTCCACCGACATCACCCAGAGCAGCCAGACCGCGGTGCCGAACATCGGGAAGGCGAGGACCTGCCGAAGGATCACCATCCACGGTCCGGGCCGCGGGAGCGCGCGGCCGATCGCGGGGGCGGCGGCCAGCGCCACGAAGGGCAGGCCGATGCCAAGGCCGAGTGCCGCGAATATGCTCAATCCGAGCAGAACAGGTGCCGCCAGCGCCGCCGCCAGCGCGCCGCCCATGAACGGCGCCGTGCATGGCGTGGCCACCGCGACGGCGAGCAGCCCGGTGGCGAAACTGCCAAGCACGCCGCCATGGCGCGCCATCCCGGCGCCGAGACGCTCGAGCCCGGATATCTCGAACAGGCCGGCGAAGTTCAGCCCGATCGCGAAGACGAGCCAGGCCATCACGGCGATGAAGACCGGCGACTGGAACTGAAAGCCCCAGCCCAGCGCCTCGCCGCCGGCGCGCAGGGCGAGCAGCCCGCCGCCGAGCAGCAGCATCGCGGCGACGGTGCCGGCCGCATAGGCCAGCGCCTCGCGCCGGGCGAGCGGGCGATCATCATGGCCGAGCCGCGCCAGGGCCAGCGCCTTGATCGCCAGCACCGGAAAGACGCAGGGCATCAGGTTCAGGATGAGCCCGGCCAGCAGCGCGGCGCCGAGCCAGACGATCCAGGGCGTGCCGGCCAGCGGCGGCGGCGCGGCGCCCGGCGCGGCATGCAGCGTCAGCGCCTGCATCCGGCCCGAGGGATCGGTGATCTCGATCACGCCGGCAGCCGTGGTCATCGGCGGGTGTGCGGGTTTCAGCCGGAGGGTGAAGCCGTTGCGCACGAAGCCAAGACGCTGCGGCGCCGCATTGACGATGGCGTTCAAATCATAGGGGTAGAAATGCGCGCCCTTCACCACGCTGCGGCCGAGACCGGCGCCGGTGATGGCGAGCGTGCCATCGGGCGCGATCGTCGCGCGATAGGGCGAGGGGCGTGGCAGCGCCGCGCGGGCAGCGCGGAACAGTCCGGCCTCCGCCGAGGCGCCACCGGCGAGGGTGAGATGGAAGGTGCCGTGTTCGGGGACGCAGAGCTTGGGGTTGCAGACCAGCCAGTCGGCCTTCGCGTCGATCGCCGAAACACCCGATCGCGGCAGCATCACGGTGAAGGGCAGCAGCACCGTGCCGCTCTCGATATAGTCGCCCACGCCGCCGTCGGCGACCAGCCAGTGCGGCGGCGGAAAGGCGAGCGGACCGGCCTTCGCCCCCGCCGGCGCGTCAATCGAAACGGTGGGGGCCTGCCCGGCATCGCCCGGATCGGACCAGTAGATGTGCCAGCCCGGCGTCAGGCGGAACAGCAGGCCGAGGGTGATCGTCCCCGCCTGAGGCGCGTTGGTGGCGGAGACGAGCGCAACCCGCGCGCGTGGCGAGGTGACTTCGTTGCTGCGCGCCGCCCGCGCCGGGCCGGTTGCGGCAAGGGCCAGAAGAAGCGCGGCAAGAACGGGCAGAAGGCGTCTCATCGCCTCAATATCGCATATCGGGCGGTTCGGTGCTAACCGCCCGCCTCATGGACGAACTGCCGGTTGCCGCCATCCTGCCCGATCTCCGCGCAAGCCTCGCGCGATCGGCCAATGCCATCCTCGTCGCCCCGCCCGGCGCGGGCAAGACCAGCCTGGTGCCGCAGGCGCTGTTGGGCGCGGACTGGCTGGGCGGACAAAAGATCGTGATGCTCGAACCAAGGCGGCTCGCCGCGCGCGCCGCGGCGGAGCGGATCGCGCAGCTGATCGGCGAGGCGCCGGGCGGCACGGTGGGCTATCGCACGCGGCTGGAATCCGTGACCGGTCCGACGACGCGGATCGAGGTGATCACCGAGGGGCTGCTGACGCGCCGGCTGCTGACCGATCCCGGGCTCGACGGCATCGGCTGCGTGATCTTCGACGAGATCCACGAGCGCAGCCTAGAGGCCGATCTCGCTTTGGCGCTGACGCTCGACCTCCAGCGCGGCCTGAGGCCGGAGTTGCGGGTGCTCGCAATGTCGGCGACGGCCGATATCGCGACCCTGACCGCCCTGCTCGATGCGCCGGTGATCGAGAGCGCCGGACGGGTCTATCCGGTGACGGCCGAATTCGCCGCGCGCGACCTCGCCGATGCGCGGGACCTGCCGGCGGCGCTGGCCCGCGCGGTACGCGGCGCGCTGGCGGCGCATCGGGGCGACATTCTCGCCTTCCTGCCCGGTGTTGGGGAAATCCGTCGCGCCGCCGAGGCGCTGGAGGGCGCGCCGGCCGCGATCCTGCCGCTCTATGGCGATCTGCCGCCGGCCGAACAGGCGCGGGTGCTCGCTCCTTCCGGCCAGCGGCGCGTCATTCTCGCGACCAGCATCGCGGAGACCTCGCTCACAGTGCCGGGGGTGCGGGTGGTGGTCGATGGCGGGTTTCGCAGGGCGCCGGAATTCGATACCGGCCGGGCGCTGACCCGCCTCGTCACGCGGCGGATCAGCCGGGCGGCGTCCACGCAGCGCGCCGGCCGCGCCGGGCGCGAGGCGCCGGGGGTGGCGATCCGGCTATGGACCGAGGCGCTGCATCGCGGCCTGCCGGAATTCGACGCACCGGAAATCGCCGGTGCCGAGCTTTCCGGGCTGGTCCTGGCCTGCGCCGCCTGGGGCGCGGACGCCGCGGCGTTGCCCTTTCCCGAGCCGCCGCCCGCCGGCGCGCTCGCCCAGGCGCGGGCTCTGCTGACCGATCTCGGCGCGCTCGATTCCGCCGGGCGGATCAGCGCGACCGGGCGACGGATGGCCGAACTCGGCGCCACCCCGCGCCTTGCGGCGATGATGCTCGCCGCCGACGGCGCGGCGGAGGCAGCGCTGGCCGCCGACCTCGCCGCCCTGCTCGAAGAGCGTGATCCGCTGCGCGAGGCGGGCAGCGCCGATATCGCGCTGCGGCTCGACGCGATCGCCGGGCGCGGCGGCGGCGATCGTGGCGCGATCGCGCGTATCCGCCAGGCGGCGGGCACCTATCGCGCGCGGCTCGGCCTGCGGCGAGATACGCAAGCGGGCGGCGACCCCGCTGTGCTGATCGCAGCGGGCTTCCCCGACCGGATCGGGGTTCGCCGCGGCGAGCCGGGCAGTTTCCGGCTCAGCGAGGGCGGTGGCGCGAAACTCGACCCGGCCGATCCGCTGGCGCGCGCGCCGATGCTCGCCGTCGCAGCGCTGGGCGGCCGGGGCGCGCCGAAGATCGGGCTCGCGGCACCGATCAGCGCCGCGACGATCGAGGATCGGCTCGCCGCCCGCATCGTCACCACCCGGGAGATCGGGCTCGATGGCACCGGCGGCACGGTGATGGCGCGGGAACGGCGGCGCTTCGGCGCGCTGGTGCTCGCCGAGCGCAGCACGCCGGCATCGCCCGCGGAGATCGAGGCGGCCTTGCGCGCGGCAATTCGGGAGAAGCCCGGCCTGCTCGGCTGGAGCGACGGGGTGCGGCAGTTGCAGGCCCGCGTGGCGCTCATGCGGGGGATCGAGCCGGAGGGATGGCCCGACCTGTCCGACGAGGCGTTGCAGGCGGATTTCGAGACCTGGCTGTTCCCCTATCTCGCCGGAATGAGCCGGCTGAAGGAGGCGGCGGCGCTCGACCTGCTCGCAATCCTGCGCGACCATCTCGGCCATGAGCGCGTCCGCGCGCTGGACGCGGCGCTACCCGCGCGGATCGAGGCGCCGGGAGGTGAAGTGCCGATCGACTATACCGGCCCGGTGCCGGTGGCGGCAGCGCGGGCACAGGCCTTCTACGGCAGCGATTCGACGCCGCGCCTCGCCGGCGGGGCGGTGAGATTGCAGATCGCGCTGCTCTCGCCGGCCGGGCGGCCGATCGCGGTGACCGGGGATCTCGCCGATTTCTGGCGGCGCGGCTGGGCGGATGCGCGCAAGGACATGCGCGGGCGCTACCCGAAGCACGACTGGCCGGAAGAACCCTGGCGCGCGCCGGCAAGGCCGCGCGGGCGGCGATAGGACCCCGCCGCCGCGGGGCGCAGGCGGCCGGCTGGCGCGGCTCCGGAACGGGGGTTAGGATTTCGCCCTCACCTCTCGGGGCATCGGTCATGCGGTTTTGCCGGGTGCGGCGATCAGGGCTGAATCTGGCGGTCGGGCTCGTCCTTGCCGCCATCACGGGCGCGGGAACATCGCCGCCGGCGCGGCGTCCCGCCGCCCGGCTCGCCAGCGAGGCCGCGATCTTCAACCATATCGGCCACCGTTTCACCGTGTTCCGCTTCCGCGCCGATCCGCTGATCGTCGTGATCGACTGCCCGGGCCTCGAAGCGCAGGGGCTGATGTTCGACCGTATCGCAGCGCTGATCGAGAAAGCCGCAACGCCGCGGGACCGGGTGCTGGACGAACCGGCCTTCCGCCGGGCGCTGGCGGCGGCGAATCTTTCGGTCGCGACATATTATTACGGGAACGACTATCCGGCATCGGCCTTGCGCCGCTTCTACCACCTGGCCGAGGCGGAGCATGTGCCCCTGACCGCGCAGGAACGGCGGCTGCGGCGGATCGCGCGGAACGAAGGCTTTCTCCGGCCGGGCGCGAACGGGGCGGTGCTTTCGATTCCCCAGGCCGAGGGCCGTCGGCGCGTCGGCTGGCGGACCCGTGCGGTCATTCTGCGCCATGAACTGGCGCATGGCGCCTATTTCACCCTGCCTTTCTACCGCGCCTACGTTCACCGGTTCTACGATAGCGCCATGACCGCACCGGAGCGGGCGGCCTTTCGCGGCTTTCTGGTCGCTTCCGGCTACGATCCGGCGGACCGCGACCTGATCGTGAACGAGACGATCGCCTACATGGTCTTCACCCGCGACCCGAATTTCTTCACCGCAGCGACGGTGGGGCTGAGCACGGCACAGCTGGCGTCGTTGCGGCGGCGTTTCATTGCCGGAATGCCGCATTTCTGGCTTCGCCGAATGGCGACTGCGCCGCTGCCCGCGCATCACCCTCCCCCCTTGCCCGGCTCGTCAGGAACGGGCAGTTTCCGTGACCGATAATCAATCAACCAACGGGGAAGGACCGGGAGTTTCATGAACGGCGCTGAAAGTCTTGTGCATACGCTGATTGCGTGCGGCATCGATACGGTTTTTGCCAACCCCGGCACCAGCGAGATGCATTTCGTCGCGGCGCTGGACCGGATTCCCGGGATCAACTGCGTTCTCTGCCTCGATGAAACGGTGGTGTCCGGCGCCGCCGACATGTATTGGCGCACCAAGGGGCGGCCGGCGGCGACGCTGCTGCATTGCGGCCCCGGCCTCGCCAACGCGCTCGCCAACCTGCACAACGCGCGGCGCGGCCGCTCGGGCATCGTCAACATCGTTGGCGACCAGGCGACCTATCACCGCCCGCTGGACGCGCCGCTGACAGCCGATACCGAGGGCTGGGCGCGCCCGGTCTCCGGCTGGGTGCGGACGGCGATGACCGCCGAGGCCGTCGGCCGGGATGCCGCCGATGCGGTGGCCGCCGCGCGCACCGGGACGATCGCGACGCTGATCCTGCCCGCGGACACGGCCTGGACCGAGGGTGGGGTGGTCGGTGCGCCGCAGCCGGTGCCGCCGCGTCCCACCACCGAGACCGCCGCCATCGACGCCGCCGCCGCGGTGCTGCGCTCGGGCGAGCCGGCGCTGATGCTGCTCGGCGGGCGGACGCTGACCGACGCGACGCTGCGGATCGCCACCGGCATCGCGCAGACGACCGGCGCGAAGATGCTGGCCGAGATGTTCAACGCGCGGATGGAGCGCGGCCAGGGGCGACCGCCGATCGAGCGCATCCCCTACCAGATCGATGCCGCGGTACACTCGCTGGAGGGTATCCGCCACCTGATCTTGGTCGAGGCGAAGCCGCCGGTCGGGTTTTTCGCCTATCCGGGCAAGAAGGGCCGGCTCTGGCCGGATGACTGCACGGTGCATACGCTGGCGGATATCGGCCAGGACGGCGCGGCGGCCTTGCAGGCGCTGGCCGAGCGCGTCGACGCCGGCACGCCGGAAATCGCGGTCACACCGCGCCCCGCGCCGACGACCGAGGCGATCGCGCCGGAAACGGTGGCCACCTCGATCGCCGCCCTGCTGCCGGATGACAGTGTCGTGATCGACGAGGGGATTTCCTTCGGCCGCGGCTTCTCGCGCTTCACCCATGGGGCGGCGCCGCATCTGTGGCTGCAAGTGCCGGGCGGGGCGATCGGCGGCGGCCTGCCGGGCGCGGTGGGGGCCGCGATCGGCTCCGGCCGGCGGGTGCTCGCCATCCAGGCCGACGGCTCGGCGATGTACAGCATCACCGCGCTGTGGACGATGGCGCGCTGCAATCTCGACGTGACCGTGGTGATCCTCGCCAACCGCAAATACGCGATCCTGCTGCACGAATACGCCAATGTCGGCGCCAATCCGGGGCGGACGGCGATGGACATGCTCGATCTCGGCCATCCGGACATCGACTTCGTGCGCCTCGCCGAGGGAATGGGCGTTGCCGCCGCACAGGCCGACAGCATGGAAAAGCTCAATGCGCTGATGGCGGCGAGCTTCGAACGCAAGGGACCGTTCCTCATCGAACTGCTCACCTGAGGCGTTCATCGGCGCAACGGATCGGATTGATCGGCGATTTCCATTGAAACGGTGGTTGACCGTTAACTTTCCTCTTGTAACTGTGCCCTTGGCCATGATGCTGCCGGAAATCGGCGGCATCTGACCGCCGGGCGGGCGGTCCGTCCTGACACAAGAAGACTTCACAGGGCGCAGCATGGCGAGTTCCACGGTTCAAGGTCGGTCGAATTCCCGCTGGTGGACGGCGCTGCGGCGACGCCTCGCCGCGGTGACCGTCGATGCGCCGATGCATGTCCGCGCCCTGGTCAGGGCCGACGAGATCTGGCTCGCGGCTCTCGCCGCCGTCGTCGGCGTGTTCTCGGGCTTCTGCGTCTACCTGATGGATTTCCTGAGCCATCACTTCCATTTCTGGTTCTTCGCCCTGCCGAAGCTCGGCGAGGGCCTGTCGCAGCAGACGCATATCGACCCGATGCGCGCGATTTTCGTGCCCATCCTGGGTGGTGCGGCGCTGGGGTCGGTCGCGTGGATCCTCGGCAAGTATCGCATCACCAACATCGTCGATCCGGTCGAGGCGAACGCGCTCTATGGCGGCAAGATGTCGCTGCGCGACTCCTTCATCGTGGCGATGCAGACCTCGTTTTCCAACGGCGTCGGCGGCTCGGTGGGTCAGGAAGCCGGCTATGCGCAGTTTGGCGGCGGCATCGCCTCATGGATCGGCCAGCATCTGCGGCTGCGGCGCAACGACCTGCGCGTGCTGGTCGGCTGCGGAGCCGGGGCCGCGATCGGCGGCGCGTTCAACGCCCCGCTCTGCGGCGCATTCTATGGAATCGAACTCGTCATCGGCACCTATTCCCTGCCGACGCTGACCATGGTCGTCATCGCCTCGCTCTCGGGCACGCTGACCACGGAACTTCTGATGAATGGCGGCGTGCGGCCGCTCGATGTCGTGCTGCCGACCCATACGCCGGCCTATGCCTACCCGCTCGCGGTGCTGCTCGGCATGGTCGCCGGATTTGTCGGCATCGCGATCATGCGGACGGTGACCTCGCTGGAGGCGGTGTTCCGGCGCACCGGCGTGCCGGTCTGGCTGCGGCCAATGATCGGCGGCGTCGTTGTCGGGCTGCTGGGCAGCATCACGCCCAAGGTGATGGCCTCGGGCAATTCATCGCTGCACACGCAGCTTGCCGTGATCTATCCGTTCATGCTCGCGGTCGCGCTGCTGGTGATGAAATCGACCGCCTCGGCCTTCTCCATCGCGACCGGCTTCCGCGGCGGCCTGTTCTTCGCCGCGCTCTTCATGGGATCGCTGCTCGGCCGCGCCTATGGCGATGTCGCGGTGTTGCTGCCCGTGGCCCATGGCGTGCCGATCGGCTTCTATGCCGTGGTGGGCATGGCGGCGCTCGCCACCGCGATCGTCAGCGGCACCATGACGATGACCTTCCTGACGCTCGAGAGCACCAACAATTTCAGCATCACCATCGCGGTCCTGATGGCCGCGATCGCCGCATCGCTCACGGTCCGCCGCTTTTTCGGCTATTCGTTCACGACGTGGCGATTCCATCTGCGCGGCGAGACGATCCGCAGCGCTGTCGATATCGGCTGGATACACAATCTAACGGTCGGGCGGATGATGCGCCGGAACCAGTATGTCACCCAGGAAAACAGCGAAATCGCCGAGTTCAAGGCCGAGTTCCCGCTCGGCCGGACGCAATATGTTGTCGTGCTCGACGAGAACCAGCGCTATGCCGGTCTCGCCTACCCCGCGGAGGTTCACGCGCCGGATGCCGCTGCCGAGGACTCGATCCAGCCGCTGATCCGCCACCGCGACGATTTCCTCGTGCCGCAGGCTACGGTGAAGGAAGCCATCCGGGCCTTCGAGAAGGCGGAATGCGACGTGCTGGCGGTGATCGACGGCGAGGAGACCCGCCAGGTGCTCGGCGTTCTCACCGAACAATACGCGCTGCGGCGCTACAGCGAGGAGCTGGACCAGCGGCGGCGGGAACTGTCCGGCGAGTAGGCGCGGTGCTCAGAAATCGGTGCAGCGCCCGTTGCGTTCCCAGTCGCCGTAACGGGTGGGTTCAGGGCCTTTCGGGCCGCCGATCTCCTTGGGCCAGGGTTTTGCCGCGGCGGCATCGGGGGGCGTAGCCGCCGGCGTCTCGGCCTCGGTGGCGGTGGGCGCGCTGCCGGCGCGTTCGGTCTGAGTGGGTTCGGTCGGAGTGCTCATGAGCCCGATCTGGCCCCGGCCGCCTTGCCCGGCAAGAGGGGCTTGCCGCCATTCGACTCCAGCACCGCCGCCTCACGCAACCTCTGCTCGGCAAGCGGCCGCCAGGGCGCATTGGCCGGCGCGGCGGCGAGGGCTTTGCGGAACAGCGCCGCGGCGTCCGGGGTAACATGTCCGGCGGCCTCGCTCGCAGCCTCGGCGGTTTCGGCGGCGAGAGTGGGGTCGAACTTCATAGAGAGCGCCACTTTCCAGGCCTTCACCGCGGGGGCCAGCTTGTTCTGGCTGACCAGCGCCTGGCCGAGCAGCAGATAGCCCCGCCGCGCCTCCTCGCTGCCGGGCTGCAGGCTGGCGAGTTTCTGCCTGAGCCGCTCGATCAGCGCATTGTCGCGCGCCTCGGCGGCATCGCGCTGGCGGATGACGCTGGCATGCGGTTCCGAGGGCACGAGCGGCAGGCCCGAGGGGATGAACAGCGCGACCGCCGCGACCGGTATGGCGACGAGGGTTGCGATCATCACGCCGCGCGCGGCACGATTGGCCTCCGGCTCCGGAATCCGGTCCGCGGCGAGCAGCCGGCGCTCGACCTCGAGCCGTGCCGCCTGGTATTCCTCGTCCGGCAGCCGCCCCTCCTCGCGATCCCGATCGATTTCCTCGAGCTGGGAGCGGTGCAGCGCCATGGCGGTTTCCCGCCGGTAACGGATCGTGCCCTGGCGTACCCAGACGACGAGCAGCGGCGCGATCGCAACGGCGGCCAGCACCGCCATCCAGAGCCAGATCAAGACAGGAGTTCCTTCAGCCGGTCGGTTTCTTCCGGCGATAATGGCGGGGGTGTTGCCCGCCGGCGGCGGCGCGCGAACAGCAGCACCGCAAGCCCGATGAGCGCGGCAATGCCCGGTGAAAGCCAGAGCAGCCAGGTCTCGGGACGGAATGGCGGCTTGAGCAGCACATAGATGCCATACCGCTTGACCATGAAGGCGATGATCTGGCGGTTGCTGTCGCCCGCGGCGACGCGGTGGCGGATGATGGTGCGGAACTGCTTGGCCAGCCCGGCCCGCGAGTTCTCGACGGTCTCGTTCTGACAGACCAGGCAGCGCAGCTTGTTGCCGATCGCCTCGGCGCGCGCTTCCTGCGCGAAGGTGAGCTTCACGCCATCGCGGGTGATGCTGGTTGGATGATCGCTCGCCGCCGATGGCGCAGGGGATGCCTTCGCCGCGCCGCAGGCAAGGGCGAGTCCGGCGAGGAGCAGGACAAGCCAGCGCCTCATGCCAGCCTCCGCAGCACGGGGCGGAGCTGGTCGTCGATCACCTCGGGCACCAGCGGCGCCGCGACGTGCCACACCACCTTGCCGCCGGGCGCGATCAGGAAACTCTCCGGCACGCCATAAACGCCCCAGTTGATCGCCGTCCGCCCCGAGGGGTCGGTCGCGAGGCGCGCATAGGGATTGCCGTACTTCGCGAGGTAGAGGCCGATCGCCTCGGGCTTGTCCTGATACGCGATCCCCCAGATATCGACGCCGGATTTCGCCAGCCGGTCGAGATAGGGCGCCTCACCGGCACAGGGCACGCACCAGGAGGCGAAGAAATTCACCAGCACCGGGCGCGTCTGCGCGGCGAGCAGCTTCTTGTCGAACCCCTCGCGGCCATCCACCCCGGGCAGGGTGAAATCCGGCACGTCGTGCCCGACCAGCGGGTTGTTGAAGGCCTGCGGATTGTAGCTGCCGGTCTGCATCCGGCGGAGCAGTTCATAGAAACCGGCTCCGCCCACGCCCACCACGAGCAGCGGCAGTCCGAACAGCATGCGGCGCGACAGGCTCATCGGTCGGGATCAGACCGTGGCCGAGCCGGACGGCCGGCGCAGCCGGCTTCGCACCGGCGCGCCGACGCGGAACCGCCGGTCACTCAGCGAAATCGCGCCGCCGAGCGCCATGATGAGGCCGCCAAGCCAGATTTCCGGCGCCAGCGGATGGATGTTGAAGCGGAACTCGCCGCCGCCGCTGTTATTGTCGCCGGCGAAGGTGGCAAAGAGGTTGCGCACGCCATTGCTGCGGATCGCGGCGGCCACCGTCTTGACCTTCTGGTTGGTGAAATACCGCGTCTCGGGATGCATGATCTCGACCAGATGCCCGTTGCGGGACACTTCGATCGTGGCATCGCGCGCGGTGTAGTTCGGCCCGGTGGCCGGCTTGATCGAGATCAGCTTCCAGTTGTAGCCGCCGAGGTCGATCGACTGGCCGGGGTTGAGCACGCGGATCGTATGCGTCTGCAACGACATTCCGGCAATGCCCAGCACGGCGATCCCGAAGCCGAGATGCCCGAGCGACGCGCCGATGGCGGCCCGCGGAATGGTGAACAGCCGCATGAAGGACTGGCCAAGCGGGATCCGGAACAGGCGGATCCGCTCCGCGAGATCGACCAGCGCGCCCAGCATGACCCAGACCGCGCCCGCCAGCCCGAGTGCGGCGACGAAATGACCGCGCAGGATGAAGGCGCCGAAGACGAGAAGCGCCAGAACCGCGACGAACCACAGCTTGGTCAGCGCCGGCAGCAACGCCGCGCGCTTCCACGACAGCAGCGGCCCAACCGCCATCGCGAGGATCAGCGGCGCGGTCAGCGGCAGAACCGCCTGATCGTAGAACGGCGCGCCCACCGAGATTTGGCGGTTGAACAGAAGGGCCAGGAAGGGCGGATACATCGTGCCGGTGAACACCACGGCGGCGATGATGCAGAGGAAAATATTGTTCAGGATCAGGGCGCCTTCGCGCGAGACCGGCGCGAAAACCCCGCTCGCCGCCAGAACCGGCGCCCGGAAGGCGAACAGCAGCAGCGAGCCGCCGATGGTCAACGCGAGCAGGACGAGAATGAACAGCCCCTGATCCGGCGAGGCGGAAAAGGCATGCACCGAATTGAGCAGGCCCGAGCGGACGAGGAAGGTGCCGCACAGGCTGAGCGAGAAGGTGGCGATGGCCAGCAGGACCGACCAAGTTTTCAGCGCCTCGCGCTTCTCCACCACGATGGCGGAATGGATCAGCGCCGTGCCGGTGAGCCAGGGCAGCAGGGCGACGTTCTCCACCGGGTCCCAGAACCAGAACCCGCCCCAGCCCAGCGTGTAGTAAGACCAGAGCGAGCCGAAGCAGATGCCGCAGGTCAGGAACAGCCAGGAGACCAGCGCCCAGGGCCGCACCCAGCGCCCCCAGGCGGCGTCGACCCGCCCCTCGATCAGGGCGGCAACGGCGAAGGCGAAGGCAATCGAGAAACCGACATAGCCGGTGTAGAGAATCGGCGGATGCACGGCGAGGCCGGGGTCCTGCAGGATCGGGTTGACGCCCGCGCCATGCAGCGGCGGCGGCCAGATCCGCGCGAACGGGTTGGAGACGGCGATGACAAAGGCCATGAACCCGCCGGAGACGAGGCCGAGCACGCCGAGCACGCGCGAGCGCAGGCTGGTCGGGATGCTGTTGCCGAAGGCCCCGACGGTCGCGCCGCACAGCGAGAGAATCAGGCACCAGAGCAGGATCGACCCGTCATGGTTTCCCCAGGTGCCGGTGATCCGGTAGAAGAGCGGCGTCGTCGATGATGAATATTCCGCGACATTGCGCACCGTGAAGTCCGACACCACGCCGGCCCAGACCAGCGCGAGGAAGGACAGGCCGAGCATGACGAACTGGCCGATCGCCAGCGCGGGCGCGGCGCGGAGGATCTGCCGGTCGCGCAGCATCGGCCCGGCAATGCCGATCACCGATTGCGCGACGGCGATGGCCAGAGCCAGCGCGAGCGCGAAATTGCCCAGGGTGGGGATCATTCTGCGGCGTCTCCCATCGGCTCAGCCATTGTTGGATGCCTCGATCTGGGCGGGCGACTTGTCGTCCCAGGCGCCGGCATTGGGTGGGGGGCCGAATTTCGGATTCCACTTGCCGGCCTTGCGCAGCGCCATCTCGACATCGCGGGGCATGTAGTCGGCGCCATGCTTCGCGAGCACGGTGGAGGCGAGGAACTCACGGTCTCCCCTGCTCATCGCGCCGATCGTGACGACGCCCTGCCCCTGGCGGAACAGGCCGGGCAGCACGCCGGTATAGACCACCGGGATCGATGCGCGCCCATCGGTGATGCGGAAGGTGGTGTAGGGCGCGCCATCGCGGGTGCCCATCACCACGGTGTTCGCCTGCACGATGCCGCCGAGGCGGAACACCCGCCCGGCCGGCGGGTGGCGCGCGGCGACCTGCTGCGGTGACATGAAAAAGGACAGGCTGGACCGGAAGGCGACCAGCATCAGCGCCACCGCGGTGGACAGGCCGAGGCCGCAGGCAATCACGATCCAGAGGCGGCGCTTCTTGCGGCTCATCATGACGCGGCACTCCCCGACTCGCCACGCCCCCGCGGCTCGACCGCGGCCAGCCGGCGCCGCGCCGCCCGGTAGCGGAAGAACGTGGTCAGGGAGAGTATGCCGATGATGGCAAGGGCGGCGCCATAGCTGCCGACCACGTAAGGCAGGGTGTTCTTCACCATCGTCTCAGCTCCCGGAGCGCTCCGCGCGCGCAAGCAGCAGCGCCCGCGCGCGGTTCTCCATGATACCGCTCGAAATGCGCGCGAGGGACATGGCGATAAAGGCCAGATAGAAACCCAGCGTGGAGATCAGCAGTGGATACAACATCGTGACATAGATCTTGGAGGGGCCGGTCAGGGTGATCGAGTTGCCCTGATGGAGCGAATTCCACCAGTACACGCTGAACACGATGATGGGCAGGTTGATCGCGCCGACAAGCCCGAGGATCGCCGCCGCGCGGTAGCCATGCTGCGGATTGTCGAACGCCCGGATCAGCGCCATGTGGCCGAGATAGAGAAAGAACAGGATCAGCACCGAGGTCAGTCGCGCATCCCACACCCAGTAGGTGCCCCATTCCGGCTTGCCCCAGAGCGAACCGGTGATCAGGCAGAGCCCGGTGAAGCCGGCGCCGACCGGCCCCATCTCCTTGGCCGCGATATCGGCCAGCGGATGCCGCCAGACGATCGAGAGCAGCGAGCAGATGGCCAGCGCCGCATAGCCGTTCATCGCCACCCAGGCGGCGGGAACGTGGACATACATGATCCGCGAGGCGATGCCCTGCTGCCAGTCGGCCGGGGCGAAGGCAAATCCCCAGACCAGCCCGACGGAGCAGACGATCAGCGCCGCCCAGCCGATCCACGGAATGAGGGGCTGCACCAGGCGCTGGAAACGCCCGGGATTGGCGAAACGGTGCAGCCAGGCACCGGATTTCGATGTCGGGGCGGCGATCATGGCGGCCTGCGCGTCGGCCGCGTAATCCGTGGCGGGTGAACGGTCCATCGACAGATTGTCTAATACGAATTCGTGTTTTTGACACCCCCCACGCCGGCGCGGAGCCGCCCCGGCCGATCACATCTTGGCGCAGCGCGATCAGCCATTATGCTGGCGCCAGTGAAACCGCCCGAAAGGAGCCACCGCCATGCAGTTCGTCCTGGTCGCCCATGATCGCAAAGACAGCCTCGCCCTGCGCAAGCAGGTCCGCCCCGACCACCTCGCCTATCTCGACAGCATCAAGTCGAGCATCCTCTACGGCGGCCCGATGCTGGATGCCGAGGGCAATCCCTGCGGCTCGATGATCGTCTACGAGGCGGCGGACCGTGCGGCCGTGGAAGCGCTGGTCGCGAACGACCCCTACAGCAAGGCCGGGCTGTTTGGCGCGGTCGAGATCAACGGCTTCCGCACCGTGCTGCGCGACGGCACGCTGACGCCGTGAATTACTGGCTGGTCAAGTCCGAACCGGACGCGTTCTCCTGGGACCAGCAGGTGGCCAACGGTGTCGAACCCTGGACCGGCGTGCGCAACCACGCCGCCAGGAATAACCTGAGGGCGATGCGCCTGGGCGACCGCGCCTTCTTCTACCACTCCAATATCGGTCGCGAGATCGTCGGCGTGGTGGAGGTGGTACGGGAAGCCTATCCGGACCCAACCGCCGAGGCCGGCGACTGGGTGGCGGTCGATATGAAGGCCGTCGCCCCGCTGCCGCATCCCGTCGGCCTTGCCGCGATCAAGGCCGATCCGGCGCTGACCGACCTCGCACTGGTGCGCCTCTCGCGCCTTTCGGTCGGCCCGGTCAGCGCCGAGCACTGGGCGCATCTCTGCGCCATGGGCGGGTTGCGGCTGTAGAGCATCAGAGCATCTTCATCCGATCAGATGACGTCATCCGACCGGATGATGCTCTGGCCGCGCAGGAAAGGCTCGAGCGCCGCGAGCACCTCGCGCGGCTTCTCGGCGTGCAGCCAGTGGCCGGCATCAGCGATCGTCTCGATCCGCGCCTGCGGGAAGCGGGCGCGGATCGCGTCATGCGCCGCCTCCGGCACATAGGACGATGCGGCCCCGGCGACGAACAGTGCCGGGCCATTGTAGCGCGCGCCCGGCGCCGGATCGGCCCAGCCGACCAGATCGTTCATCGCGCCGGCGATTTCCTCAAGGCCAAGGCGCCAGCGGGGTGCGGCGCCAAGCACGAGATTGTGCAGCAGGAACCCCCGCAAGGCCGGCTCCGGCACGCTGGCGGCAAGGGCGGCGTCGGCCTCCTGCCGCGTCAGGCCGGGATGCAGCATGAGGCCGCGCATCGCCCGGACATAACCCAGATGCTCATGGCCATAGGCGATCGGCGCGATGTCGAGCACGGCGAGGCGGGCGACGCGGCCGGGTTGCGCGAGTGCGAGCATCATCGCGATCTTGCCGCCCATCGAGTGCCCGACCACGCGGGCAGAGCCGATGCCGAGCGACTCCATCGTCTCGGCGACATCCTCAGCCATGGCCTGGTAGCGCATGTCCGCATCGTGCGGGCTGTCGCCATGATTGCGGGCGTCGAGCGTGGTGACGCGGAACCACGCCGCGAGCCCGCGGGCGATGACGCCGAGATTGCGCCCGGCGCCGAACAGCCCGTGCAGGAGAATGACATCCGGGCCGGTGCCGGTCGTTGAGGCGTGGAGAATCATTTCGGTTTGTCGATCCCTTGGCTTCGGCTAGGGTTGGCCCATGCAGGCGGAAAATCAACCCGGGGCGGATGCCGCACGGCTCGAGCGGCTGGTGGCACGGCAGGCGGAGAAGCGGCATCTGGCCGCCGTCTGGGCGGCGCGGGCGGGCCTTGCCGCCGGCATGACCGTGCTCGATATCGGCGCAGGTACCGGCGCGCTCGCCCTTGAATACGCGGCTCTCGGCGCGCGCGTGCTGGCGATGGACCCGGAGTCCGCATCCCTCGCTTATGCCGAAGCCGAGGCGGCGCGGCGCGGCCTGGCGCTGGAGACGATCGTGGGGCGGGCCGAGACGCTTGCGGCCCTTCCAATGGCGCCGGACCGGGTCATGCTGACCGATGCCCTGCATCACATGCGGGACAGGGATGCGGCGCTGCGCGCGATCCGCGCCGCCATGAAACCATCCGGCGCGCTGTTCATCGCCGAATACGACCCGGCCGGGCCCGGTGCGGTCGGCGCGCCGATGGCGCGGCGGATGACGCCGGCCGAGGCGCAGACGCATCTTGCCGCCGCCGGGTTTTCCGCGGCGGCCGCGGTAGCCGGGCCGGACGAACACTACACGATCCTCGCCGTGCCGTGACTGGCGGTATCGCGCGCGGAGGCGCGGCGCTCGCCGTGGCGGCCGGTCTTGCGGCAGCGCTTCTGCTCCTCGTGCCGCAGGGAATCGGGCCCTTGCTAGGCCTTCTGGCGCTCGGCCTTGCCGGTGGCGCAGCACTCGCCTGGCCGGAAGCGGCGATGGCCGCCTGGCTGCTCCTGGTGGAAACCACGCCGGAGATGTGGCTTTCGGACATGATCGGCGATCACGAGGCGATCATCGCCCTGCTCAAGGTCGCGGGACTAGCGATCATCGGGCTGGCCGCGCTGCGCCGCGGGGTGCGGATGGACCGTTACAATCCGGGTTTCGCCTTTCTCTTCATGTTTATCGGCGGATTCATGCACGGCCTGTGGCCGGGGCTGACGCCGCTCGCCTCGCTGCGCTCGCTGGTCGGCTCGGCGGCGCCGTTCGCCGCCGGCTTCATGCGGGCGGAGGCGCGGATGCGCGCGGCGATCATCCGCTGCACCATCATCGGCCCGGCGGTGACGGTGGCGTTCGGGCTGGCCCTGCACGCGGCCGGGCTGCGCGCGCTCTATGGCGTGCAGCTCGGCGCGATCCGGCTGCAGGCGTCAAGTTCTCCGGCCTTTCTCGGCGGCTTCGCGATGATCGGGATCTATGCCGGGCTGGTCGGCTTCGCCGGTAGCGGTCGGCGGCGCGAATGGGCCTGGATCGGCGCGAATTTCCTGATCCTGCTGGCGAGCGGCGCGCGCGCCCCGCTGGCGCTCGCCACTTTCGCCACGCTCGCCACCCTGGTCGCGGTCGAAGCGCCGGGTTTCGGCATGCGGGAACGGGTGAGCCTGCTGGCGATCGGCGGGGCGGCACTCGCCGCCGTGCTGCTCGCCGGGCCGGCGCTGCATTTCGTCCGCGTGATCGACCTCGTCCATCTCGGCGATGCCGGGAGCCTGTCCAACCGCAACCTGATCTGGCCCTATTTCGAGGCGGCGCTTTCGCGCTCGCCCTGGCTCGGCTGGGGGGTAGGCGCGGGCAAGGTGATCGTGCCGCTGCATTCACCGATCGGCCGCTTCCTCGGCACCAACGCGGCGCATGACGAATATCTGCGCATCGCCTGCGAGGGCGGCGTGCCCGGCGCGCTGCTGCTGTTCGGCCTGCTCGGCCTGTGGCTGTTTCGGGGCAGCGCTGCGCTGCCGGTGGGGCAGCGACGGCTGATCCGCCTTGTGTTTCTCGCCTTCGCAGTGCAATCTCTGACCGATAATACTTTGATCGCAACGACCAGCCTGACGTTCTTCACATGGGCGCGGGCGGTGTTCATCAATCCCGACGAAGGATCGGCCCCGGCATGACCATGCTCCCGCTTTCCCGCCGCGCGCTGCTGGCCGCGCCGGCGTTTCTCGGCCTGGCCCCCGCCTTCGCCCGCGCCGCCGGCACGACGCCGCCGATCTGCATCGTGCTCGATTCGGGCGGCTCGCGCGTTTCCGTCATCGACATGACGACGCGCAAGGTGATCCACACCGAGCCGACGCTGCGCGAACCCGGCCACTGGGCGCTGACGCCCGACCGCAAGACGCTGCTGATCGCCGATGCCTCGGGCAACGCGCTGTTCTTCTTCAACCCCGAAACCGGGCACGAGCGCGGCCACAAGCTGATCCCCGATCCCTACCAGCTCTGGTTCAGCCCGGACGGCAAATTCCTCACCGTGAACTGCCTGCGGCTCAACCATGTCGACATCTACCATGCCGACACGCTGAGCCTCGCCCACCGCTTCCGCGCCGGATCGATGCCGAGCCATCTGAGCTACACGCCGGATTCCAGCACCGTGTTCGTCTCGATGCAGGATTCCGGCACGCTGGTCGCGATCGATCTTGCCACCATGCGCGTCCGCTGGACGGCGCCGGTCGGCAAGACGCCCGCCGGGGTGATGTGGCATGACGGCGTGGTGCTGGTCGCGATCATGGGCAGCGATCATGTCGCCGTGGTCGATCCGGCGACCGGCCGGGTGATGCGCACCGTGCTGACCGACAAGGGCGCGCACAACATCTTCCTCACGCCGGACCGCAGCGAGCTCTACATCACCAACCGCGTCGCCGGCTCGCTGACGGTGCTGGATGCGAAGACTCTCGGCTTCAAGCGGCGGATTCCGATGCCAGGCGGGCCGGATGACCTGTGCTTCGCGCCGGATGGGCGGCTATGGATCGCGCTGCGCTTCGCCTCCCGCGTCGCCGTGCTCGATCCGGCGAGCGGTGCGGTGGACCACATCACGGTCGGCCGCTCGCCGCACGGGATCTATCTCTCGACCCTGCTGACCGACACCGCCGCCCGCACGGCGATGCGCCTGGCCTGAGCATGCTGCCGGCCCATCCGTTCAACGATCTGGCCGGCTGGGTGGAGCAGGTGGCGGTGCTGCCGCTGCTCTACCGGTTCGGCCTGATGCAGTGGAGCGAGCTTTCCTTCGGCTGGACGCTGGTGGCGATCTATGGCGTGACGCAGATGCTGCTGGCCTACGCCGTCTGCGTGCCGCTGGAGCGGGCCATGCCGATCGAGCGGTGGGAAAGCCGGCGGGTGGTGCTGGTCGATGTGTTCTACACGTTTCTCGCCCGCGTCGGCGTGCTGCCGGTGATGACCTTCGTGCTGTTCTACGCGGCACAGGTGCGGCTCGACGGGTTCCTCGCCGATCATGGCTATGTGCCGCCGATGCTGGAGACGATCTTTCCGCCGCTGTTCGGCCATCCGGTAATCACCTTCGCGGTCTACGCGCTGATCCTCGACTTCGCCGATTACTGGCGGCACCGGCTCTCGCACCGCTTCCGTGCCTGGTACGCGCTGCACGCGGTGCATCACGCCCAGCGGCAGATGACCTTCTGGTCGGACGACCGCAACCATGTGCTCGACGAGGTGATCGGCTTTCTCTGGTTCATGGCGGTGGGGCTGCTGATCGGGATTCCGCCGCTGCAATTCCCGCTGCTGGTGCTGATCCTGCGCTTCGTCGAAAGTTTCAGCCACGCCAACATTCGCCTCTCCTTCGGCCGGATCGGCGAGCGGCTGCTGGTCTCGCCGCGGTTTCACCGCGCGCATCACGGCATTCTCGCCGCCGGCGAACGCTCGATCAACTACGGCGCGGTGTTTCCGTTCTGGGACATGATGTTCGGCACCGCCGATTTCTCGAAGGATTTCGCGCCGACCGGCGACCCCGCAGCCCCCGAGGCGATGGCGAGCGGCGGATGGGTGGCCCAGCAATGGTCGGGCCTCGTGCATCTGGTCCGCTCGATCTGACGCGATTTTTCGCTTCCGCCCGGCGCCGATAAGGCGTTTCCTGCGCTGGCCATGCCGACCCTGTGCCGCGACTGCGAGACGATCTTCGAGACCGAAACCGCATGCCCGCACTGCGAGGGGCGGCGCCTCGTCGCGCATGACGAGATCACGACCCTTGCCATCGCCCATATCGACTGCGACGCGTTTTATGCGAGCGTCGAGAAGCGCGACCGGCCCGAGCTTGCCGACCGGCCGGTGATCGTCGGCGGCGGGGCGCGCGGCGTGGTGGCGGCCTGCTGCTACATCGCCCGGCTCTCGGGCGTGCGCTCGGCGATGCCGATATTCAAGGCCAGGAAACTCTGCCCGGATGCGGTGGTGATCGCTCCGGAGATGCGGAAATACGCGGCGGCAGCGGCCGAGATCCGCGCGCTGATGGCCACACTGACGCCGCTGGTGCAGCCGCTGTCGATCGACGAGGCGGCGCTCGACCTCTCCGGCACCGAGGCATTGCACAAGGCTCCGCCGGCCGCGGTGCTGAGCCGCTTCGCCCGCCGGGTGGAGGCGGAGGTGGGGGTGACGGTGTCGGTCGGCCTTGCCGCCAACCGGCTGCTCGCGAAACTCGCCGCCGAGCGTGACAAGCCGCGCGGCTTCGCGGTGCTGGGGTCGGAGGCGGCGGCGGTGCTGGCGCCGGAGCCGGTCGGCATTCTTCCCGGCGTGGGCCCGGCGCTGGCGCGGAAACTCGCCGGCATGGGGATCACCCGCGTTGGCCAGCTCGCAGCCCTCGACGACCGCTCCGCCCGCGCCCGGCTCGGCGAGGACGGGCCGATGCTGGCCGCACGCGCCCGCGGCATCGATCCACGCCCGATCGACCCCGCGCGGGCGACGAAATCGATCAGCGCGGAGACGACCTTCGCCGAGGATATCGACGATGCGGCCTCCCTCGCCCGCGCCCTGTTTCCGCTCTGCGAGAAACTCGCCCGGCGGCTGCGCGCCGAGGGCTTCGCCGCCGCCGGGCTCGTGCTCAAGCTCAAGACCGCCAGCTTCGAGACGCATACCCATGCGGTGCGGCTGACCGGGCCGACGCAGCTGGCCGAGACCATCTTCGAGGCGGCGAAGCCCATCCTGATGCGTGCGGCGGGCCCGCGCTACCGGCTGATCGGGATCGGCGCGGCCCGGCTCGCCGCGGCGGCGGAGGCCGATCGCGGCGATCTGGTCGACCGGGAAACGCCCCGCCGCGCCGCCCGCGAGGATGCAGTCGAGCGGTTGCGGGCGAAATTCGGCACCGGCATCATCCGCCGCGGCGGGTAGGCTTTCCAGCCGACGCCATACTTGCCCGGGACTGTGCAAAACCGATAGGCTCGCCACAGGAGGATCGTCGATGAAATTACGCGGAAACCCCGCCATCTTCGTCGCGGCGCTGTTTCTGGCGGGCGCCGGAAACGCCGTGGCGGCGCCACGGGTGATCGTCGAACATGTCGGGCCATTCGATGCGATCGCCCTGCATGGCCGGTTCCGGCTCGATTTCACCTCCGGTGCTGCGCGGTCGGTGCGGCTCGCCGGCGATCCCTATCTGGTGGAAAACCTCGCCGTGAGCGTGAAGCGCGGCGTACTGTTGATCGACCGCCCCGCCCCGCTCGACCTGCCGAAGCGCGAGACCGTGGAGGTGACGATCACCGCGCCAGCGCTTGCAGAACTGACGACGAGGGGGTTCGTCCGCGCGGAATTGCGGGGGCTTTCAGGACCACGCTTCGACTTCACCAATGACGGCGCGGCGGCCGCCACGCTGTCGGGGCAGGTCGGGCGGTTCAGCATGGTCTCGCGCGGCGTTGCCTCGATCGATGCGAGCGGGCTGCACGCCGCCGGCGCGCGCATCGCGGCGCGGGGCCAGGCGAACCTGATCGTCTTCGCCAGCAAGGACGCCAATGTGACGATGTATGGCGAAGGCCGGGTCGTGGTACTCGGCCATCCGAAGGCGCATACCTTCAAGTCGCTCGCCTATGGGGTCATCACCCAGCGCTGACGTGCGGGCAACAAAAAAGGCGCCGTTCGCACGGCGCCTTTTCCGAGACAGGCGGGTTCAGGCCGCCTTCAGGTTCTCGGCAGACATCTTGCCTTCGCGGCCCTTGCGGACCTCGAATTCAAGGCGCTGACCCTCGTCGATCCGGCCGAGGCCGGCGCGCTCGACGGCGGAAATGTGCACGAACACGTCCTTCGACCCGTCATCCGGCTGGATGAAGCCATAGCCCTTGGTTGCGTTGAACCACTTAACAGTACCTGTCGACATCGCGACTCTCCAAACAAACGGCAGCCCGCGATATGCGGGCCAGCTAACTCTTCAACTTGGGGAGGTGTCGAAGGCGGTAACGCCGTAACGCACGCAGCAACCAGAACCGAAAAGCGCCGTGCGGTCCTTATACAGGTTTTTCGACCCGAGGGCCAGCATGGAATTGGACACGCGCCCGCCGAGCCCGCTGCCGGCAACCTATACCCTTGATATCGCGATGATCGCCCCCTCCCGGACGGGCCGTGCGGGTCAGGAGCGGAAGACAACGCTCCGCCCCGCGGGCGTTCCCGTCACGGCGCCATCGCGCATCGCCACCCGGCCGCGGATGATCGTCATCACCGGCCAGCCGGTGACGCGCTCGCCCTCGAACGGCGACCAGCCGCAGGGGCTGGCGAGCCAACCCGCCTCGATGCGCTGCTGGCGCCGCAGGTCAACCAGGGTGAAATCGGCGTCATAGCCGGCGGCGATCCGCCCCTTGCCGACCGCGCCGTAAATCCGCGCCGGCCCCGCCGCCATGAGATCGACCAGCCGGGTGAGCGGCAGCCGCCCCTTCGCCACCTGGTCGAGCATCACCGGCACCAGGGTCTGCACGCCGGTCAGCCCGGCCGCGGTTTCCGGCCAGGGGCGTTCCTTCGCTTCCCGGGGATGCGGCGCGTGGTCTGAGCCGATCGTGTCCACCAGCCCATCCGCCACCGCGCGCCACGCCGCCTCGACATGGCGCCGATCGCGGATCGGCGGATTCATCACCGCATAGGCGCCAAGCCGGTCATAGGCGTCGGGCGCCATCTGGGTCAGGTGATTGACCAGCACCTCGACGCTGGCGACATCGCGAAAATCGCGCAGATAGGCGAATTCTTCCTCGGTCGAGACATGCAGGATATGCGCCGGGCGGCCGGTGCGGCGGGCTAGCGCCATGATCCGCCTTGTGCCGAGCGCCGCGCATTCCGGGTCGCGCCAGACCGCGTGGTTGGCGTAGGCCATGCCGGTGGAGAATTCGCCGCGCCGCGCCTGCAGGCGGTATTCATCCTCGGAATGGAAGGCGATCCGCCGCCGTCCGGCGCGCATCACACGTTCGATCGAGGCGTCATCCTCGACCAGCAGGTTACCAGTTGAGGAGCCGGCGAAAACCTTGATCGCGCAGATCCCGGGCTCGGCCTCGAGGGTGGCGAGTTCGGCGATATTGTCCTTCGTCGCGCCGACATAGAGGCCGACATCGCACCACGCCCGGCCGGCGAGCGAGTCCCGCTTCGCCGCCAGCGCCGCCTGTCCGGTAGCCGGCGTGCCGGTGTTCGGCATGTCGAAGATCGCGGTGATGCCGCCGAGCACCGCACCGCGCGTGCCGGTTTCCATCGTCTCGACCGCCGGCAGCTCGCCGCTGCCGGAGTCGCGGAAATGCACATGCGGGTCGATCAGCCCCGGCAGCACGTGCAGGCCGCGCGCGTCGATCGTCTCGGCCGCCTCGCCCGCGGCGGCGAGGGTGGCAATCCGCCCGTCCCGCACGCCGATCCGCCCGGTTGCCTCGCCCCAGGGCAGGATCAGGGTGCCGTTCTCGATGATCAGATCATAGCGCTCGGTCATGCCCGTTCTCCCAGTGTTTCGAACACATCGCCATCGGCGGCGCCGCCGAGCCCGTGGCGGTGATGCCACAGGGCAAGGAACAGCAACCGCCAGCATGCCACGCCGGCCCGGCGGTCGGCCGCGCGGTCGAACAGGTCGCGCACGCGCGCCGGCGCCGCGACCTCGGCGATGACCGGCGCGCGCGACACCAGCTCGCCAAGGCGCTGGCCCTGCCCGGCGATCCAGGCGGCGACCGGCACATCGAACCCCTGCTTGCGGGCGAAGGGGCGCGCCGCCGGCAGATTCGCCTCCAGCCATTTGCGCAGCAGATATTTGCCGAGCCCCCGGCGCGCCCGCAGCCTATCCGGCAGGGCGAAGGCGAAGCGCGCCACCTCGCGGTCGAGGAACGGCGTGCGCCCCTCGACGCCATGCGCCATCAGGCAGCGATCGAGCTTGAGCAGCAGGTCGTCGGGCAGCCAGGTCGCGACATCCTCGCGCTGCGCGCGACCGAGGCCGCCGCCGCCCGCCGCCTGCCGCGCGCGCAGCAGGCCGGCGCGCCAGGCATCGCCGTCATCGCGCAGCAGGCCGAGCCCGTCGAACGCGCCGCGGGCGCGCATCGGCCGGGCGAAGGGCCAGGGCCGCGCCGCCGCGCGGTAACGTCCGTAGCCGGCGAACATCTCGTCCCCGCCCTCGCCCGAGAGAACGACCTTCACGCTCTGGCGCGCATGGCGGGCGAGGAACCAGGTGGGGATGATGGCGTAATCGGCGGCCGGATCGTCCATCGCGGCGACGATGGCGGGCAGGTGCCGCCAGGTCATCGCCTCGGTGATCTCGATCCGCTCGTGCCGCGCGCCCACGGCGCGGGCGGTCGCCGCGGCATCGTCGCGCTCGTCGGCCACCGTGTCGCGGTCGAATCCGGCGGTGAAGGCGAGCACCGGCGTCTCGTTCAGCCGCGCCATCAGGGCGAGAATCGCGGCGCTGTCGATCCCGCCGGAGAGAAACACGCCATAGGGCACGTCGCTGCGCTGGTGCAGCTCGACCGATTGCGCCAGCACCGCATCGAGCGCGACGAGGGCCGCATCCTCGTCGCGCGGCGCCTCGCCCGGCTCGATCGGCGGATGGCCGAGCAGTGCCGCCTCGGCGCCATCGCGCAAGGTGAGCAGCGCGCCCGGCGGCACCCGTTCGATCCCGGCGAAGACCGTCGCGGTGCCGGTGGTGAATTGCAGTTGCAGCAGCTCGACGAGGCGCGCGGTGTCAATCCGCCGTTTCGCGAGCCCGGCGGCGAGCAGCGCCTGCGGCTCGGAGGCGAACGCGGTGCCCTGATCGGCGGCGCAGCGGTAGAGCGGCTTGATGCCGAACGGATCGCGCACCAGCGTCACCACGCCGCGCTCGGAATCGTCGATCGCCAGCGCATACATCCCGCGCAGCGACGGCACGATGTCCGCCTCGACGCGGGCGAGGTGGAGCGGCGGCTCGCAATCGCTGCCGGTGCGGAAAGGAACCTGCGGCAGGGAAGCGCGCAGCTCGCGGTTGTTGTAGATTTCGCCATTGCCGATCAGCGCGGCGCCGGCGCCGAACAGCGGCTGGTCGCCGGTCGCGAGATCGACGATGGCGAGCCTTGTATGCACCAGCGCCGCGCGCTCGCTGACATGGGTGCCCGCGCCATCCGGCCCGCGATGCGCCAGCGCCCGGGCGAGCGCTGCGAGGGTTTCCGGCGCGATCCGCGCCCCCGGCTTCAGCGCGAGACCCGCGATGCCGCACATCAGCGCCGCACCCCGGAAAGGTAATCGCGCCAGGTCGCCATCACGACCGGGGCGGCGAACTCCGCCTCGAACCGCGCCCGGCCGGCGGCGGCGAAATCGGCGCGGCGGGCGGGATCGGCGAGCAGGGCCGCGATCGCGGCGGAGAGGGACTGCGTGTCGCCGAGCGGCACCAGCACGCCATCCACCCCGTCGCGGATCACCTCGCGCGGCCCCTCGGCGGCAACCGCCACCACCGGGGTCGCGGCGGAGAACGCCTCCAGCACCATGTTGCCGAGCGGTTCATGGCGCGAGGACGAGACGAACAGGTCGGCCATCCGCAGCAGCGCGCCGACATCGCGCCGCCAGCCGGCGAGATGGACCCGCCCGCCAAGCCCGCGCGCGGCGACCAGCGCCTCCAGACCAGCGCGTTCCGGCCCCTCGCCGGCGATCACCAGATGCGCGCCGGAGACCGGCTCGATCGCGCGGATCAGATCGTCGAACCCCTTGACCTCGTGCAGCCGCCCGAGGGCGAGCACCAGCGGTGCCGATGCCGGCACGCCGAGCGCCTCGCGCGCGGCGGGCGGCTCGGCGGCGAAATCGGCGACGAAATTGGGCAGGTAGGCGATGCGCTCGCGCGGCCAGCCCTGCGCGCCGATCCAGCGCACGATGTCGCGGGTGTTGCCGACCAGATGATCGCAGCGGCGGAAATATTTCAGCGGGTAGTAGCCGCCGAGCCGGCCGATGAGCGCCCAGTCGCCGCGCGGCGCGTGAAAGGCGGCGCGGCTCATCCACGCCATCGCCAACTCGGCGCCGAAGCCGCGCAGCGCCGCCCCCGCGCGCGGGCGGGTGAGGAGATCGAGCGGGCCGCCATAGCGCAGCCCGACCGGATCGAGCCCCGCGCCGCGCAGCAGGCTCATCCGCGCCGGATCGGGGCGGATCACCGGCAGCACCGTCTCGCCGGCCTCGTGCAGCGCCAGCGTCATCCGCTCGAAGAACAGCTCGGCGCCGCCATTCGCGGCACCGGCCATCAGTTGCGCGATCCTCATGCCGCCACCGCCCGCGCCGCGAGGTCTCGCGCCGCCGCGATCACCGGCTCCACGCCCAACCCCTGCATCGGCGCCTCGCCCTCGGGGCCGGGCGCCGCGACGAAGGCGGCACAGGGGCCGGCGGGCGCGTATTCGGAAGCGCGGGAACGGCCAAACAGGCCGAGCGTCGGCGTGCCGGCGGCGGCGGCAAGGTGCATGAGCCCGGAATCATTGCCCACGAACAGGGCGCAGCGGGCGAGGCAGGCGGCCGCCTCGACCACCGATACGCGGCCGACCAGGTCGATCGCGCCGGGCAGCGCCGCAAGCACCGGGGCGGCGCGCGCCGCCTCGGCCTTGCCCGGGCCGCCGAAGACCGCAACGCGCCGATACTCCAGCGCGCGAGCCAGGGCGACGAAGCGCTCGGCCGGCCAGATCTTGCCATCCCAGTTCGCGGTCGGGCCGAGGCCGAGCACCGGCGCGCCCTCGGGCAGCAGGCGGGCGGCGATGGCGCGGTCCGCCGGCGCAGTCCAGACCACCGGCAGCGGCGCCGGCTCGAACCCGCAGGAGGCGCCGACCTGCCGGTAGCGCCGGCCGGGCCGCCGCCCGCCGCGCACCACGATCCGCCGCCCGGCGCGCAGCGTATAGGCCAGCGCCGAGCCACGAAAATCCACCACCACCTCCCAGCGATCGCGCACCAGCCGGCTCCACAGCGAGAGCCAGTGGCGATCCTGCCGCTGCTTCTCGAAAACGATCAACCGCTCCAGCCCCGGCAGCCGCGCGAACACGCCGGCGGAAGCGGCGCCGCAGGCCACTGTCAGCCGCGCGCCGGGATAATCGCGCCGGATGCGTTCCATCGCGCCGGAGGCGATCACCGCGTCGCCGATGCGGGACGAGGCTATGAACAGGATTCTCATGCTGCGGTGGCTGTAGCACGGCTTGCCGCCGCACGGCCAAGGGGCCACATCCCGATCATGACGACGATCGCATATCTTCCCGCGCGCGGCGTGGTCGGGATCGAGGGACCCGACCGTGTCGCCTTTCTCCAGGGCCTCGTGTCGAACGACGTGACGAAGGCGGAACCGGGCCGGGCCGTCTGGTCCGCGCTGCTCACGCCGCAGGGGCGCTATCTGGCCGAATTCTTCATTCTTGCCGCGGGCAAGTCGCTCCTGCTGGAGTCACCGCGCGCGGCGGTCGCGGAGTTGATCCGCCGGCTCTCGCGCTTCCGGCTGCGCAGCCAGGTCACCCTGCGCGACCGGTCGGACGACTTCGCCGTGCATGCCGCATGGGGCGGCGCGCTCCCTGTCACACCCCCCGGCGCGATCACCGCCGCCGATCCGCGCCTGCCCGAAGCCGGCCACCGGATACTGGCTCCGGCGCCGCTGGCCGGAGCGGCGGATGAACCCGCCTATCGCGCCCACCGGCTGGCGCTCGGCCTGCCGGATCACGACGATCTCGAACCGGAAAAGACCCTGCTGATGGAAGCCGGCTTCGGCGAGCTGAACGGGATCGACTGGGACAAGGGCTGCTACATGGGGCAGGAACTCACCGCCCGCACCCGCTACCGGGGGCTGGTCAAGCGCCGGCTTGTTCCGGTCGAAGCCGAAGCCGAGCTGCCCGCCGCCGGAGCGATCACCGCCGGCGGCCGCGAGGTCGGCACGCTGCGGACGAGCCTCGGCCGGCGCGGCCTCGCACTGCTGCGGCTCGATGCGCTGGGCACCCCGCTAAGCCTCGACGGCATCGTGCTGACGCCCGATATTCCATCCTGGATGACCCTGCCGGAGACCGCGACACCATGATCGTCGTTCACCATCTCGAAGCGTCGCGCTCGCAGCGCGTGCTCTGGCTGCTCGAAGAACTCGGCCTCGAATACGAGGTGCAGCATTATGACCGCGACCGGAAGACCAAGCTCGCCCCGCCATCCCTCCGCGCGGTCCATCCGCTCGGCAAGTCACCCGTGATCACCGATGGCGGCATCACCGTCGCCGAGACCGGCGCGATCGTCGAATACCTCATCGGCACCTACGGCAAGGGGCGGCTGATTCCGCCCGAGGGCACCGACGAGCGGCGCCGCTACACCTACTGGCTGCACCATGCCGAGGGCTCGGCGATGCCGTTCCTGGTGATGAAGCTGGTATTCGACGAAATGCCGAAACAGGCGCCCTTCGTGCTCAAGCCGCTGATGCGCGCCATCGGCAACAAGGTGGGGGATGCGTTTCTCGACCCCAATCTCGGCGCCAATATCCGGTTCTGGGAAGACGCGCTGGCGAACTCGGCCTGGTTCGCCGGCGATGCGCTGACCGGCGCCGACATCATGATGAGCTTCCCGATCGAGGCGGCGAACACAAGGGGGCTGCTGCGCGGCAATTACCCGCGGCTCAACGCCTTTCTCGCCGCGATCCACGCAAGGCCGGCATGGCAGCGGGCGCTGGAGCGCGGCGGCCCCTACCCGTTCGCCTGAGCGGCGCTCAGCCGCACAGGGCGGCGCGCGCCGCGCGGTATTCGGCGATCAGCCGCGCGACCCGCTCGCCCGCCGGCAACACCGCATCGACCGCGCCGATCCCCTGCCCCGAACCCCAGATGTCCTTCCACGCCTTGGCCTTGGCGCCCTCGTGGAAATTCATCGCCGAGGCATCGCTCTGCGGCAGGTTGTCCGGGTCGAGCCCGGCGGCAACGATGCTCGGGCGCAGATAGTTGCCATGCACCCCGGTGAAGAGATTGGTGTAGACGATATCTTCAGCGCCGCTGCCGACGATCGCCTGCTTGTAGGCCTCGCCCGCATTGGCCTCCTCGGTGGCGATGAAGGCCGAGCCGATATAGGCGAAGTCCGCCCCCATCGCCTCGGCGGCGAGCACGGCACGGCCGGTCGCGATCGCGCCGGAGAGCGCGAGCGGCCCGTGGAACCAGGTGCGGATCTCCTGCACCAGCGCGAAGGGCGAGAGCGTGCCGGCATGGCCGCCCGCGCCGGCAGCCACGGCGATCAGCCCGTCCGCCCCCTTCTCGATCGCCTTGCGGGCAAAGCGGTTGTTGATGATGTCGTGCAGCACGATGCCGCCATAGCCATGCACCGCCTGGTTCACCTCCGGCCGCGCGCCCAGCGAGGTGATCACCAGCGGCGCGCGGTATTTCACGCAGAGTTCGAGATCCTGCTCAAGCCGCGCGTTGGAGCGGTGCACGATCTGGTTGACCGCGAAGGGCGCCGCCTTGCGGTCGGGATGCGCACGGTCCCAGGCCGCCAGCGTTTCGGTGATTTCTGCCAGCCACTCGTCGAGTTGCGCGGCCGGCCGGGCGTTCAGCGCCGGAAACGAACCGACAATGCCGGCGATGCACTGGGCAATGACCAGTTTCGGATTGGAGATGATGAACAGCGGCGACCCGATGACCGGAATCGCCAGCCTGTTTCGAAGATCTTGTGCGGCGCTCATCCCCCGACTGTGCCGAGGGTTCCCCTAAACGTCAACTACTGCCGATCGCAACACCCACGGCAAAGACGATAGCGCCGCCGAGCGCCACCTGAAGGGCGGCCTGCAACGGCGGCGTGTCCATGTATTTGGTGCGAATCCAGGAAATCGCTCCGAGTTCGACAACGACGACGGCGAAGGCCAGCACCATCGCGGTCCAGAAATTCGGGATGAGGAAGGGCAGCGTGTGGCCGAGGCCACCCAGCGTCGTCATCGCGCCGGTGATCGCGCCGCGCATCAGCGGCGAACCCCGGCCGGTCAGGCTGCCATCGTCGGACAGGGCCTCGGCGAAGCCCATGGAAATGCCGGCGCCGAGCGAGGCGGCGATGCCGACGATGAAGGCCTGCCACGGGCTGCCGGAGGCGAAGGCGGCGGCGAAGACCGGCGCCAGGGTGGACACCGAGCCGTCCATCAGCCCGGCGAGACCGGGCTGGATGTAGCGCAGCACGAAATTGCGGCGGGCGGTATCGTCCTCGGCGGAGCGCACTTCCTCGGTCAGGTTCTCGCGGGCGAGACGATCGGCAAGGCGCTCATGACCGGCTTCCGCCTCGGCAAGGTCGCCGAGCAGCTTGCGCGTCGCCGCGTCGCTCGTGCGGCTGGCGGCGAGGCGGTAGAAATTCTGGGTTTCCGCCTCCATGCTCTCGGCCAGCTTGCGGACATCGTTGATCGTGGGTTTCGGCACTTGCCAGACCGGCTTGCGGGCCAGGAACCCGCGGACATCCTGCCGGCGGATCAGCGGGATATGGTCGCCGAATTTCCGCTGGTAGAGATCGATCAGCGCACGACGATGATCGCTCTCTTCCGCCGCCATCTCGGAAAACACCTTCGCCGAGGCCGGGAAATCGGCATGAAGCGATTCGGCGATGTCGGCATAGATCCGGCCGTCCTCCTCCTCGGCGCCGATGGCGAGGGCCAGGATTTCGCGGTCCGACAGTTCTGAAAAATTGCGCATGCGCAAGACATGGCCGCACCGTCCCAAGAGGTCAAGCACCTTGTTTTATTTGAGATTTATTTGCAATTAGCGGCGTCACTTCAGCCTTGCGCCTCACGGCAAAGCCTGCATGATGTTATCATGAATGTCAGCCTGTCGCCGCTTGTGCCACGCCCTGACCCGACCCCCTGCAACTGCGGGTCTGGCCTGCGGGCACGGCGCTGCTGCGCCCTCGATGAGGGTGGCCCGCCGGATCCCGCGCATCACGCGCTGATCGCCCCGCACATGAAACAGGCCCGCGCCGCCGCGGATGCCGGGCGTCATCTCGAGGCGGAGCGGCTCGTGCTCCAGATCCTCGACCTCGCGCCGCTACATCCCGAAGCGCTGCGGCTGCTTTACGATAAACGCCGCGCGGAAGGGCGGATCGCGGCCGCCATCGCGCTGGCCGCCCGGATCGCGGCCCTGCCGCCCGAAACCCCGGCCGCCCATGTCCAACATGCGCACCTTCTGGTCAACGCGGGCCGCCACGCCGAGGCGGAAGCACCGGCGCGGCGGGCCGTCATGCTGGCTCCGCGCGATCCGGTCGGGCATCACCTGCTGGGCCTGATCCAGACCGCAACCGGCCGGGCCGCCTATGGCGAACGGCATTACCGTATCGCCGAGGCGTTGTCGGAAACCACGGACCCGGTCCTGCTGGGCAATCTCGCCTGGAACCTGCGCCAGCAGGGGCGGCTGGACGAGGCGACGCTGATCTATGCGCGGGTCCTGCAAGGCGCCGGCCGCACGCCGCACCGCATTGGCGAGCTCGCGCAGGTCGAGGCGGGGCGCGGCCGGCACGATGCCGCCGCGGCGCTGGCCGCCGAGGCCGCGGCGGCCGACCCCGACAATCGCAGCCTCGCGGTTCTGCTCGACCTCGTCAGGCTGCGCGCGGGCGAGGCCGGGGCGGTGCTGGAGCGGATCGCCGCCACCGAGGCCCGGATCGCGCCACAGCCCCTGATGACGACGGAGCTGGCCCTGCGGGGCCGCGCCCTCGAGCGCCTCGGTCGGTACGAAGACGCCTGGGCCGCCTATCAGGCCGGCCGCGCCTTTCAACGTGACCATGCCAGGCGTCGCTTCGACCCCGCACCGATCGAGGCGAGGCTCGCGGCCATCCAGAGCACCTTCCAGGCCAACCGGCTGTTGGGGCTGCCGCGGGCGGAAACGCCGGCGAACACGCCGAAGCCGGTCTTCCTGCTCGGCACGCCGCGCTCGGGCTCGTCGCTGCTCGAACATCTGCTCGCCCAGGCCCCGGACATCGATCCCGGCGACAGCCGCGCGCCGCTGCCCGCCCTCGCCCGCCTGCTGGCCTCGCTGGTCGCCAGCTTCGGCGGCCCCGAGGCCAGCTTTCCGGCCGCGCTCCACGCCATCGCCGCCGGCGAGGCGCGGGACATTCCCGGTGTTCTCGCCATGCGCTACGCGTCCCTGCTGCGCGCCAACGGCATCGCCGGGCCGCAGGCGCGCTTCGTCACCGACCGCCACCCCGACCTGCCCTGGCTGCTCGGCCTTGTCACCACAGTGTTCGCCGATGCGCCGGTGATCCATGTGCTGCGCCACCCGCTCGACGTCGTGCTGTCCGGCTTCGCGCAGGACAGGCTGTACGAAGGCGATGCCGGCGTCACGCTGGCCAGCCTCGCCCGGCTTTACGATGCGCAGATGAGCGCGATCGCGCAGGTCCGCGGGCAAGTGACCATGCGATACCTCGCCGTGCGCTACGAGGATCTGGTCGGCGACACGGAAGCGACGGTCGGCCGCGTGCTCGCCTTCATCGGCCATGCCGGCGATCCCGCGGCGATGGTCGCGGCGCCGCCCCGCGCCGTCCCGCGCGTTCCCGCCTATCGGGCCGAGCTGGAGCCGCTGCATCGGCGGGCGGTGTTCCGGCATCGGCTTTTCGGCGACGTCTTCGGCGAGGCGATGCCCGTTCTGGCCCCCTGGATCGAACGTCTCGGCTATGCCGCACCGGAGACACGACCCGCATGAACGCCGCCACGCCACGGACAACAAATACCACGGTCGGCGAGTTGATCGCGGAAATCACCGCGCTCGAGCGCGAGGGACGGCTTCACGATGCCGAGGCGCTGGCCGCGCGCGCCGCCGCCGCCTTGCCGCGGCACCCGCACATGCTGCACCTCGCCGGCATGCTGGCGCATCGGCGCGGCGACATTCCGCGGGCCATCGAACTGATCGAGGCCTCGCTCGCCCTCGCGCCGGACGTCGCGCTCTATCCGCGCAACGCCAGCTACATCTATCGCAGAGCCGGCAGGCTCGACGACGCGCTGGCGACCGCGTTGCGCGCCGCCGCCCTGGCGCCGGACAATCGCGACGCGCATCATAACCTCGCGCTCATCCACCTTGAGCGCCACGAGCTTGATGCCGGAATCGAAGCCGTCGACCGCGCCATCGCACTCGCGCCCGACTTCGCCGAGGCGCATTTCGCCCGCGCCGAGCTGCTGCTGCTCGGCGGGCGGCTGGCGGAAGGCTGGGAGAGCTACGAGTGGCGTTTCAAGCTGAAGCAGGCCGAGGGCATGCTGCCGAAAACCGACAAGCCGCAATGGGATGGCAGCCCGTTGCCCGAGGGGCGGCTGCTGCTGGTGGCCGACCAGGGGTTCGGCGACTGCATCCAGTTCGGCCGCTACATCCCCTGGGCCGCCGCCCGCGCGCCAAACCCCGTCCTCGCCTGCGAAAGCTCCCTGAAGCCGCTGCTGCGGCAACTCCCCGAGATCGGCCGGTTCGCGGACAGCTGGGCCGCCGCCGGCGAGTACGACGCCTATATACCGCTCTCCGGCCTGCCGCGCCTCGCCGGCACGACGATCGCGACGATTCCGGCTCAAATCCCCTATCTGCGGGCCGACCCGCGCATGGTCGAGGCCTGGCGCCGGCGCCTCGCCACGCTGGTGCCGCCGGGGCTGAAGCGCGTCGGCCTGGTCTGGGCCGGCCGCCCTGCCCACTTGAACGACCACAAGCGCACGGTGCGGCTCGGGCGCTTCGCGCCGCTCTTCGCCCGGCCCGACATCGCCATCGTCACCGTGCAGAAAGGCGACCGGATCGACGAGGTCGGCAACTATTTCGGCCGCGCGCCGCTGGTCAATCTCGGCCCGTCGATCTTCGATTTCACCGATACCCTGGCGATCCTGCACTGCCTCGACCGGCTGGTGACGATCGACACCTCGGTCGCCCATCTGGCGGGCGCGGCCGGCGTGGCCACCTCCGTCATCCTGCCCTACACGCCCGACTGGCGCTGGCTGCTGGACCGCGAGGACACACCTTGGTACCCGTCATTGCGCCTTTTCCGCCAGGAACGCGCGGCCGACTGGTCGGGCGTGATCGAGCGGGTTGCCGGGAGTATCTAGATGCGCCGTCTCGTTCCGCTTGTCCTCGCCTGCCTGCTCGGCGTGCCCTTCGCCGCACGGGCCAGATCCCTCACCCTGTATTCGCGACTCGATTATGCGCCCGCCGTCGCCCGCGCCTTCACCGCGAAAACCGGCATCGCCGTGCGCATCCGCCGCCCGCCGCCACGGGTCTTGCCGACCGGATCGCGCGCGAGGGCGCCCGCCCGCGCTGGGCGCTCGCCTGGTTCACCGGCACGCCGACCGCCATCGCCCTCGATGCGCGGGGGCTGCTGGCGCGGCATCTGCCCGTGCCGGCCGGGCTGTCGCCGCGCGCCGCCGCCCTCATCCCGCCGGATGGCAGCGCGATCCCGACCGGGCTCGAACTCGGCGGCGTGCTGCTGATGCCGAAATCGGCCCCCTTCACCGCCCCGGCGCACTGGCGGGGCCTGCTCGCCCCCTCCCGCCGCGGCCTCACCGGCATGGCCGATCCGGGCATGGACGATGCCGCCTGGGGCGGCCTCGCCAGCCTGCTCGCCGCCGAGGGCTGGCCGGCGGGGCGCGGCTTCGTCACGGCACTCCGGGGCGCCGGGTTGCATATCTACGCGTCCACCGCCGACACCGTCGCGGCCCTGCGCAGCGGCGCCATCCAGCTCGCCCTTGTCCGCTCGGCCGTCGCCTTTCACATCGCCTCACGCGTCGATCCCTCGCTCGACGCCGTCATTCCCGCCCCCGCCGTGCTGATGCCGAGCCTGATCGCGATGCCGCAGCATCTCGATCAGGCCCTGCGCCAGGCGGCCATGGCGTTCATCGCCTTTGCCTGCTCGCCCGCCGGCCAGCGCGCGGCGCTCGCGGCCGACGACATGGACTCGTCATTCTGGCCGGTGAACGCGGCGGTGTCGCCGCCGCCGGGCCTGCCCAACCTCGCCGGCCTCGCCCCGCGCGATCCGCACGCCATCGCCGCCAACCCGCTGCCGGCGATCGCCTGGTTCGCGCGCGAGATGGTCGGCTCCGGGCTCTGAGCCGGCGCGACCGCGCCCGGGGGTCTTGCATCGGTCCCGACCGCAAGCGATAAACGCTTAACCAATGGTGCCGGGTTCGGCCATACAAGCGGAGGACACATGAGCGAGCAGAAAGTCGGGCTCGAAATCGCCAACGGCGTCGCCGTCATCTCGATCGACAATCCCCCGGTTAACGCGCTCGGTCATGCCGTGCGGGCCGGGCTGGTCGAGCAGCTCGCGGCAGCGGAGGCGGATGCGTCGGTCCGGGTCATCGTGCTCGCCTGCAAGGGGCGCACCTTCTCCGCCGGCGCCGACATCACCGAATTCGGCAAGCCGCCGCGCGCGCCGGGCCTGCACGAGGTGATCGAGCGGTTCGACAATTGCCGCAAGCCGGTCATCGCCGCCCTGTTCGGCACCACGCTCGGCGGCGGACTGGAACTGGCACTCGGCTGCCATTATCGCGTCGCCGTCGAGTCCGCGCGGATGGGCCTGCCTGAAGTCAAGCTCGGCCTGCTGCCAGGGGCTGGCGGCACGCAGCGCCTGCCGCGGCTGATCGGGCCGGAAAAGGCGGTGGCAGCCATCGTCTCCGGGAAAATGATCGGCGCCAAGGCCGCGCTGGCCGATGGGCTGATCGATGCGATCGTCGCCGAGCCGGTGCAGGGCGCGATCGACTTCGCCCATACGATCGACCCGACCCGGCTGATCCGCGTGCGCGACCGGAGCGACAGGATTGCCGCCGCCAAGGCCGACCCGTCCGCCTTCGAGGCCGCCGCCGCCGAGGCGACGAAGCGGCTCAAGGGTGTCGAGGCGCCGGCGGCCTGCGTCGAGGCCGTTCGCAATTCCTTCACCCTGCCCTTCGACGAAGGTGCGAAGGCCGAGCAGCAGGCGTTCATGCGCCTCGTCGTCGGCGACCAGTCGCGCGCCCAGCGGCATGTCTTCTTCGCCGAGCGCGAGGCGCAGAAGATTCCCGGCATCGGCCCCGAGGTGAAGGGTGCAAAAATCGGCCGCGCCGTCGTCATCGGCGGCGGCACGATGGGCGGCGGCATCGCGATGAATTTCGCCAATGCGGGCATCCCGGTCACCATCGTCGAGACCGACGAGGCGGCACTGTCCCGCGGGCTCGACCGCGTGCGCAGCACCTACGACGTCTCGGTCCAGCGCGGCGCGCTGCCGGCGGGCACCACCGAGAAACGCATGGCCCTGTTCTCCGGCAGCACCGGCTGGGGCGTGATCGCCGAGGCCGATATCGTGATCGAGGCGGTGTTCGAGGAACTCGGGCTCAAGAAGGAGGTCTTCGCCCGGCTCGATGGCATCGCCCGGCAAGGCGCACTGCTCGCGACCAACACCTCGACGCTGGATGTCGACGCCATCGCCGCCGCAACGAAGCGGCCGGGCGACGTTCTCGGCATGCATTTCTTCTCGCCGGCCAATGTGATGAAGCTGCTGGAGATCGTGCGCGGCAAGGACAGTTCGGCGCAGTCGATCGCCACCGCCATCGCGGTGGGCAAGACGCTGGGCAAGGTGCCGGTCGTCGTCGGCAATTGCGATGGCTTCGTCGGCAACCGCATGCTGGCGCGCCGCACCATCGAGTGCGAGCGGCTGATGCTGGAAGGTGCGCTGCCGCAGCAGGTCGATGCCGTGGTCAAGGCGTTCGGCTTCCCGATGGGCCCGTTCGCCATGGGCGATCTGGCCGGGCTCGATGTCGGCTGGCGGATCCGCAAGCATCGCGGCGCCACAGCACCGGTGTCGGACGCGCTGTGCGAGATGGGCCGCTTCGGCCAGAAGACCGGCCGCGGCTACTACATCTACGAAAACGGCAGTCGCGTGCCGACGCCCGACCCCGAGGTCGAGGCGCTGATCAAGGACAAGGCGACAGCGCTCGGCATCACCCGGCGCGCGATTTCCGACCAGGAAATTCTCGAACGCATGACCTACCCGATGATCAACGAGGCGGCCCGCATCCTCGAGGAAGGCATCGCCATCCGCCCGTCCGATGTGGATGTCGTCTGGGTCTATGGGTATGGCTGGCCGGTCTGGCGCGGCGGGCCGTGCTTCCATGCCGACCTCGTCGGGCTGAAGGACATCGCCGCCCGGCTTGAGCACTACGCCCAGGCGGTAGGCGACGAGACGCTCGCCCCCTGCGCCCTGCTGCGCCGCCTCGCGGCGGCAGGCCAGGGCTTCGCGGATTTCGCCCAGGACGCGAAAGCTGCGTCATGAGCGCCCGGCCGTTCCCCTGGGAGCGGAATTATCCGCCCGGTCTCGGCTGGGATATCGACATCCCGGCCGAGACGATCCCGGCCATGATCGCGCGCAGCATCGCCGAAAACGCCGCCCGGCCCGCGCTGGAATACCGCGATCGTGAAACCGGCTTCGCCGAACTCGGCGCCGCCATCGGCGAGGTGGCCGCCGGGCTCGCCTCGCTCGGCCACACGAAGGGCGAGCGCATCGCGCTCTATCTGCCGAACGTGCCGGCGCACCCGTTCTGCTTCTATGGCGCGCTGACGGCGGGGCTCGTGGTCGCGCATCTCTCGCCGCTGGATGCCGAGCGCGAACTTGCCCACAAGCTGCACGATTCCGGCGCGCGCACGCTGGTGACGACCAATCTCGGCGCGATGCTCGGCATGGCGCTGAAACTGCTCGATGCCGGCCATGTCGAACGCGTCGTCGTCGCCGATGACGCGGCGTTCGGCGAAATTCCCGGCATGGCGCATCCGCCGATCCCGACCGGCGATGCCCGGGTGATGACGCTCGATGCGTTGCGCGTGCGCGGGCGCGACTTCCGCTTCGCGCCGCCATCCATCGCGCCGGACGATCTCGCGCTGCTGCAATATACCGGCGGCACCACCGGCCTGCCCAAGGGGGCGATGCACACGCACGCGACGCTGCGGGCGGCGGTCGCGATCTATGCCACCTTCTTCGATGGCCAGAACCGCTTCCCGCCGGGGCAGCAATTCCGCGCGATCTGCGTGCTGCCGCTGTTCCATATCTACGCGCTGGTGGTGCTCTGCCTGTTGCAGCTCTCGCGCGGATCGACGCTGCTGCTGCGGCTGAAATTCGACGCCGAGACCACGCTGCGCGACATCGAGGTCAAGAAGGCGAGCTATTTTCCGGGCGTGCCGACGATGTGGATCGCGCTCGCCAACGTGCCGGATCTCGACCGGCGGGACCTGTCGTCGCTCCGCCTGGTCGGCTCGGGCGGCGCGCCGCTGCCGGTGGAGATCGGGCAGCGCTTCGAGCGGCTGACGGGCATGCGCCTCGGCGGCGGCTGGGGCATGACCGAAACCGCCTCCGCCGGCACCGGCAACCTGCTCGACGGGCTGTTCAAGTTCGGCTCCGCCGGCATGCCCTGCCCGGCATCAAGCTCGACGTCGTCGCCCTCGACGATCCTTCCCGCGTGCTGCCCTATGGCGAAACCGGCGAAATCCGCATCAAGTCGCCCAACACCTTCATCGGCTACTGGCAGAACCCCGAGGAAACCACACGAAGTTTCGTGGACGGCCATTTCCTGACCGGCGATGTCGGCTATATCGACGAGGACGGCATGCTCTTCCTTGTCGACCGCAAGAAGGACATGATCCTCTCGGGCGGCTTCAACGTCTACCCGACCGTGATCGAGAGCGCGATCTACGAACACCCCGACGTCGCCGAGGTCATCGTCGTCGGCGTGCCGGACGACTATCGCGGCCAGTCGGCCAAGGCCTTCATAACGCTGAAACCAGGCGCTGCGGAATTCACGATCGAGTCGCTGCGCGACTTCCTCGCCGACAAGCTCGGCAAGCACGAATTGCCCGCCGCCCTCGAATTCCGCGAGACCCTGCCGAAAACATCGGTCGGCAAGTTCTCGCGCAAGGAACTCGCGGCGGAGGAGCGCGCGCGGCACGCGGCCGCCCGGGTTTCCGGCGGCGCGGCGCCATGAGGCCGGCCCCCATCGCCGCCGCCCCGCGCGGGCGGGCAGAGACCAGCACCGGCAACCGCAACCCGGCTGCCGGCCGTATCAGGAACAACTGAGGAGAGCGCCATGGAACTCAGCTTTTCGCCCGAGGAAATCGCGTTCCGCGACGAGGTGCGCGCCTTCATCCGCGACAACCTGCCCGGGATGTGCGCAAGCGCCTGATCGAGGGACGCGAGATCGGCAAGCAGGACATCATCGACTGGCAGCGCAAGCTGAACGCGAAAGGCTGGGCGGTGCCGCACTGGCCGCGCGCCTGGGGCGGGCAGGACTGGAGCCCGGTGCAGGAGTTCATCCTGCTCGACGAGTTGCAGTCGGCCCCCGCACCGAGCCCGCTGCCCTTCAACGTGTCCATGGTCGGCCCGGTGATCGCGACCTTCGGCAATGAGGAGCAGAAGCGGAAGTTCCTGCCCGCAACTGCCAATCTCGACATCTGGTGGTGCCAGGGCTTCTCCGAGCCGGGTGCTGGGTCCGACCTCGCCGGTCTCAAGACCACGGCCCGCCGCGAGGGCGATCACTACATCATCAACGGCCAGAAGACCTGGACGACCCTTGCGCAATACGCCGACTGGATCTTCGTCCTCGCCCGCACCAATCCGGGGGCGGAGAAGAAACAGCAAGGCATTTCCTTCATCCTTGTCGACATGAAGACGCCGGGCATCACCGTCCGCCCGATCCAGCTGATCGATGGCGGGCACGAGGTCAACGAGGTCTGGTTCGACGAGGTGAAGGTGCCGGCGGAAAACCTCGTGGGCGAGGAAAACAAGGGCTGGGACTATGCGAAGTTCCTGCTCGGCAACGAGCGGACCGGCATCGCCCGCGTCGGCGCCTCGAAGCAGCGCCTGCGGCGCATTCGCGAACTCGCCGCGATCGAGCGCGCCGGGGATGCGAAACTGATCGACGCGCCCTGGTTCCGCGAGAAGCTCGCGGATGTCGAGATCGATCTCAAGGCGCTGGAAATCACCCAGCTCCGCGTGCTCGCCGAGGCGCGCAAATCGGGCAAGCATGGCCGGCCGGACCCGAAATCCTCGATCCTCAAGATCAAGGGCTCGGAAATCCAGCAGGCGACGACCGAGCTTCTGCTCGACGTCGTCGGCCCGCTCGCCATGCCGTTCCAGGGCTCGACCGATCCGGATGACGATGGCAACGCCATGCCGATCGGGCCGGACGACGCGGCCGAGGCGGCACCCACCTATTTCAACTGGCGGAAGATCTCGATCTATGGCGGCTCGAACGAGATCCAGCGCAACATCATCGCCAAGGCGATCCTGGGGTTCTGAGGACAAGACAATGGATTTCGATTTCACCGAAGAACAGCGCCTGCTTCGCGACAGTGTCGGCAAGCTCTTTGCCAGCCGCTACGCCGATTTCGAAAAGCGCAAGGCCTACGCGAAACTTGCCGAGGGGTTCGACCGCGCGGTCTGGGCCGAATATGCCGAGGCCGGGCTGCTTGCCCTGCCCTTCGACGAGGCGCAGGGCGGCTTCGGCGGCGGGCCGGTCGAGACCATGATCGTCATGGAGGAGATCGCAAGGCGCTGGCCATCGAACCCTATCTCGCCGCGGTCGTCTTCGCCGGCGCAGCACTGCGCCACGGCGCCGGCGCTGCGGTCAAGGACGACGTGATTCCGAAACTCGCGGCCGGCGAGACGATCGTCGCCGTCGCCCATACCGAGCGCAGTTCGCGCCACGACCTCGAAGACGTGACCACCACCGCGAAGCGCGACGGCGATCACTTCATCCTCGAAGGCGAGAAGTCGGTGGTCCTCGGCGGCGACACGGCGGACTGGCTGATCGTCAGCGCCCGCCTCTCCGGCAGCCGGCGCGACCGCGACGGGATCGGCCTGTTCCTGGTGGATGCGAAGGCCGAAGGCGTCTCCCGCCGCGGCTATCCGATGCAGGACCTGCTGCGCGGCGCGGAAATCTCGCTCGCCAGCGTGCGGGTTCCGGCGGCGCAGCAGATCGGCGATCTCGCGGTGCTGGAACGCGCGCGCGACGAGACGATCGCCGCCCTCTGCGCCGAGGCCGTTGGCGCGATGGAGGCGCTCGTCGCGCTGACTGTCGACTACATGAAGCAGCGCAAGCAGTTCGGGGTGGCGATTTCGGTGTTCCAGGCGCTGCAGCACCGCGCGGTGGACATGTATGTGGCGCTGGAACAGGCGCGCAGCCTCGCCATCTTCGCCGCGCTTTCGGCTGCGGATGACGATGAAGCGGCGCGCGGCAAGGCGATGGCGCTGGCCAAGGCCGGGGTGGGCAAGGCGTTGCACTTCGTCGGCCAGCAGGCGATCCAGCTGCATGGCGGCATCGCGATGACGATGGAATACAAGGCCGGCCACTACTTCAAGCGGCTGACCATGATCGACGCGATGTTCGGCAACGCCGATCACCATCGTCGCCGCCTCGCGGCCTGACAAGCCTAACCAGCGCTGGGCTAAACCGGCGCTGGGCCGATCCGGCGTCGGTTCAGCCGTCGAGGCCGAGAGCACGCAGCCGCGCGGCCTCCTCGTCCCAGCCCGGACGTTCCTTGACGTTGAGGAACAGGTGCACCCGCCGCTCGAGCTGGCGTTCGAGATCCCGCCGCGCCCGCGAACCGATCGCCTTGATGCGCGCCCCGCCATCGCCGAGCACGATCTTCTTGTGGCCGGCGCGCGCGACATAGATCGTCACGTCGATCCGCACCGAACCGTCTTTGCGTTCGCTGAAACTCTCGGTCTCGACCGAGGCGCCATAGGGCACCTCATCGCGCAGCTGGAGGAAGATCTGCTCGCGCACCAGCTCGGCGGCGAGCATCCGCTCGGTCTGGTCGGTCAGCTCGTCCTCGGGGTAGAGATGCGGGCCTTCCGGCATCGCCGCGGCCAGCGCGTCGAGCAGGCGATCGACGCCGTCGCGCTTCAGCGCGCTGATCATGAACACCTCGGCGAAGCCGCCCTGCCGCGCCAGGGTTTCGGCCAGCGGCAGCAGCGTCTCGCGCGGCAGCAGGTCGATCTTGTTGAGAATCAGCCAGCGCGGCCGCCCGGTCGCGGCCAGCGCCTCGATCGGCTCGGCCAGATCGTCCGGGTCCGCCTTCGCGGCATCGACGATCAGGCAGGCGAGATCGGCGCCGGCGACGCCCTCCCACGCCGCCGCCACCATCGCGCGGTCGAGCCGCCGCTTCGGCGCGAAAATACCCGGCGTGTCGACCAGCACGATCTGGTCGCCGCCGCGCATGACGATGCCCGAAATGCGGAACCGCGTGGTCTGCGCCTTGGGTGTGACGATCGACACCTTGGCGCCGACCGCCTGATTGAGCAGGGTGGACTTGCCGGCATTCGGCCGTCCGAGAAGGGCGACGTAGCCGCAGCGGGTTGTCATTGCAGTTGCTCCAGCAGGTCGCGCGCGGCGTTCTGCTCCGCCTCGCGCTTGGTTCCGGCGAGCCCCTCGGCCGAGCGGCCGGCGACCGTCACGCGGATGCGAAAGCGCGGCGCGTGCGAGGGGCCGGTCCGCTCCACCAGCTCATAGGAGGGCAGAACCGGCCCGCGCGCGAGCGCATATTCCTGCAGCGCGGTCTTGGGGTCCTTGGGTGGCGCGCTCGGCTGGCCATCGATCCGGGGTGCGAAGATGCGGCGGATGAACAGGCGCGCCGGCCCCAGCCCGCCATCGAGATAAAGCGCACCGATCAGCGCCTCCAGCGCATCGGCCAGCACGGTCGCGCGGTTGCGCACCCCGCGCCGGCTTTCCCCCGGCGAAACCGAGAGCAGCCCGGCGACCCCGCCGGTCTCGGCGATCTCCGCCAGCGACTGGCGGGAGACGAGATGCGCCAGCCGCGGCCCCAGCCCGCCCTCGCGCTCATGCGGAAACCGCTCGATCAGCCATTCCGCGATCAGCAGGCCCAGCACACGATCGCCGATGAATTCGAGCCGTTCGTTCGAGGCGAGACCGCCCTGCCCGACCGCGGAGCGATGGGTCAGGGCCTGGGCGAGCAGGTCAGGTCGCGCGAAGCGATGCCCGAGCAGCGCTTCCGCCGCCTCGCTCAATGGATGACCGTGAACAGCCGGTCCCAGCGGATGTCGACCGGCCAGTACCAGAACTCCCACCACGGATGGTCGAGCCGGATGGAAAACCAGATGATCCGCGCCCGGCCGACGAAATTCGCCAGCGGCACGTAGCCGACGGCATCGAGATAGCGCGAATCCTCGGAGAAATCGCGGTTGTCGCCCATCATGAACAGATGATCGGCCGGCACGTGATAGACCGGCGTGTTGTTGGCGAAGCCCTGGCTGGTCTCCTTGGCGATCAGGTGGGTGACGCCATCCGGCAGGTGCTCGCGATAGAGCCGCACGCTGACAGGCACGCCCTCGCCGGAGTCGAGCGGGGTCTCGATATAGGTGCCAGCCGGCGTGCGGGGCACCTCGTGACCATTGATATAGAGCTGCCCGTCGGTCACCTGCACGGTGTCGCCAGGCTCGCCGATCACCCGCTTGATGTAGTCGATCGCCGGATCGCGCGGCAGGGCGAACACCGCGATCTGCCCCTGTTTCGGCAGCGAGCCGAAGATCCGCCCCTTGAAATCCGGCTCGCCGAAGGGGAACGACCAGCGCGAATAGCCGTAGTTCCACTTGGTCACCAGCACGAAATCGCCCGGCAGCAGCGTCGGCGTCAGGCTGCCGGAGGGGATGAAGAACGGCTCGAACAGGAAGGAGCGGATGAACACCGCGATCACGACGACATAGACGAGCGTGACAACCCACTCCCTGATCGAGCCTGCGACCGTATCCTTCGTCTGCGCCATGTCCAACCGTTCTGAAATGTTCCGCCCGCTTCAACCGTGCGGGGGGCGGGAAGTCAAGGAACCGGTCCTGACAGCGGCGTGAACGCTCCGCACGACCTCGCGATTTGCCACGGCACAGTCCGCGATTGTATGGCTCTGGGGATGCCAACAGACCGGACTCCCGCAGCCATGAAGCGCCGACTTTTGTGCCTGACATTCGCCCTTCTTTCCACGACGTCCCTTGCCGCCGGACACGCGGCCCCGCGGCCGAAGGGCGCAGCACACCACCCGGCCGCCGCCGCGGCCCCGCAACAGGATGCCGGCCCCCCGCCGGTCGCGCCGCTCGCCATCCCGGGTGTGCCGATGCCGCCCACCCTGCCGCAGCAGGGGGCCTATGTGCTGATGGATGCCGAGACCGGCGCGGTGATCGCCGCGAAGGCGCCCGATCAGCCCTGGCCGCCCGCCAGCCTGACCAAGCTGATGACCGCCTATCTCACCTACCAGGCTGTGGCCCGCGGCGCGCTGAAGATGGACCAGACGGTGCCGGTCAGCACCACCGCCTGGCACACCGGCGGTTCGCGCATGTTCATCTCGCCGGGCATGGCGGTGACGGTGGACCAGTTGCTGCACGGGCTCATCATCGATTCCGGCAACGATGCCGCGGTGGCGCTCGCCCAGGCGGTGGCCGGCAGCCGCGGCGGGTTCGTCGGCCTGATGAACCACGAGGCCAAGGCGCTCGGCCTGAAGGCGACGCACTATACGAATGTCGATGGCCTGCCCGATCCGGATCTGCGCACATCGGCGATGGATGTCGCGACCCTGTCGCGCGACATCGTCCGCACCTATCCGCAATTCCTCAAGATTTCGGTCAGGAAGCACTTCACCTTCGACAAGATCCGCCAGCGCAGCTGGAACCCGGTGCTGTTTCACGACCCGACGGTGGACGGGCTGAAGACCGGCCGCACCAACGAGGCCGGCCACTGCATCGACGCCACCGCCCTGCGCAACGGCCGGCGGCTGATTGCCGTGGTGCTCGGCGGCCCCAGCTGGTCGGTCAGCACGCACGACATCGAATCACTGCTCGATTACGGCTATCAGTTCTACACCAACGCCACGATCGCGACCGTCGACAAGCCGGCGGCAACGCTGAAGGCGCCGCTCTATCGCACCACCAGCGTCGCGGTCGGCCCCGCGCGCAGCGTGTCGATGACGCTGCCGGTGCTGGCGGCGAAAACGCTGAAAACCAGCGTAGCACTCGATCCACCGCCGGCGGGAGGCGTGCATCGCGGGCAGCGGGTCGGCACCATCACCGTCAGCGCCGGGGGCAAGACCCTCGCGACCGTGCCGGCGATAGCCCTTGCCGACGATCCGCGGGCCAGTTTCATGACCCGGATGATGCGGCGGCTGAAGGCCGCGCTGTAGCCTTGCGCTCCGGTCTCGCGGCCGGAGCCGCCCCTTTGCGACCGTGAAGCGCGAATCGGCCGGCGGCGGGTTGCAAAATCCGGTGCCGCTTGCCATTATGCGGCCGAAGATTGGTCGAAAGCCGGTCGCAATCGGGTGGATTGCCGGAGAACAGTCCGGCGGTCGCGCCCGTTTTTCGTTGTAAACGCTGTTCGCTGTATCCTGGACAGCCCACCCTGGAGAGACTGCATGTCCGGCACCCAGCTTGCCAAGATCCGGAATATCGGCATCACCGCCCATATCGACGCGGGCAAGACCACGACCACCGAGCGCATCCTCTATTACACGGGCGTGTCGCACAAGATCGGCGAAGTCCACGACGGCAACACCACGACCGACTACATGGCGCAGGAGCGCGAGCGCGGCATCACCATCACCTCCGCCGCCGTGACCTGCGAGTGGAAAGACCACCGCATCAACATCATCGACACGCCCGGCCATATCGACTTCAACATCGAGGTGAACCGCTCGCTGCGCGTGCTTGACGGCGCGGTGTTCATCATCGAGGGCGTGGCCGGCGTGCAGCCGCAGTCGGAAACCAACTGGCGCCTCGCCGACCGCTACAACGTTCCCCGCATCATTTTCATCAACAAGCTGGACCGCACCGGCGCCGATTTCTATCGCGCGTTCGACACGCTGAAGGAGAAGCTGGACATCGTCGCACTGCCCCTGCAGCTGCCGATCGGCATCGAGGACCAGTTCGTCGGCGTGGTCGACCTCGTCGAGATGAAGGCGATCGTCTGGGAAGGCGGCGAACTCGGCGCGAAGTTCCATGACGAGGAAATCCCGGCCGATATGCTGGAGAAGGCCAAGGAATACCGCCAGAACCTGCTCGACACCGCCCTCGCGGTCGACGACGCCGGCATGGAGGAATATTTCGAGAAGGGCGATGTCGGCATCGAGACCCTGAAGCGCGCGATCAAGACCGGCACGATCTCGGGCGCGTTCCGCCCGGTGCTCTGCGGCACCGCCTTCAAGAACAAGGGCGTGCAGCCGCTGCTCGACGGCGTGCTCGACTATCTGCCGAGCCCGATCGATATCGAGGGCATCAAGGTCGCCCCGCCGGAAGGCGAGGAGGAAGACCCCTCGGCCGATCGTCGCGTGATCCCGGCCAATCCGGACGCGCCCTTCGCCGGCCTCGCCTTCAAGATCATCAACGACAAATACGGCACGCTGACCTTCGTCCGCGTCTATGCCGGCACGCTGCGCTCGGGTGACACGGTGGTCAACACCACCAAGGGCCACAAGGAGCGCGTCGGCCGCATGTTCCAGATGCACGCGGACAAGCGCGAGGAAATCAAGGAAGTGCAGGCCGGCGACATCGCCGCCTTTGTCGGCCTGAAGGACACCGGCACCGGCGACACCCTGGCCTCCTCGGAAGACCCGGTGGTGCTGGAGCGCATGGCCTTCCCGGTCCCGGTCATCGACATCTCGGTCGAGCCCAAGACCAAGGACGCCGTCGAAAAGATGACGCTGGCGCTGCAGAAGCTCGCCGGCGAAGACCCCTCGCTGCGCCTCAAGACGGACCAGGAAACCGGCCAGACCATCCTGTCCGGCATGGGCGAGCTGCATCTCGACATCATCATCGACCGTCTGCGCCGCGAATACGGCGTCGAGGCCAATGTCGGCGCGCCGCAGGTGGCCTATCGCGAAACCATCACCCGCGAGCACACCGAAACCTACACCCACAAGAAGCAGTCGGGCGGTTCGGGCCAGTTCGCCGAAGTCAAGATCGTGTTCCAGCCGCTGGAACGGAACGAGGGCATCCTGTTCGACAACCAGGTCGTCGGCGGCACCGTGCCGAAGGAATATATCCCGGCGGTCGAAAAGGGCATCCGCGTCCAGGCCGATACCGGCGTCCTCGCCGGCTTCCCGACCGTGGACTTCAAATACACCCTGGTCGACGGCAAGTACCACGACGTCGACTCCTCGGCGCTCGCCTTCGAAATCGCCGCCAAGGCCTGTTTCCGCGAGGGCATGAAGAAGGCGAACCCCGTCATTCTCGAGCCGATCATGGATGTCGAGATCACCACCCCGCAGGACCATGTCGGCGACGTGGTGGGCGACCTCAACCGTCGCCGCGGCATGATCCAGAACCAGGAAAGCTCGGGGTCCACCGTGATCGTCCGCGCCCAGGTGCCGCTGAAGGAAATGTTCGGCTACATCTCGAACCTGCGCTCGATGACCAAGGGCCGCGCCTCCTTCACCATGCAGTTCCACCACTACGATCCGGTGCCGCGCAACATCGCGGAAGAAATCATGGCCAAGAGCGCCTGATCCACCGCCTCTGAACACGGCGACGACCATGCGAGGCGACCGCGACAATGCGGCCGCCTCCCCGATCGGCGCCGGTTCAGACCGGCCGGTTCAGACCGATCGCGAAACGCCTTCCAAACGCGGACGACCTCGTCGTCCGCGTTTTTGTTGTCTTCATCGCAAGTCGATAAATCGCCCGAAACGGGGCGCGGCGTCAGCCGGAATTGCGGGCCGTGATCAGGTGAATGGTCGCCGGCAGCCTTGCATCCGGGCCGGCATAGGTGGGCAGCGCGTCGCGAAACGCCGCAATCAGCGCCGCGCGCGCCGCCGGATCGGCCTGTTTTTCGTCGATCAGCGCGCCCGCCGGGCCCATCGTGGCCGCCATTTCGGCCTCATCGTCGAGGGTGTTGCCATACAATTCCACCCCGTCCGCCTCGACCGCGATATCCGCGAACCCCGCCGCCGCCAGCACGGCGCGCACATGCGCGGGATCGGAGAAGGCCAGCGGTCCCGGCGCGTGCGGCCGGCGCGGCTTCGGCGGGCCAAGCCGCTCGATGGCAATGCCGAGCGGCACCGACCAGTGGGGATTGTCCTCGATCGGCGCCCAGGCGGCGCAGACGAGGCGGCCGCCCGGCGCGAGCGCGCGCCGCAGATTGGCGAACGCCGCCGCCGGATCCTCGAAGAACATGACCCCGAAACGCGAGGTGACGAGGTCGAACGGCGCGGCAAAGGTCGCGAACGCCGCATCCGCCTCCATCAGCGTCACCTGCGCGCGGCCAGCGAGCCGGGCGCGCGCCGCCTCCAGCATCGGGCGGGACACATCGACGGCGGTGACATGCCCGCCCTCGCCCACCAGCCCGGCGAGCCGCGCCGTGGTCGTCCCCGTGCCGCAGCCGATCTCCAGAACCCGCTCGCCAGGGCGGGGGGCTGCGCGCTCAAGCAGCCGGTCCTCGATCCCGATCAGCCGCGCTTCCATCGCCGCCTGGACGCGAATCCATTTCGGCCCGGCGACCTCGTTCCAGTAGGCGATCTGCCGTTCGTTGCCGCCGGCAGCCCCCTCCGCGCTCACGCCGCCGCCGTCCGGCGCGGCTTCGGCATGAATTTCAGCGCGAGCCGCACCAGCATCGGCATCGTGGTCGGCCGCAGCAGCCGCTGATCGTAGCCGGCGAACCGCCGGTCGTTCTCCTCAAGGCAGATGCGCATCAGCTCGGGCACCGAGATTTCCTCGGCACTGACCGACTTGCTGCCGGTGACCGTGAAATTGTTGTCCTGCGCCTTGGGCTTGCCCTTGCCGCCATCGTCCATGCCGCGGGCAATGCCGATCCGCTCCCAGCCGAGAAACGCCCACACCGCCGCAACCCGCAGCTCGAACCAGATCCGCCGGTGCAGCGGCAGCTTCGCGCGGTGCCAGGCGACCCAGTTGGCGAAGAGCAGGATATGCCGGCACTCCTCCTGCATCACCGGCTCGAAGGTTTCCACCAGCTCCGCCGGGAAGAAGCCCGAGCGCTTGGCCAGTTCGAACAGGCCGAAGGCGAAGAAACTGTCGACGCATTCCGAATAGCCGGTCACCATATAGGCCCATTCCGGGTCCTTCGGCTGGCGGTATTCCGGCTCCGGCTCCAGCGGAATGTCATAGGCCTCGACCAGCTTGGAGAGCACCTCCTTGTGCCGGTTCTCCTCCCAGCCGTTCAGCTCGATCGTCTTGCTCATGTCCGGATCGGCGATGATCCGCGCATAGGCCGCCATCCGCAGCCGCGCCTTGCCCTCGGTCTGCACCGCGATGTCCCAGATCGGCAGCGAGGTGATCTTGTTCAGCGTCTCCGCGTCGAGCTTCGGCCACTCGATGACCGAGGGCTTGTAGGGGTTGAAGGTTTCGTGGAACATCGCGCAGACGGCGCGCTTGTGGGTTTCCGAGCCCGGCCTCAGCGGTCCGGGATCGGGGCTGACCCAGTGGCGGGCGGCCTTGTCGGCGGCCTCGATGGTGGCGGCATCAACGGTCATGGCAGTGGCGTTCATCGACCTTCATCCTTGTCCTCTGTCGGCAATATCGGTGCCGGCGAGACGATTTTAACCCCGCCCGAAACCGGTTCAACCGGGCGCCGAACTCTGTTACCCTGCCGGTATGGAAACGCACCACCCCCTCACCGAAAATCCCGATCTCGGCCTGATCAAGTCGCTCGACATCCGGGGCACGCCGCATGGTCCGCTCGCCGGGCTCGACGTCGTCGTCAAGGACCTGTTCGACATCGCGGGCGAGGTGACCGCCTTCGGCAACCCCGACTGGGGGCGGCATTTCGGCCCCGCCCTCTCGCATGCCTGGATCGTCGCGCAGCTTCTCGAAGCCGGCGCCCGCATCACCGGCAAGACGACGACGGTCGAACTCGCCTTCGGCCTCGAAGGCCGCAACGCCCATTACGGCACGCCGCTCAACCCCGCAGCGCCAGACCGGCTGCCCGGCGGCTCCTCCAGCGGTTCCGCGGCGATGATCGCGGGCGGCCACGCCCATGTCGGCATCGGCTCGGATACCGGCGGCTCGGTGCGTATCCCCGCCAGCTATTGCGGCCTGTACGGGCTGCGCCCGAGCCAGGGGCTGCTCAGCCTCGCCGGCGCGGCGGCCCTTGCCCCGAGTTTCGACACGCCTGGCTGGTTCGCCCGCGATGCGGAGACCATGCTCCGCGTCGGCGAGGCGCTGCTGCCGCCCGCCCCGCCGCTGGCGCCCCAGTTCCTCAGGATTCCAGCGGCCTTTGCCAATGCCGATCCCGCGGTTTCCGCCGCCCTCGCGCCCGCGCTCGACAGGCTCGGCCCGGTCGCCGACATCGACCCGGTGCCGGAGGGGCTCGACCGTCTGCTATCCCTGCAAAACGCCGTGCGCGGGCGCGAAACCTGGCTGACGCTCGGCGGCTTCATCGACAAGGTCAAGCCGACGCTCGACCCGGTGACCGCGGGCCGGATCGCGGCGACGCGGAGTTTCACCGCCGAAGCCGCGGCCGAGGGCAAGGCCGCGCGCCTTGCCTACACGGCGCGGATGCACGCCTTGCTGGCCGGCGGCGCGGTGCTGGTGATCCCCACCTCGCCCTGCCCGGCCCCGCCGGTCGCGGCGGCGCAGGCGGTCTATGAAGATGTCCGCACGCGCACGCTGCGCGTCGGCATCATCGCCGCCTTCGCCGGCCTGCCGGAACTCACCATTCCGGTGGGCAGGGTGGATGGCGCGCCGGTCGGCCTGTCGCTCATCGCCGGGCCCGGGCGCGATCTCGCCCTGCTCGAACTCGCCGCCGACCTCGCGCTCGCCTGAGCGCGCGGCCGGGACACGAGTTCAGAAAATCTCTTCGTAGATCCTGACGATCTCGGCAGCATCCGGCACCGCAGGATTGTTGCCGGGGCTGCCGGAGGCGAGCGCCTGCTCCGCCATTTTCGGCAGCAGCGCGTCCCAGTCGGCGCGGGCCACGCCGAAGCCCTGCGGTGTGGGCACTTCAAGCTCGGCATTGATCGCCGCCAGCGCCTCGATCAGCCTGGCGCCGGCCAGCTGGTCGGCATCATCGGCGCGGGCGAACCCGGCGAGGCGGGCCGATTCCGCATAGCGCGGCAGCGCCGCGTTGAGCGAGTAGCGCGTCACCGCCGGCAGCAGCATCGCGTTCGACATGCCGTGCGGCACGTGGAAATGCGCCCCGATCGGCCGCGACATGCCATGCACCAGCGCCACCGAGGCGTTGGAGAAGGCAAGCCCGGCGAGGGTTGCGCCCAGCATCATCGCCTCGCGCGCCTCGCGGTCCTGGGGCGTCTGCCACACCTTGCGCAGATTGGCACCGATCAGCCGCATCGCGCTGCGCGCATAGGCGTCGGAAACCGGGTTCGCCCGCCGCGAAACATAAGCCTCCAGCGCATGGGTGAAGGCATCGATCCCGGTGTCGGCGGTGGTGCGCGGCGGCACGCTCATGGTCAGCTCGTAATCGACCACCGCCGCCAGCGGCAGCGCCCCGAGCCCGGCGATCAGCATCTTCTCGTCGGTTTGCGTATCGGTGATCACGGTGAAGCGTGTCGCTTCCGAGCCGGTCCCGGCGGTGGTCGGCACCGCGATCAGCGGCAGCGCCGCCGTATCCGCGGCGACGGGCACCTTGAAATCGCGCATCCGCGCGCCCGGTTCCGCCGCGAGCAGGATGTTGATCGCCTTCGCCGTGTCGATCGGCGAGCCGCCGCCGAAGCCGATCAGACAGTCGAACGCACCGCCGCGCGCGGCCGCGACGCCGGCTTCCACCACCGTATCCACCGGCTCCGGCACGGTGTCGCTGAAGATCGCGCAGACGATCCCGGCCGCTTCCAGCGGATCGGTGATGCGGCGGACCAGGCCGAGCTTCACCATGACCGGGTCGGTGACGATCAACGGCCGCGACAGGCCGAGGCGGCCGAGCATCGCCGCAATTCGCACCACCGCCCCGCCGCCGATATCCATGTGCCGCGGCGCGAAAAATCCAATGTCCATATCTCGTTCCCCCACAGGCGATCCGGCCCGGCCGGATGAAGACAATCTACATTGCGCCCGGCGCCGCCGCCTCGTCGAGTTCCGCGGCCAGCGCGGTCCGCCAGCCCTCATCCTCCGGCGCGCAGAGAATGGGCGCGGCATTGGCGGTGCGGCCATCCAGGCTCATGCCGAGCAGCCCGCGCACCGCCCGGAAGAAGGCGCCATGCGAGACCAGCAGCAGCGGCCCCGGCCGCGCCAGAACGCGGCGCAGCGCGGTGCCGGCGCGGGCGGTGATGTCGGCAAAGCTCTCGGCGCCCGGCGGGGTCATCCGCCCGTCGATCCAGTCATCGAACCAGGGGTCGAGCGGCTTGCCCTCCATGCCGCCGAATACCACCTCGCGCAGGTCGGGCTCGAAGGCGAGCGGCAGGCCGAGCGTCTCGTTGACGATTTCGGCCGTCTCCCGCGCCCGCTGCATCGGCGAGGCGACGATGCCGACGATCCCGCGCCCGAGCAGCAGCGGCGCCGCCGCGCGGGCCTGCGCCCGGCCGGTCTCGTTCAGCGGAATGTCGATCGCCCCCTGCGACAGGCCCCGCGCGTTGTAGTCGGTCTGACCGTGGCGGAGAAACCAGAACGGCGCGCGCGGCAGCGTCATCAGGAGAGCCGCTCCTGCTCCATCGCCCGCGCCACCGCCGGGCGCGCCTTCATCCGCGCGTAATGCGCCGCGACATGCGCCGGCAGCGGCACGGTCTGCCGTCCCTCCGCCCAAAACGAAACATAGAACAGCGCCGCATCGGCGATCGAGAAGCTGCCAAGCAGCCAGTCCCGCCCATCGGTGAGCACCTTGTCGATCAGGTCGAACCCTTCGGCGAAAATCTTCCGCCCCTGCTCGCGCACCGTCTCCTTGTCCTCCGGGTTCGGCGCGAAACGGTCCGGGCGGAAGATGCGGGTGAAACCCTGCGGGTGCATCCAGCCATTGATATAGGCAACCAGCTCGTTGCAGCGCGCCGCCTCCACCGGCGAGGCCGGCACCAGCCGCGCGTCCGGGTTGGTGGCGGCCAGGTAATGGGCGATGGCGATCCACTCGGTCAGCACCGCGCCATCGTCGAGCACCACCGCCGGCACCTTCGCCTTCGGGTTGATCGCCCTGAATTCGTCGCTGAATTGCTGCCCCTCGCGCAGGTTCACCAGCACGCCCTCGTGCGGCAGGCCAAGCTCCTCGAGCAGGACATGAATCCCGAGCGAGCAGGCGCCGGGTGTGTAGAACAGTTTCATGCGTTTCCTCCGGTTTCGCGGCCGGTCAGTCGAACAGCGAGCTGACGGACGTCTCATCCGAGATGCGGCGCATCGCCTCGGCAAGCAAGGGGGCGATGGTCAGCACGCGCAGATTCGCCGGCGGATTGCGCGCGGGATCGAGATGGATGCTGTCGGTGATGGCCAGCGTCTCGATCGGGCTGGCGCCGATCCGCTCCAGCGCCTTGCCCGACAACACGCCATGGCTGACATAGGCCGAAGCCGAGGCCGCGCCGTGGCGGATCAGCGCCTCGGCCGCGTTGCAGAGCGAGCCGCCGGAATCGACGATGTCGTCGATCATGATGCAGTGCCGGCCCTCGACATCGCCGATCACGTTCATCACCTCCGAAACGCCGGCGCGCGGGCGGCGCTTGTCGATGATCGCGAAATCGCAGGCAAGCCGGCTCGCCGTGGCGCGGGCACGGGCGACGCCGCCGGCATCCGGCGACACCACCATGATGTCGCGCCCGGCGAACCGCTCCTGGATATCGCGCGCGAACAGCGGCGCGCCGTAGAGATTGTCCACCGGAATGTCGAAGAAACCCTGGATCTGCCCGGCATGCAGGTCGAGCGTGAGCACCCGGTTCGCCCCCGCCTCGGTAATGATGTTGGCGACCAGCTTGGCCGAAATCGGCGTGCGCGGGCCGGTCTTGCGGTCCTGCCTGGCGTAGCCGAAATACGGGATCACCGCAGTGACCCGCCGCGCCGAGCCGCGCCGCAGCGCATCGAGCGTGATCAGCAGCTCCATCAGGTTGTCGTTCGCCGGAAAGCAGGTCGACTGGATGACGAACACGTCCTCGCCGCGGACATTCTCCTGGATCTCGACATGGATCTCCATATCGGCGAAGCGGCGGATGATGGCGGTGGTCAGCGGCAGGTGCAGCGCCTTGCTGACGGCATCCGCGAGCGGCAGGTTGGAGTTACACGCGACGATCTTCATGTGGCGGATCCTTGCGGCCGGAACAAGCGGCCCCGATGTCGAAGGAATTGGACCGGACGATCCGAGGCGCGTGTAGCAACCGCTCCCGCCCCTGTCCATGACGCGCGGGCAGTGCAGGCCATTGCGCGCATGGCACCGGGCGCACTATCCTGCGGCGCATGAGCCAGTCCCTGCCTCTGGATGCCGAAGCGGCGCGCGACGCCTGGCTGACCCGCGATGTCTGGCCACGGCGGATCTTCGCCTTTCTGGTCGACCTCGTGCTTCTCGCGGTCCTCAGCGTCGCCGTCTGGTGGTCGATCGTGGTGCTCGGCGTCGCCACACTCGGGCTCGGCTTCCTGCTGCTGCATTTCACCTGGGCGATCCCGCCACTCTATTATGTGCTCTGGCTTCGCTCCGCCGCCGCGGCAACACCGGGGCAGCGCCTGCTCGGCCTCACCCTCCGGCAGGACGATACGCTGGAGGGCGGCACGCCTTTGCCGCCGAGCTTCGCCCAGGCCCTGGCCTGGACCGTGCTGCTCGGCGTGTCCTTCATGGTGGGCATGCTGCCCTTCCTGCTGGTGCTGGTGACCCGGCGGCGCAGGGCCGGGCACGACCTGCTCTCGGGCCTGACGGTCGTGCATGCGGCCGCGCTCGGCCGCGCCCTCCCGCCGTGACCGTCACCAGCCGCCCGCCGCAATTCTTCTACGCCACGGCCCCCTTGCCCTGCCCCTATGTCGCCGGGCGGACCGAGCGGAAGGTCGTGACCGAACTCGCCGGCGCCGACGCCGACGCGCTGCACAACCGGCTCTCGCGCGGCGGCTTCCGCCGCAGCCACAACATAGCCTACGCCCCGGTCTGCCCCGGCTGCCGCTCCTGCGTCCCCATCCGCATCGTCAGCGGCCGGTTCCGGCCGAGCCGCACGCAGAAGCGGATCATCGCCGCGAATGAAGGCCTGCGCGCCTACGAAATGCCGCCCCGCGCCACCGCCGAGCAGTTCAAGCTGTTCCAGCGCTACCAGCAGGCCCGCCACGGCGACGGCGACATGGCGGGCATGAGCTTCTACGATTACCGCGCCATGGTCGAGGATACGCCGATCGAGAGCTGGCTGGTCGAGTTCCGGGACGAGGCCGATACGCTGGTCGGCGCCTGCCTGACCGACCGCCTCGCCGACGGGCTGTCCGCCGTCTACTCGTTCTTCGCCCCGGAGCTGGTCCGGCTATCCCTCGGCACGAGGTCCATCCTCTGGCTCGTCGAGCGCACGCGCGAGCTTGGCCTGCCTTACGTCTATCTCGGCTACTGGGTGCCGGAGAGCCCGAAAATGGCCTACAAGGCGCGCTTCCGCCCGGCCGAAATCCTGCTCGGCGGCACCTGGACGGACCTGACCGACGAACTCGCGGCGGCCGAAAGCCCTGCCGCCTGGCCCCTGCGCCTCGCCCCGGTGCGCCAGAGCGGCACCTGATCCGCGAAGCTCACGCCGGATTGATCGCGCCGCGGCTCGCCCGCCCTTGTGCTGCCACGAGGATGGCGAAGATGAACTTCACGAAACAGGAGACCGTCATGAACCGATCAGCCCTCACGCTCGGCCTTGCCTCCGCCCTCATCCTCGGCGCCGCCACCGCCAGCGCCGCTTCGCCGCCGCAACCGGTCTACATCCACATGAACGGCGCCAACGAGTTCCTCGAACGCCTCGTCTTCGTCCGTCCCGGCCAGAAGGTGGTGTTCGTCAACGAGGATACCGGGCCGCACGCCATTCTCGGCTACAATCCGCAAACCGGCGCCGCGAGCAAGACGTTCGACGACCCCGCGCTGGGGGGCACGCCGGGCAGGGGACACAAGCTCCATACCTACGCGATCAGCTTCCGCCACCAGGGACCGCAATGGTATTACTGCCCGGTGCATGCCGAACTTGCCAAGGCGCCGGGCGGCGTGTGGCTGCCGAAGGTGCGCCCCGGCGTTCACGGATTCGGCACGCCGATGGCCGGGTTGATCGTCGTCACCACCGATCCGGCGCTGTTGAAGGACAACCCCGCCACCAGCGCCGCGAAAATCCTGCCGGGCTATTTCGGCGGCTGAACCGCGCCCGGGCCACCCCCGCCCAGTTGCGCCAATCTCAGGCGCCGATCTCAGGTGGGGGCAGGTCCGGACCAGGCGCGCCGGACATGAGCACGAGATCGTCGCGGTGGATCAGCTCGTCCCGCCCGCGCCAGCCGAGCAGCGCCTCGATCTCGTCGGTGCGGTGCCCGGCGATGAGCACCGCATCCTCGCTCGGATAGGCGGCAAGGCCGCGGGCCAGCGCCGCGCCATCCGGCCCGGCGATCTCGACCGCATCGCCACGCTCGAACCGGCCCTCGACGCGCACCACCCCCGCCGGCAGCAGCGATGATCCGCCGCGAATCGCCCGCACAGCACCGGCATCGACATGCAACCGCCCAAGCGGCGCGAGCGATCCCGCGATCCAGCGCTTGCGCGCCGAGCGCCCGCCGGGTTGCGGCAGGAACCAGGTGCAGCGCGCCCCCGCTTCGAGCGACGCGAGCGGATGCGCGACCCCACCGAGCGCGATCGCCATGGCGCAACCGGCCTGGGTCGCGATCCGCGCGGCGACGAGCTTGGTCCGCATCCCGCCGGAGGAATAGCCCGGCGGCGGCGCGCCGCCCATCGCCTCGATCTCCGGCGTGATCGCGGCGACGACAGGCAGATGCGCCGCCGCCGGATCGCGCCGCGGGTCGGCGGTGTAGAGCCCGTCAATATCGGAAAGCAAAACCAGCTGATCGGCTTCGACCATCTCGGCCACCCGGCCGGCGAGCCGGTCATTGTCGCCGAAACGGATCTCGCCGGTGGCGACCGAGTCGTTCTCGTTGATCACCGGCACCGCGCCGAGTTCGAGCAGCGTGCGCAATGTCGCCCGCGCGTTGAGATAGCGCCGCCGGTCCTCGGTGTCGTCCATGGTCAGCAGCAATTGCGCCGCCACCAGCCCGTGCGCCGAGAGCGCCTCGCTCCAGGCCTGCGCCAGCCGGATCTGCCCCACGGAAGCCGCGGCCTGTTTTTCCTCGAGCCGCAGCCGCTTCTGCGTCAGGCCGAGCTGCCGCCGCGCCAGAGCGATCGCCCCGGAGGAGACGACGATCACCCCCACGCCGCGCGCCCTGAGCGCCGCGATGTCGGCGGCCACGCTCGCAAGCCAGGTCGTGCGCGGCGCCGCGGCCTCGGGATCGACGATGAGGGCGGACCCGATCTTGACCACCAGCAGCCGCGCGCCGCCGGGATCGGGCAGCCCGGGGCTCATTGCCGCCGCTCGCGGATCATCCGCAGGGTTTCGCGCAGCACCGCGTCCACGCCCTGATGCGCGACGGCGGAAATGACCATCACCTTGCTGCCCGACGCGCGTTCGAGCGCCGAGCGCCGACCGGCGATCTGGTGCGGCGTCATCGCATCCATCTTGTTCAGCACGATCAGCTCGGGCTTGTGCGCCAGCCCGCCGCCATAGGCTTCCAGCTCGCCGCGGATCGTCCGCCACGCATCCACCACGTCGCCGGCCGCCCCGTCGATCAGGTGGATCAGCGCGGCGCAGCGTTCGACATGGCCGAGAAAGCGGTCGCCCAGCCCGGCGCCGTCATGCGCGCCCTCGATCAGGCCGGGAATGTCGGCGAGGACGAATTCCTCGGTCATCGACAGCCGGACCACGCCGAGTTGCGGGTGCAGCGTGGTGAACGGATAATCGGCGATCTTGGGCCGCGCCGCCGAGGCGACCGAGAGAAAGGTCGATTTCCCGGCATTGGGCAGCCCGACCAGCCCGGCATCGGCAATCAGCTTCAGGCGCAGCCAGACCCAGCGCTCCTCGCCCGGCCAGCCGGCATCGGCGCGACGCGGCGCACGGTTGGTCGAGGTCTTGAACATCGCGTTGCCATACCCGCCATCGCCGCCGCGCAGCAGCACGATGCGCTTGCCCGGCGCATCCAGATCGGCGAGCAGGGTCTCGCGGTCGTCATCGAGAATCTGCGTGCCGACCGGCACCTTGATCACCACCGGCGGCGCGGCGGCGCCGGTGCGGTCCGACCCGGCGCCGTTACCGCCCTTACGGGCCCGGAAATGCTGGGTATAGCGGAAGTCGATCAGCGTATTGAGGTTCTCGACCGCCTCGAACACGATGTCGCCGCCACGGCCGCCATTGCCGCCATCCGGCCCACCGAACTCGATATATTTTTCGCGCCGGAACGCGACGACACCGTTGCCGCCATCTCCCGAACGCACATAAATCTTCGCCTGGTCGAGGAACTTCATGAGTGCAGATACGCAAAAGGCCGGCACCGGCCGGCCTTCGCGTCTTTCATACCGGAAACAGGTTACTCCGCGGCGATCGGCAGCTTCTCGACCGACACATGCACGCGGCCCTCGGCCCGGCGGGAGAACTTCACCCGCCCGTCGACGAGCGCGAAGATCGTGTGGTCGCGGCCGACGCCGACATTGGCGCCAGGCTTCACCTTGGTGCCGCGCTGGCGGATGATGATGTTGCCGGCGATCACCTGCTCGTCACCGAACTTCTTGACGCCGAGGCGGCGGCCTTCGGAATCGCGACCGTTGCGCGACGAGCCACCGGCTTTCTTGTGTGCCATGGGATATCCCTCCGATCAGGCGGCGTTGATGCCGGACACGCGCAGCACGGTCACTTTCTGGCGGTGGCCGTTCTTGCGGCGGCTGTTCTGCCGGCGGCGCTTCTTGAAGATGATGACCGTATCGAGCTTGTCCTGCGCGATCACCGTGGCGGTGACGGAGGCACCCTCGACAACCGGCTTGCCCAGGGTCACGCCCTGTTCACCGCCGATGGCGAGAACATCGGTGAAGGTCACGGTGCTGCCGGCCTCGGCCTCGAGTTTCTCGACCTTCAGCACCGCGTCCGGCACGACGCGATATTGTTTTCCGCCGGTGCGGATGACTGCAAACATCGATCTGGTCCAATTCTATCTGCAACGCCGCGCGGGCGGACAAAGAAAAGAAGCGCGAAACCCTGCGGCTTCGCGCGATTGCGGGGTTATAGCGCGCTCCATCCCGCTGTCAATCGACTTGCCCGGCCAATCGGCATCGATATGCACCGCCACTGTTGCCTAGTCAGCGCCATCATGCGTATAACGCCGCCCGACCGCGGAGAGGTGCCAGAGTGGTCGATTGGGACGGTCTCGAAAACCGTTGTGCCTTCACGGGTACCGTGGGTTCGAATCCCACCCTCTCCGCCACCGCCACGAATTACCAGATATTATAGCGTATGAAAACCGGCTGATTCCCGCCGGTTTTTGGCGTTTTGCTGTTGCACCCTGACTCATCCCGTTGCATGGTATCCCACACGTCGTGTGGTAACTAGTGTGGGATAAGATTGGGCAAGCTTTCAGCCTCTTCCGTGAAGGCCGCAAAGGAGCCGGGGCGCTATGGCGACGGCGACGGCCTGTACCTTGTTATAAGCCCTCGGGGCGGGAAGTCCTGGGTTTGCCGGGTGCAGAAGGATGGCAAGCGCCGGGACGTTGGCCTGGGGAGTGCAAAGAAGGTGTCCCTGGCCTTGGCCCGCGAGCGCGCCACCAAGGTGAGGACGCAGGTCGAGGTGGGACTTGATCCCGTTGCCGAGCGGCGGAAAGAGGCAGGGATACCCACCTTCAAGGAAGCAGCTGCTCTGGTGTTTGCCGAGCACAAGGCGAGCTGGCGGAATCAAAAGCACCGGGCGCAGTGGCTATCCACCCTTGAGACATACGCGTTCCCGATGCTTGGCGACCTATCGGTTGCCGTGATTGACGGCCACCACGTCCGGGATGCCGTGATTTCCATTTGGCTCGAAAAGCCGGAGACGGCGCGGCGCGTGCGTCAGAGGATCAACACGGTCATCGATTGGGCGATCGGCAAGGGATACCGGACAACGCCCCTGCCGATTGCGGCAATGAATAAGTCGATGCCCAAGGTTAAGGCCAAGGGGGTGCATCATACGGCCATGCCCTATGCCGATGTTCCGGCGTTCGTTGCCAAACTCAATGAGCGGGATACGATGGGACGGCTTGCTCTTGAGACGCTGATCCTCACCGCAACCAGGTCCGGCGAGATTCGCGGCGCGACTTGGGGCGAAATTGATCTCGACAATGCCCTGTGGACAATCCCCGCCGAGCGGATGAAGGCCGGCAAGGAGCATGTCGTCCCACTGTCATCCGCTGCCCTGGACGTGATCCGGCGGGCGCTGGGCTACAGAGAGGCGCGGAGCGAGTTGGTGTTTCCCGGCCAGCGCGGCGGTAAGCCGCTGTCCGACATGACGCTGACCAAGATTTGCCGCGACATGGAGGTTCCCGCCGTGCCGCATGGTTTTCGTTCATCCTTCCGGGATTGGGTGGCCGAGGAAACGGATTTTGATGGCGACATAGCCGAAATGGCCCTTGCCCATGCCATCGGGAATAAGGTTGAGGCAGCTTATCGACGGGGCAATCTTCTGGAGAAGAGGAAGGCGCTCATGGAGGCGTGGGGGCAATATTGCGTCACAAGTCAGAAAAGAGAGGGCCGTGACTAAAATCAAGACTGAAAAGTTGAGCCACTTCGCGGCGCAGCGTTTAGTGCCCGAAGACATAGAAGAAGGTGAGCGCCAAATAACGGCTTTTGCCAAAAAACTCTATTGGCGGTTTTTTGTAATCGATGTGACGTGTAACATCCTATCTGCACTTGCCTTGGTAGCTCTTGGCATAGAGCTTTGGTGGCTTTCGTTGCAGCCGCACAACTATAAAGCGTTTGCTCCCTTTCTTTGGGAAATGACTTTTTTAGCTCTCTGCGTGTTTTTCTGGTTTGGACCAGGGGTATTCCAAAGACGCAAGCGCTTTTTCGTCAACCGACCCTACGATACGATTCTGCCACTCGCCATTGAAGAATTGCTCGCTGAGCTGGCATCAGGACAAATCAAGACCATCATGCCCGCAAAACAGGGCGCTGTCAGTATTTCGGCCTTGCAAAATACTGAAGGGATGCTTTTTGACACCACACTGAACCCCAATGATTTTAAAAACAGGTATGCACCCGTCCTGCTTTCCTCTGAAGTAAAATATTATCCTGGTGCAAAAATACCAAAAATATCTCCAATCCGTCCAATTTATGTTGTGACTATCCCTGCCAAAGAAGCCAATTCTACCGACGAACCTGAGACACAGGCCATAACTGTGGCTACCACTAATCTGTCCGAGCCTACCATTGAAAAAACTGGCCTGGAGAATCTGGATGCGACTGGTAACGCCAGTGAATACACTGCTGACAAAAAAGAAAATGTCATTAGGCATTGGCGATCCTTGGTCCCTCCGGAGCAGAGGACAGCTTTTTGCGAAACATTTGCTGCGGAGGGGGCTGGAAGGGCGATGATGCCAAAAAGATAATCATCGCATTGCAAGCCGTTTTTTCGTATGACGGTAAAATGAAGCCGCGAGTGGGCAGAGAAACTCTTCCGCCCTGATTGGTGCTGCTGTTGCGGCACTTCGACGCGCCATGGAAGATGGCCAAATCGAGACGCTTTGGTTATCCGACGCTCACAGGCCCGATCCAAGTTCATCGCTTGAAAAAATGCTTGGTGACACCAAAGACCACAAGTACACCCAAATTAGAATAAAAACATTCAAATTTTAGGGATACGCGGAAGCTAATGGCGCCGATAACCGCATGATATAAAACCGTTACTGGTTACTGAAGAATTTTTTGATACCAGTAATCAGTAAGCTTTCGCGGATCAGGCACAACGTCTCGTAAAGGCTGGTGGCACGCCATAGCTCAGGATGCCACAAGATGAACCGAGATACCGCCTTGTGCACCGCTGTTGCCGCCCCGTGTCATAGGCGGGCCGATGCGGTGGCGCCGGTGAAATTGAGCGCTGCTCGGACTTCTACCGATCTATCCGTAGCGCGCCCCGGCTCTTGCGGCTGTCTTCAGTTCTTCATTTTCTCACCCCGAATTCGGAGTGCTGGAAGGAACCGTGCTTTTCAAGATGGCCATGGGCTGGTGTGCTGCAGCTACGGATAGATTCGGGTAGGAAGTTCTGGAGCCAGCGCTCAATTTCACCGGCGCGCCACCGCACTCGCCGCCGCCTATGACCACTGGGGGCGGGCAAACAGACCGGTGCACAAGGCGGTAAATGCTGGAGCGGCTTTTGTAACCTGTCAGCCGCATCACGTCCTCAATCGTCAGGAGAACGCTGGGAAAAGTATCTCGGTTCATCTTGTGGCATCCTGAGCTATGGCGTGCCACCAGCCTTTACGAGACGTTGTGCCTGATCCGCGAAAGCTTACTGATTACTGGTATCAAAAAATTCTTCAGTAACCAGTAACGGTTTTATATCATGCGGTTATCGGCGCCATTAGCTTCCGCGTATCCCTAAAATTTTGAATGTTTTTATTCTAATTTGGGTGTACTTGTGGTCTTTGGTGTCACCAAGCATTTTTTCAAGCGATGAACTTGGATCGGGCCTGTGAGCGTCGGATAACCAAAGCGTCTCGATTTGGCCATCTTCCATGGCGCGTCGAAGTGCCGCAACAGCAGCACCAATCAGGGGCGGAAGAGTTTCTCTGCCCACTCGCGGCTTCATTTTACCGTCATACGAAAAAACGGCTTGCAATGCGATGATTATCTTTTTGGCATCATCGCCCTTCCAGCCCCCCTCCGCAGCAAATGTTTCGCAAAAAGCTGTCCTCTGCTCCGGAGGGACCAAGGATCGCCAATGCCTAATGACATTTTCTTTTTTGTCAGCAGTGTATTCACTGGCGTTACCAGTCGCATCCAGATTCTCCAGGCCAGTTTTTTCAATGGTAGGCTCGGACAGATTAGTGGTAGCCACAGTTATGGCCTGTGTCTCAGGTTCGTCGGTAGAATTGGCTTCTTTGGCAGGGATAGTCACAACATAAATTGGACGGATTGGAGATATTTTTGGTATTTTTGCACCAGGATAATATTTTACTTCAGAGGAAAGCAGGACGGGTGCATACCTGTTTTAAAATCATTGGGGTTCAGTGTGGTGTCAAAAAGCATCCCTTCAGTATTTTGCAAGGCCGAAATACTGACAGCGCCCTGTTTTGCGGGCATGATGGTCTTGATTTGTCCTGATGCCAGCTCAGCGAGCAATTCTTCAATGGCGAGTGGCAGAATCGTATCGTAGGGTCGGTTGACGAAAAAGCGCTTGCGTCTTTGGAATACCCCTGGTCCAAACCAGAAAAACACGCAGAGAGCTAAAAAAGTCATTTCCCAAAGAAAGGGAGCAAACGCTTTATAGTTGTGCGGCTGCAACGAAAGCCACCAAAGCTCTATGCCAAGAGCTACCAAGGCAAGTGCAGATAGGATGTTACACGTCACATCGATTACAAAAAACCGCCAATAGAGTTTTTTGGCAAAAGCCGTTATTTGGCGCTCACCTTCTTCTATGTCTTCGGGCACTAAACGCTGCGCCGCGAAGTGGCTCAACTTTTCAGTCTTGATTTTAGTCACGGCCCTCTCTTTTCTGACTTGTGACGCAATATTGCCCCCACGCCTCCATGAGCGCCTTCCTCTTCTCCAGAAGATTGCCCCGTCGATAAGCTGCCTCAACCTTATTCCCGATGGCATGGGCAAGGGCCATTTCGGCTATGTCGCCATCAAAATCCGTTTCCTCGGCCACCCAATCCCGGAAGGATGAACGAAAACCATGCGGCACGGCGGGAACCTCCATGTCGCGGCAAATCTTGGTCAGCGTCATGTCGGACAGCGGCTTACCGCCGCGCTGGCCGGGAAACACCAACTCGCTCCGCGCCTCTCTGTAGCCCAGCGCCCGCCGGATCACGTCCAGGGCAGCGGATGACAGTGGGACGACATGCTCCTTGCCGGCCTTCATCCGCTCGGCGGGGATTGTCCACAGGGCATTGTCGAGATCAATTTCGCCCCAAGTCGCGCCGCGAATCTCGCCGGACCTGGTTGCGGTGAGGATCAGCGTCTCAAGAGCAAGCCGTCCCATCGTATCCCGCTCATTGAGTTTGGCAACGAACGCCGGAACATCGGCATAGGGCATGGCCGTATGATGCACCCCTTGGCCTTAACCTTGGGCATCGACTTATTCATTGCCGCAATCGGCAGGGGCGTTGTCCGGTATCCCTTGCCGATCGCCCAATCGATGACCGTGTTGATCCTCTGACGCACGCGCCGCGCCGTCTCCGGCTTTTCGAGCCAAATGGAAATCACGGCATCCCGGACGTGGTGGCCGTCAATCACGGCAACCGATAGGTCGCCAAGCATCGGGAACGCGTATGTCTCAAGGGTGGATAGCCACTGCGCCCGGTGCTTTTGATTCCGCCAGCTCGCCTTGTGCTCGGCAAACACCAGAGCAGCTGCTTCCTTGAAGGTGGGTATCCCTGCCTCTTTCCGCCGCTCGGCAACGGGATCAAGTCCCACCTCGACCTGCGTCCTCACCTTGGTGGCGCGCTCGCGGGCAAGGCCAGGGACACCTTCTTTGCACTCCCAGGCCAACGTCCCGGCGCTTGCCATCCTTCTGCACCCGGCAAACCCAGGACTTCCCGCCCGAGGGCTTATAACAAGGTACAGGCCGTCGCCGTCGCCATAGCGCCCCGGCTCCTTTGCGGCCTTCACGGAAGAGGCTGAAAGCTTGCCCAATCTTATCCCACACTAGTTACCACACGACGTGTGGGATACCATGCAACGGGATGAGTCAGGGTGCAACAGCAAAACGCCAAAAACCGGCGGGAATCAGCCGGTTTTCATACGCTATAATATCTGGTAATTCGTGGCGGTGGCGGAGAGGGTGGGATTCGAACCCACGGTACCGTGAAGGCACAACGGTTTTCGAGACCGTCCCAATCGACCACTCTGGCACCTCTCCGCGGTCGGGGCGGCGTTATACGCATGATGGCGCTGACTAGGCAACAGTGGCGGTGCATATCGATGCCGATTGGCCGGGCAAGTCGATTGACAGCGGGATGGAGCGCGCTATAACCCCGCAATCGCGCGAAGCCGCAGGGTTTCGCGCTTCTTTTCTTTGTCCGCCCGCGCGGCGTTGCAGATAGAATTGGACCAGATCGATGTTTGCAGTCATCCGCACCGGCGGAAAACAATATCGCGTCGTGCCGGACGCGGTGCTGAAGGTCGAGAAACTCGAGGCCGAGGCCGGCAGCACCGTGACCTTCACCGATGTTCTCGCCATCGGCGGTGAACAGGGCGTGACCCTGGGCAAGCCGGTTGTCGAGGGTGCCTCCGTCACCGCCACGTGATCGCGCAGGACAAGCTCGATACGGTCATCATCTTCAAGAAGCGCCGCCGGCAGAACAGCCGCCGCAAGAACGGCCACCCAGAAAGTGACCGTGCTGCGCGTGTCCGGCATCAACGCCGCCTGATCGGAGGGATATCCCATGGCACACAAGAAAGCCGGTGGCTCGTCGCGCAACGGTCGCGATTCCGAAGGCCGCCGCCTCGGCGTCAAGAAGTTCGGTGACGAGCAGGTGATCGCCGGCAACATCATCATCCGCCAGCGCGGCACCAAGGTGAAGCCTGGCGCCAATGTCGGCGTCGGCCGCGACCACACGATCTTCGCGCTCGTCGACGGGCGGGTGAAGTTCTCCCGCCGGGCCGAGGGCCGCGTGCATGTGTCGGTCGAGAAGCTGCCGATCGCCGCGGAGTAACCTGTTTCCGGTATGAAAGACGCGAAGGCCGGCCGGTGCCGGCCTTTTGCGTATCTGCACTCATGAAGTTCCTCGACCAGGCGAAGATTTATGTGCGTTCGGGAGATGGCGGCAACGGTGTCGTCGCGTTCCGGCGCGAAAAATATATCGAGTTCGGTGGGCCGGATGGCGGCAATGGCGGCCGTGGCGGCGACAT
>NZ_CAJQZK010000004.1:0-154877 GCF_907164655.1 Acidocella sp. C78
AGACCGAACTGATCCGCTACATGACCGGCTATGCGGATGCTGAAACCAACGAAGCCGAAAGGGAACATCCATGAACTTACGCAAGACACTGCTCGGTGCCGCGGCGGTCGCGCTGCTCGGCGGCATGGGTATGGCGCCGGCCATGGCGGCCGCGCCCACCGTTCATTCGCTGCCGGTGCCGGCCAAGCCGGCGAAGCATTATCATTTCACGCTCATCACGAAATCCAACGCCTCGCCCTACTGGCTCGCGGTGCGCGAGGGGGCGGACGCGGCGGCGAAGAAGTTCGGCGTGTCGGTCGCTTTCGAGGCGCCGGCCAGCGGCACCGACCTCGCCGGGCAGATCGGCATGGTCAATAACGCGGTGACGGGCGGCACAAACGGCATCATCCTCGCCGCGCAGAATCCGCAGGCGCTGCTCAAGCCGGTCAAGTCGGCGCTGGCACACCACATTCCGGTGGTGACGGTGGATTCCGGCCTGTCCCCCAATATTTCGGACTGCTTCCTCGCGACCTCGAATGTCGGCGCCGCGGCGGCGCTCGCGAAATATACGGCCGACCACCTGATGGGCGGCAAGGGGAGTATGCGATCGTCGATTTCAACCATACCGCCTCGACCGGAATCGCCCGGCCGAAAGGGTTCATGCTCGGCATGAAGTCCTATCCGCATATCAGGAAGATGGGACCGATCCAGTATTCGAACAACGATGTCAGCGCCGGGCTGCGGATCGCGACGACAATGCTCACGCAATACCCGCATCTGAAGGTGATCTTCGGCGCGAATGACCGCGCGGCACTCGGCCCGGCCGAGGCGGTGCAGCGCGCTCACGCCAAGGTGAAGGTGGTGGGTTTCGATGCCGACCTTGGCGAGATCGCGCTGGTCAAGTCGGGGATCATCCAGGCCTCGATCCTGCAATCGCCGTACGACATGGGCTATTACGCGGTGGTCGCACTGCTCGACAAGCTCGACGGCAAGACCCTGCCGAAGCGGATCAACACGCCGTATTTCCTGCTGACGCCAAAGAATCTCGGCTCCAGCCAGGCGACGGCGGCCATCCGCCAGTACGCGCCCAAATATAACCCCGCGGGCTGAGGGAGACTGGCGGACGATGGACCAGCAGGCACGCACGGCCGCGCTCGACGTCGAGTCCATTCCGCGCGGGCGCATGCTGTGGCGCTTCGTCCGCCAGATCGCCTTCGCGCTGATCAGCATCGCCGTGCTCGTCGTCGTGTTCGGCGTGTTGAACCCCCGTTTCCTGAGCGGGGGGAACTGGTTCCACATCGCCCAGCAGGTCGCGGTGATCGCAATCCTCGCAACCGGGCAGACCTTCATCATCGCGACCGCCGGGATCGATATCTCGCAGGGCTCGGTGGTCGCGCTGTCGTCGATGATCTGCGCGATCGCGATCGTCGATGCGCACATGCCGGCGGCAGTCGCGATCGTGCTGACGCTGGCGCTGGGGGCGGTGATCGGCGCGATCATCGGGCTCTCGGTGGTAGCACTCGGCGTACCACCCTTCATCGCGACTCTGGGTATGCTCGCGGTGGCACTCGGGGCGGCGCTGTTGACCACCAACGGTACGCCGGTGTTCGGCCTGCCGAACGGGTTCCAGGAGATTTCGCAAGGCACAGTGATGGGCTTTCCCAACATGGCGTGGATCGCGGTGCTGCTGGCTCTGTTCTCGGCCTATCTGCTGAACAAGACGCGGTTTGGCCGCTACACGCTGGCGATCGGCAGCAATGCCGAGGCGGCGCGGCGGGTCGGCATCAACGTGCCGCGGCATCTGCTGCTGGTCTATGTGTTCGGCGGGATCGTCTCCTCGCTCGCCGGCGTGATCTATCTCGCCTATACGGCGGCGGCGCAGCCGACCTCGGGGGCGAATTACGAACTCTATGCGATCGCCGCGGTGGTGATCGGCGGCGGGTCGCTGTTCGGCGGGGTGGGGACGATCCTCGGCAGCATCCTCGGCGCGCTGCTGATGACCATCCTGAAGAACGGCACGCAGCTGGCGGGGATTTCGCCCTATGTCGAGCAGGTGATTCTCGGGATCGTGGTGGTCGGCGCCGTCTATGTCGACAATCTGCGGCGGCGGCTTCGCTGAGCTGAAAGCCGCCGGCCGGATGCGGGGCACCCGGCCGGTCGGTCGTCGTGGTCAGGCGAGATCGAAGCGGTCGAGCTCCATGACCTTGGTCCAAGCGGCGACGAAGTCCTTCACGAAGGCGGCCTCGCCGTCCTGCGTGCCATAGACCTCGGCGAGCGCGCGAAGCTGGGAATTCGAGCCGAACACGAGATCGACCCGTGTCGCCGTCCATTTCACCGCGCCGCTCTTGCGGTCGCGCAGCTCGTAGACGCCGTCTTCGCTGCCGGGGTGCCAGCTCATGCCCATGTCGAGCAGGTTGACGAAGAAGTCGTTCGTCAGCGCGCCGGGGCGGGTGGTGAAGACGCCGTGGTTCGACCCATCCGCATTGGCGCCGAGAGCGCGCATGCCGCCGATCAGCGCGGTCATTTCCGGAGCCGTCAGCGTCATCAGTTGGGCGCGGTCGATCAGCTGTTCCTCCGGCGCGCGCGGATCGCCCTTGCCGAGATAGTTGCGGAAGCCATCGGCTTTCGGCTCCAGCACCGCGAAGGAGGCGGCGTCGGTCTGCGCCTCGGTCGCGTCGGTGCGGCCAGGGGTGAAGGGCACCGCGATGTCATGCCCCGCCGCCTTCGCCGCCGCCTCGATCGCGGCGCAGCCGCCGAGCACGATCAGATCGGCCAGCGAGACCTTCTTGCCGCCGGTCGCCGCCGCGTTGAACTCGGCTTGCACTTTTTCGAGTGCGGCGAGCACCTTGGCGAGTTCGGCCGGCTCGTTCGCCGCCCAGTCCTTCTGCGGGGCGAGGCGGATGCGCGCGCCGTTGGCGCCGCCGCGCTTGTCCGAGCCGCGGAAGGTTGCCGCCGAGGCCCAGGCGGTGAGCGCGAGGCGGGTCGGTGCGATGGCGGTGGCGAGAAGCTTCGCCTTCAGCGCCGCGACGTCCGCTGCGTCGATCAGCTTGTGGTCCACCGCCGGGACGGGGTCCTGCCAGATGAGCGTTTCGGACGGGACGAGCTTGCCGAGGTAGCGCGAGACCGGGCCCATGTCGCGATGGGTGAGCTTGAACCAGGCGCGGGCGAAGGCATCGGCGAACTCGTCCGGGTTCTGGTGGAACCGGCGGGATATCTTCTCATAGGCCGGGTCCATGCGCAGCGAGAGGTCGGTGGTGAGCATGGTCGGGCGGTGCTTCTTCGCGGCATCGAACGCATCCGGAATCACTTCGCCGGCGTTCTTCGCAACCCATTGCCAGGCACCGGCGGGGCTCTTCGTCAGTTCCCATTCGTAGTTGAACAGGTTGTCGAAATAATAATTGCTCCATTGCGTGGGCGTCTGCGTCCAGGTGACTTCCGGCCCGCCGGTGATGGCATCGCCGCCCTTGCCCGAACCGAAGCTGCTGATCCAGCCGAGGCCCTGCTGCTCGATCGGCGCGGCTTCCGGCTCAGGCCCGACCAGGGCGGCATCGCCCGCGCCGTGGCATTTGCCGAACGTATGGCCGCCGGCGATCAGGGCAACGGTTTCCTCGTCATTCATCGCCATGCGGGCGAAGGTTTCGCGAATGTCGCGTGCCGCGGCCACCGGATCGGGCTGCCCGTTCGGGCCTTCGGGATTGACGTAGATCAGGCCCATCTGCACGGCGGCGAGCGGGTTTTCGAGGTCGCGATCGCCACTGTAGCGTTCATCGCCGAGCCAGGCCTTCTCAGGTCCCCAGTAGACGTCCTCTTCGGGTTCCCAGGTATCGGCGCGCCCGCCGCCGAAGCCGAAGGTCTTGAAGCCCATCGTCTCGAGCGCGACGTTGCCGGCAAGCACCATCAGGTCGGCCCAAGAGATCTTGCGGCCGTATTTCTGCTTGATCGGCCAGAGCAGGCGGCGCGCCTTGTCGAGATTGGTGTTGTCGGGCCAGCTGTTGAGCGGGGCGAAGCGCTGCTGGCCGGTGCCGGCGCCGCCACGGCCGTCGCCAATGCGGTAGGTGCCCGCGGCATGCCAGGCCATGCGCACGAAAAGCGGCCCGTAATGGCCGAAATCTGCCGGCCACCAATCCTGCGAGTCCGTCATCAATGCCTTGAGGTCGGTGACCAGTGCCTCCAGGTCGAGGCTCTTGAACTCGGTGGCGTATTCGAACGCCGGTGTCATCGGGTTCGAGAGCGCGGAATGCTGGTGCAGAATCTTGAGATTGATCTGGTTTGGCCACCAACCGGCGTTCGAATGGTTGCCGGCCTGGGTGTGTTGGCGGACGCCACCGGTGAAGGGGCATTTCGCTTCTGCTGACAAGGGATCCTCCTTGGGATTGTTGGACTGCCGCGACAATGGCCCTAGCGACAAGGAATCGATCGGTCCAATCCATTTTATGGAATATGTGAATAGGTTTTGCCTATTGAAACATCATGGTAACACTGTGGAATTCAGCCAGATGTCGAATTGGTGCGCCGCAGCACGGAAAACCGCTTGCAGACATGCAGCGGAGCGAGATACGAAATGTGCGTCCAGGTATCGTGTGTGCGACAGTCGCACAAACTGAGGAAGTCCGCCGCACCTGCGCCGCGTTTTGAAGGGAGATATCGCGTCCATGTCCGAAGCCTTTATTTGCGAGTATGTCCGCACACCGTTTGGCCGGTATGGGGGCGCGCTGTCCGCGGTGCGGGCGGACGATCTGGCGGCGGTGGCGATCCGCGGCGTTCTTGCGCGGGTGGCGGAGCTTGATCCGGCGGCGATCGACGAGGTGCTGTTCGGGTGCGCGAACCAGGCCGGCGAGGATAACCGGAATGTGGCGCGTATGGCCCTCTTGCTCGCCGGGTTGCCGGAGAGCGTGCCGGGTGCAACCGTCAACCGCCTCTGCGGCTCCGGGCTGGATGCGGTGGGGAGTGCGGCACGAGCGATACGGCTTGGCGAGGCGGCCGTCGCCATCGCTGGCGGGGTGGAGAACATGAGCCGCGCGCCCTTCGTGATGCCGAAGGCGACCGCGGCGTTCGACCGTTCGAACGCGGTCTACGACACCACGATCGGCTGGCGTTTCGTCAATCCGCTGATGAAGGCGCGGTTTGGCGCCGAATCGATGCCGGAGACCGGCGAGAACGTCGCAGCGGATTTCAATGTCTCGCGCGAAGACCAGGACCGTTTCGCCCTCTCCAGCCAGCAAAAATGTCAGGCCGCGGCGGCGGCAGGCTTCTTCGCCGGCGAGATCACGCCTGTGACGATCAAGGGGCGCAAGGGAGACTCGGTGATCGATACCGACGAGCATCCGCGTCCGGAGACAACGCTTGAAGGGCTGGCGAAGCTGAAAACACCATTCCGCGACCCCGGCACGGTGACGGCCGGGAATGCGTCGGGTGTGAATGACGGGGCGGCGGCGCTGATCCTCGCGTCGGAAGCGGCGGCAAAGGCGCATGGGCTGACGCCTCGCGGGCGGGTGGTCGGCATGGCAACGGCGGGTGTGCCGCCGCGCATCATGGGTATGGGGCCTGCCCCTGCGGTGAGGAAACTTCTGGCCCGCACCGGGGTGGCGCTGGAACAGATCGATGTGATCGAGTTGAACGAGGCCTTCGCCTCGCAGGCGCTGGCGGTGACGCGCGACCTTGGGCTCGCCGATGGCGATCCCCGCGTCAACCCGCATGGCGGTGCGATCGCGCTCGGCCATCCGCTTGGCGCCTCTGGGGCACGGCTGGCGGGCACCGCGCTGCGGGCGCTGGAGGCCCGGGACGGCCGGCTGGCGATCGCAACGATGTGCGTCGGCGTGGGCCAGGGCATTGCGGTTCTGATCGAGCGGGTGTGAGACGATGATCGACAAGTTCGTCCCCTCGATCGAGGCGGCGCTGGAGGGGATCGGCGATGGCGCCGCGATCATGGTGGGCGGGTTCGGCGCCGTGGGGCAGCCGAATGCGCTGATCGACGCGCTGGCGGCTCGTAACCTGCGGGGGCTGACGCTGATCGCCAACAACGCTGGTGGCGATTTCGGCGGCATGCCGAAGCTGATCGAGCGGGGGGCGATTGCGAAGGTGATCTGCTCCTATCCGCGTGCGAGCCGGCGGACGGCATTCGACGAACTCTACGAGGCGGGCAAGATCGAGCTTGAACTGGTGCCCCAGGGCACCCTGGCAGAACGGATACGCGCTGCAAATGCCGGAATTCCGGCTTTCTTCACCCCCACCTCGGCGGGGACCGAATTGGCGACCGGCAAGGAGACCCGACACATCAATGGACGGGATTGCGTGCTGGAATACGCGATCGAGGCCGATTTCGCGCTGATCGAGGCCTGGGCGGCGGACCGATGGGGGAACCTGACGTTCCGGCGGGCGGGGCGGAATTTCAATCAGATCATGGCGGGAGCGGCGAAGGTGACGGTGGCGAGCGTGCACCGACGGGTCGAACTTGGCGCTCTCGATCCGGACCGGATCGTCACGCCGGGCGTGTTCGTCAACCGGGTGGTGATGGTGCCGGAGCCCATGGAAGGCGAGGTGGTGTGATGGCGGAGACGATGATGCGGCAGGGCTGGTCGCGCGCCGAAATGGCCGCGCGTGTCGCGATCGACATTCCCGAGGGCTGGGTGGTCAATCTCGGCATCGGGCTGCCGACGCAGGTTGCGAACCATGTCCCCGTCGATCGGGAGGTGATCTTTCACTCCGAGAACGGGATTTTGGGGATGGGGCCGGCTCCGGGCGAGGGGGCTGAGGACCCGTTCTTGATCAACGCGGGAAAGCAGCCGGTAACATTGCGGCCGGGCGCGTCGATTGTCGGCCAGGCGGACAGTTTCGCGATCATTCGCGGGCGGCATCTCGATCTGTGCGTGCTCGGCGGGTATCAAGTTGCGGCGAACGGCGATCTCGCCAACTGGTCGGTCGGGCGCAAGGGCGTGGCGCCGGCGGTTGGCGGGGCCATGGATCTGGGCGCCGGCGCCGCGCGGGTCTGGGTGCTGATGGAGCATGGCACCAGGGAGGGCGAGCCACGGCTGGTGGGGCGTTGCACTTATCCGCTCACCGCGCTGGGCTCGATCACTCGCGTCTATACCGATCTCGCCGTGATCGACATCACCTCGCATGGCTTCGTGCTGCGCGATCTGGCGCCGGGAATCTCCGCTGATCAGGTGCGTGCACGCACGGGCGCGCCGCTTGCCGTAGGGTGAGGGGCTGCGCCTGCCGGACAAGGTCCGTCACGGTGTGAGGCTGATGCTGCTTGAGTTCCGCGGCAGCATGTAGACTGTCGACGTCATGTCAAACGGTCCAAGCTTGAGGAAATCGATTGTCGGGGTGAACGGATAATCGACCTGGCCGAGCAGTACCGACGTGTTTGGCTGGTCGAGCGAGACCGGAATGTTGATCGTCTGACCGACCGCCAGCGCGGAGGCGTTGTAGCCTTGGCTCCATGCGACCGTGGCGTTGCCATTCCCATCGATCGCGATGCTGGAGATCACGATTTCGACTGGTGCCGCGGGATAGGGGGCGAGGATGTTCGATGCCGCCGCGAAAATGTCCTGCAGTTGCGAACTGGCGCTGATGCTTGTGTATTGGGAGACGATGTTCGTGATCGTCGAGTTGGTCTGCCCGACGAGCTGATAGACGATCACGGCCTGTTCGATTTCCGTTGTCGCGAAGAAGAACAGGAGTAGCGCCGGCAGGATGAGTGCGAATTCCACCGCGGCCCCGCCCGCGCGGCTGCGGCACAGTCTCGCGAGGCGCCGGCGTAGACGCCGCGGTGCCGGTGCGCCGATAGGCGGGTCAGTAAGGCTCATTGCGGAACACTGCGGTTGCCTGCAGGAGACGCTGGCTGCCATTCACTGTCGCGAAGCTCAAATTCAGCGGACCGGCGAAGACCGGTAGCTGGTAGAAGACCTGCACCAGCACGATGTCGCCGGGGCCTCCAAGGCTGTAGGCAAGTTTTGACGTGTTGAAGCTGCCGTTGACAACGGGGTTGACCTGCGTGATCGCGCTGAAGGAGGGGAAGGTCTGCACATTGACGTTGAGATTCGCGCAAGTGAGCAACGGGTTGCCATCAGTGCAGACATCCTGGAGGAATTGCTGCGCTGTCATGCCCGATGTCTGGGCCTGACCGGTCATGATCAGCCTGGCGGTTTGCTGTGTGGCGTTCTGCAGCACTTCCTGCGTAAAGAAGATCAGGCCGGACTGAATGATGGCGAAGATCAGCGCGAAATAGGGCAGGGCGACCAGCGCGAATTCAACGGCCGCAGCGCCTTTCCTGTCGCCCGCCAGGCGGCCCATTCGTGCCGCCCGCCTCGGTTGTATCATGTTGCGGACCACGAAACTGTCACGCTATTTCGACAGATAGGACGATTGGACGGCAGTCTTGAACAGTGCCGACATCGCGGCAGAAATGTCGCCGCCGGTCTGCACCTCGAAATAAAGCCCAGGCGAGGCGCATTCCTGCAGGGTAGGACCGATATTGCTCTGGAAAGGTGCAATATAAGTATTGTACCAGGAATTTGTCGGAAGAGGCAGGTATTCGGTATACAGAACGGCAATCCTGATGCCGCGGCTTTTGATGTTCGAGCATAGATCGGCATTCAGAACTGACTGCTGGCGCCCGCCATTGACGTTCTCATCCTCGACTCCATCCGTAACGAAGAACAGCACTTCCTGCGGGGTGTCGCCGTAGGTTTTGGTCCCGTTACCCGGGTTGGGCATGATCGCATTGATACCGTTCAGTGCCGTGTCGTAGTCCGTATCTTCGTCGTTATTGTAGTCACTGGATGTCAGTCGATTGTTCGAATAGACCTCGAGCTGCTGGATGTTCGATGCCTCGGTTTGCGCCTGCGATAGATCGGAGGTTAACGGTTCGATCGTGTTCAGCCCAACATCGAAAGTATAGATGGCCATCCGGTAGGTGCTGCCATTCTGGCTTTCGGTGCTTTGTGCAGTCGTCATCAGATCTTGTGTAGCCTGACGCAGGACGTCGATCCGCAGGGTCACGCCGAGACTGCGGGCGAGCGCGTAATTATCCTCATTAAGGCCGTCTTCCCAGGGTGCCTGTTCGTGGCAACCGAAGGCGCAGCCACCCTGCGATGCCGTGTTGGCGACCATCGTGTTGATGCCGGACTGGGTCGCGGCGATGGCCATCGAAGGAGAATCATCGAGCAGGAGGTAGAAGTCGATATTCGGCGCGAGAGTTGTTGTCGCAGTGGCCTGGCCGCCGATCTCGATGCCGCTTGAACCCATGATACCCGGCAGAATCGAGTTCGATTTTGCCTGGTATTGCACCGTGGCCGTCTGCTGGTTGCCGCTCGTAGCGATGTTCACGGTCACGCCGCTGGCATTGTAGTCGATGCCGCCGAGCGACAAAGCCTGCGCGTTGAACACGTCTTCGGCCTTCGTGATGGCCGCGGCCTGACCCGCAGCGACCATGGCAGGTGTCACGGCAGCAAGGGCGGCGGCATCTGCATAGGTTTCGAGTTGCGCCTTACGGTCGACGGCGAGGCCATAATCCACCCCGACACCCAGAACGAATACGAGGATCAGGGAGACCAGTGCCGTGATGATCGCGATATTGCCTCGCCGATCACCCAACAGGGGACTCAAGATGTTTCGACTGGCCCGCATGCAAACGAATCCATCTTTAGAGCACTTTCCGATTCATCAAGGTCGGATGGAGTACTCTATGATATTGATAATTTGAGCATCTTTATCCGATCAGATGGCTCGATCCGATCGGATGATCCTCTCACTCATAGCCAGTTATCGAATCCGGGACCTCACGATCGATATGGCCATATGGAAAATACATCCTGACCAGATCGTTGGGTATCGGATTGCGGTTATTAGTCGCGAAATCGAGAATTTCTCTCGAAAGTGGAACAGTAGGCTAGAGATATGAAAAAAGAATTAATTCGGCCTTGCCGTCATGCGGCACTGGCCCTGATCAGAAATCCTCCCAGCTGTCCGCGGACGTCTGCAGTGCGGACGCACGAAGTGCCGAGACCGCGGGCTGGGCGGAAGGGCGAGCGGAGTGGCGATGAGTGGCCCTCGCTGGCGTGGGACGTGAGGGCGCCGGCGCTGCGATGTCACCGAAATCGAACCGCTGGATCAGGGTTGCGAGCTGTTCGACCTCTTGCGCGAGGCTATGGCTCGCGGCGGTCGATTGTTCCACCATCGCCGCGTTCTGCTGTGTCGCGCGATCCATCTGGCCGACCGCATCATTGACCTGGATAAGCCGCGCCGAGTTGCCCTGTGCGCCAGTCGCGATAGCGCTGACGACCTGGTTAATTTCGGTGATCTGGGCAACGATGCGATCGAGGGCCTTGCCGGTCTCCGCCACTTGATCAACGCCGGCGGAGACCTGCTGGTTGGACGTCGAGATCAGTGTCCTGATCTCTTTCGCCGCATCCGCCGAGCGTTGCGCCAGCGCCCGGACTTCCGATGCAACGACGGCGAAACCCCGCCCGGCCTCGCCGGCACGAGCCGCCTCGACGCCAGCGTTCAGCGCAAGGAGATTGGTCTGGAAGGCGATTTCGTTGATGACGCCGATGATGTTGCCGATCTGGTCGGCAGAGGCCTCGATCTCGCCCATTGCCGCAACGGCGCGGGAGACGACCGCACCACCGCTTTCCGCATCTTTCATCGCGGTGCTGACCGCCTCGCGGGCATGCGCCGCATTGGCAGCGGTGCCGCTGACGGTTTCGGTGATTTCAGCCAGCGTGGCGGCGGCCTCCTCGATAGTGGCGGCCTGCTGTTCGGTTCGCCGGGCGAGATCGTCCGCCGCGGTAGCGATTTCGCCGGTGCCGGAACGGATCGCCGAGGCATTGGCGGCAATGACCTGGAGGAGTTCCTGCAAATGCTCCATCGCGGCGTTGAAGTCGGTGCGCAGGCGTTCATATCCGGCGGCGAAGGCGGTCGTCAGGCGGAAGCTGATCCGCCCTGCTGCGAGGTGTTCCAGGCCGGTTGCGAGAGACTCAACGACGAGGGCAAGCTCCTGTGCTGCCTGATCGCGTTCCGCCGCGGCTCTGGCGGCCTCGGCCTCACGCGCCGCCCGCGCGGCGCTGGCCTCGGCTTCGAGCCGCCCCTTCTCGATCCCTGCGGCCTTGAAGACCTCGACCGCGCGGGCCATGCCGCCGATCTCATCGCTGCGCTCGATATAGGGGACGGGCGTGGCCGTGTCGCCTTTCGACAGCCGTGCCATGGCTCCGGTCATCGCGCGCAGGATGACCGTGATGTTCCGCTGGATGAAATACATCGCCAGCAAAAACAACAGAAATACCGGGACAAAGATTTCCGCTATGCGGGTCGTATCGCTCCACAGCGCGGCGCGGATCTCGCTGACATAGACGCCGGTGCCGATGACCCAGTCCCATCCGGGGACTTTCGCCATGTAGGAAATCTTGGCGAAAGGCTTTTTGCCGCCAGCTTTGGGGATGTAATATTCGTTGAATACCGGATGGCCCGCCAGCGCGCCCTCCAGCATCGGGCGGATGATGTAGTGGCCGTAGGCGTCCTTGCTGTTGATCCGGTTCTTGCCGAGCATCGCCTTGTTGGCATGCTGGATGATCGTACCGTCCTTGTCGTCCACGAAGTAATAGTTTCCGTGATCGAAGCGCGTGGCGCCGATGATTTCAAGTGCAATCGCTTGGGCGCGATCTTCCGGCATGGCGCCATATTTCGCGAGACGGGCGAACGAGGAGGCGATGGCGACGGCATTGTTCACCAGTGTGCGCACTTCCGCCTTGCGGTCTGCGAGTTCGAGGCGGTAGGCGCCGAGCAGGCTGATGGCAAGGGCAGCCGCCGCCATCGTGATGCCGAACAGGCCGATCAATGCGAATTGATGGCGGATCGAGAGTTTCTGCAGCACGGAAAATCCTCAATTTCGTGAACTGCTTGAGGAAAGCAGAAAATACTTAATGAATGATTGGTCTTTAATGTCGCCTCCCGTCGCCGCGCCCATGATCAAGCGGCGCGGGCGCAGTGTGTCTTGATCCTGGTCAAGGCGTGAGCGAGCCGTGCGCCTAGGCTTTGGGTCCGGACCATCAGGGTCTGGAACACCAGACAGGGATTGCCGTCATGACCGTGCCGCTGCAGATCACTTTCAAGGATATCGATCGTTCCCCCGCGCTCGAAGCGCGCATCCGCGAGAAGGCGGCGGTGCTGGAGCGGTTCGAGGCGCGGATTCTGCGCTGCCATGTTGTCATCGAGGCACCGCACCGGCATCATCACAAAGGCAAACTTTATCATGCGCGGATCGAGATCGTGGTGCCGCGTGGCAATATCGTGATCAACCGGGAAAGTCCGGAGAACCACGCGCACGAGGACCCGTATGTCGCGGTTCGCGATGCGTTCGATGCTGCGGTCCGCAAGCTGGAGGACCATGCGCGGCGGCTCGACAACGCGGTGAAGCACCACGATGAGGCGCTGGTACATGGCCAGGTGGTCCGGTTCGTGGCCGATGCGGACTACGGCTTCATCGCCACGGATGATGGGCGTGAGGTGTATTTCCACCGCAACAGCGTGAGCGGCGACGGGTTCGGGCGGTTGCGGGTCGGCGATGGCGTCCGCCTCGCGGTGGCGGAGGGACAGGACGGGCCGCAGGCGAGCCTCGTGCGCGCCGCCGGGCGGTGAGCCGGCTGACAGTTGCCGTGCGGCGTGCTTTGATCGCCTCCGATGACATTGTTCCGGGATGAGGCAGAGTGAAGGATCCTTACGACGTTCTGGGTGTGGCGCGCGATGCGGGCCAGGATGACATCAGGCGGGCCTATCGCCGGCTGGCGAAGGACCATCATCCCGACCTCAATCCCGGCAACGCGGCGGCGGAGGCCAGGTTCAAGGAGGTCTCGGCGGCCTATCACCTGCTGTCCGACGCCGATCAGCGCGCGCGGTTCGACCGCGGCGAGATCGATGCCGAGGGGCAGGAACGCGCGCGGCGCGGCGGCTGGCGGGACTATGCCGACACTGGCGAGGGCGCGCGTTACGGAGGCGGCGGCCCCTGGACCACCGACGATCTCGAGGCGATGTTCGGTTCGATGTTCGGCGGTGGCGGCGCGGGGCGCGGCGGGCCGGGGCGCGGGCAGGATCGGCACTACACGCTGACGATCGGCTTCGTCGAGGCGGTGGTCGGCGGCACGCGGCGGCTGTCGCTGCCCGATGGCGGCACGCTCGACGTGCGGATTCCACCCGGCACCGAGGATGGGCAGATGCTCCGCCTGCGCGGCAAGGGCGGGGTGGGGTGGAATGGCGGGCCGGCCGGCGATGCGCTGATCCGTGTCAGCGTGGCGCCGCATCGCTTCTTCACCCGCGAGGGTCAGGATATCCGGCTCGACCTCCCGGTGACGCTGGCCGAGGCGGTGCTGGGCGGGCAGGTCGAGGTGCCGACGCCGGGTGGCGCGGTGCGGATGCGGATTCCCGCAGGGTCGGACAGCGGCACGGTGCTACGGCTGCGCGGCCGCGGCGTGCCGATGCATGGTGGCTCCGCAGCGGGCGATCTCTATGCCACGCTGCGCATCGTCATCGGCAAGCCGGACCCGGCGCTGGAAGCCTTCCTGCGCGGCTGGACGCCGGATGAGACGCCGGATCCGCGCGCCGGGATGACGGAGGCGGAGGTACCGTCATGAGCGATGGGGTGACGATCGAGGTCGTGATCGCCGAGGTGGCGGGGCTGGCCCGGGCCGATCTCGAACGCTGGGTGGCGCTGGAATGGGTGCGGCCGGCGCGGGCGGAGGGAGTCTGGCTGTTCCAGGGTATCGACATCGCGCGGGTGCGGCTGATCCACGAGCTCGCCGCCGATCTGCGGGTGGACGAGGAGGCGATGCCGGTGGTGCTGTCGCTGCTCGACCAGCTTTACGATGCGCGCCGGCGGATGCGCGCGCTGGCCGAGGCGATCGCCGCGGTTCCGGAGGAACCGCGGCGCGCGGTGCTCGAACGCATCGCCGCCGCTCAGGAGCCGCCGAACCAGTTATAGCCCTGCCGAACCCAGTAGCCGCTGGGGAAGGTGTTGGTGACGCCGAGGGCGACGATCGATTTCGGGTTCTTGTAGCCGAGCTTGGTTGGAATCCGCAGCCGCACCGGCGCGCCGAACGGGGCGGTCAGCGGCGCGCCGAGAAAGTCGAGTGCCAGGATCGTCTGCGGGTGCAGGGCGGAGGCCATGTCGATGCTCTCGTAATACCCGTCGGCGCAGTGGAACGAGACATAGCGTGCCTTGAGGTCGGCATTCACCCGTCGCAGGAAGTGGCCGAGCGGCACGCCGCTCCACTGGCCCACCACCCGCCAGCCCTCGACGCAGACGAAGCGGGTGATCTGGCTTTCCTGCGGCAGGGCGCGCAGTTCGGCGAGGCGCCAGGGCCGCTTGTCGCCGATGCGGCCGGTGAGGCCGAGGCGCCAGGCGGCGAGATCGACGCGGGGCGCCTGGTCGATGCTGTAGAAGGCGTTGAAGCGCGGTGGGTTCGTGATGGCGGAGGCCGGGAAGGTCGGCGCCAGCGTGTGCCGGTCGAACAGGGCGGCTTGCACCTCGTCGTTCCAGCGGGACATCGCGGTGAGAGCGCGGTCGGCAAGGTCGGGGTGTTTCAGGTTGTCGTAGTCGCAGCCGGTGAGGCTGGCGGCGGCGCCGAAGGCGAGGCTGCGGCCGAGCAGGGCGCGGCGGTTGAGAAGCGTGTTCATGGGTCTTACTCCGCGGCTTCGGTCGTTTGGGTAAGGGGGGCGGGAAGGCGGCCGCCGGTGATCATCGCGGGGAGGACGCGCGGCACCAGGGCGACCAGCAGGACGTGGACGATCAGGAAGGCGGAAATTCCGGCCATCGCGACGAAGTGGACGACGCGGGAATCGAAGAATCCACCGAACAGATCCGACAGAAGCCAGAGCTGCACCGGCTTCCAGACCGCCAGCCCCGACAATACGGCGAGAAGGCCGAGCGCGATGACGCCGAGATAAAGCAGCCGCTGCACCGCATTGTAGGCGCCGACCTCGTGCGGCAGGCGCAGGCGCAGCGCGGCCCAGACATCGCGCAGCACGGCGCGGGGCGTCACCGGCAGGAGCTTGCGGCGGAAATGGCCGCTTGCCGTGCCCCAGACGAGATAGGCGAGTCCGTTGAGCATCAGCAGCCAGATCGCGGCGAGATGCCAGGCGATCGCCCCGCCCAGCCATTGCCCGATCGTCGCCCATTGCGGGAAGGTGAAGGGCAGGAAGGGAGAGGCATCGTAGATCTCCCAGCCGCTGCCGATCAGCGTGATGATGGCGATCGCGTTCAGCCAGTGCGTGATGCGCAGCGGCAGGGGGTGGATGGGGCGATTTCGGCGCATTGTCGGTTTCCTCGCCAGTTGGTGCGATGCAGCCGTGATGCGCCCGCCGCGGCGCCCGCGTCGAGGTATCGAAACGATGACCAAACGGCATTGGATCGGCCGCGCGTGGCCGGTCATGTTTGCGGGGCGGGCCACGATGACCGGTCCGCAGGAAGCAGACCGGGGCACCGCCCCCAGACAGAGGAGACCACCATGATCCGCATTCTCGCCACCACCGCCCTTGCCCTCGGCCTCGTCGCCGGCGTTGCCCAGGCGCAGACCACCAGCACGATGGGCACGACACGATGAGCCACACGACCGCGATGGGCCACAAGACCGCTATGGGTCACGACGCGATGGGCCACGATACCATGGGCCACAATGCCATGGGCCATGGCACCGCCATGAGCCACGACAAAACCGGCAAAGACAAGATGGGGCACTCCGCCTCGTAGGGCGCCCCCGATCCTGCCGGATCGGTCGATGCCCCGACGCATCGCAGCCGCCGCCCGATCGTCCCGGTTTTGGCCGGGAATTGATCGGGATGGCGGCTTTGGTATTGTCCGTACATCACGGAGACGTATCGGCCATGGGCCTCGACGAGCAGCTTCAGGCGGAACGCCAGCGCCGCACCGCGGATGAGGCGGTGCGCCTTGCTTATGAGGATGTCTTCACCACGCTGAGCCATAACGGGTTTCTCTCCGGCGTGCTGCCGGAAGATGCGGCGTTTCCGGATTTCGTATTGCCCAATGTCGAGGGGCGGCTGGTCTCGCTTGCCAGCCGTCTCGCCGAGGGCCGGTTGTCGTGCAGTTCTTTCGTGGCGAGTGGTGCCCCTTCTGCCGGTTGATGCTCGACGCGCTGGTGACTGCCTTGCCCGAGATCGAGGCGGCCGGAGCGTCGCTCCTCGCGCTGACGCCCGACATGGGCCCCTGGGCGCGGCAGGCCAAACAGAATCACGGCGCCACCTTCGAAGTTCTGTCGGATGTGGATTGCGGGGTTGGCCTCGCCGCCGGGGTCGTGTTCCGGATTCCGGCGATCTATCGGTCACGCCTCATGAGGGCAGGGATCGATTTCGCCGACCGGCATGGCAACGGCTCCCAGTTCCTGCCGATTCCCGCGGTGTTCCTGCTCGATGGCGGCGGGCGGGTAGCGTGGCGCTTCGTCAATGTTGATTTTACCCGCCGTGCGGCGCCCGATCGTATTCTGGGCGCGCTGCGCTGCCTCGCCAGGCCGGAACGGGAGTAGGCGCGGTGGAGCTGACCCAGGTGCGCTACTTCGTCGCGCTGAGCCGGCTTCTCAATTTCACCCGCGCCGCGGAGGCCTGCAATGTGAGCCAGCCCGCGCTGACGCGCGCGATCCAGCGGCTGGAGGACGAGCTTGGCGGTCCGCTCCTCTATCGCGAGCGCAACCTCACGCAACTGACCGAACTCGGCCGTGCCATGCTGCCGCATCTCGATGCGATGCTGGAAGCGGCCGACAACGCCGTGGCGCTGGCCGAGGCGCGGCGGCGGCAACCGGCGGCCAGCCTGAAGATCGGCCTCGGCCCCGGCGTCGGCGCCGCGGCGATCGCCGGCGCTGTGCGCGAGATCGCGACGCTGATGCCCGATCTGATGGTCCGTTTCGAGGAAGCGGCCGCGGCGATGCTGGTCGAATCGATGCTCTCCGACATGCTGGATTGCGCGGTGCTCCCGGCCGACTGCGCCTTGCCGGAACGTTTCAACCACTGGAAACTCTACGACGAGGGCGTGGTCGCGGTGATTCCGCCGCAGCACCGGCTGGCGAATGCCGAAAGTGTGACCGCCTCCGACCTGAACGGCGAGGTGCTGCTGCATGGCGAACGCTGCGGCGGCTTCGCCCAGGCGCTGTGCGCGGCCTGCGACGGGGCGTTCCGTTTGCGCCGTTGCGATGGCGGCACCGGGCACATGCTCGATCTCGTCGCGGCGGGGCTTGGCATCGCCATTCTTTCGGAACGGATGGCGGTGCCCTCGCCGCTGGTGACCTGCCGCCTGGCCGAGCCGCCGCTGAGCCGCGAGGTGCGCCTCGCCGCGATTGCCGGCCGGCCGCAGGGCCCGGCGGTGTCGGGGTTCATCAAGCTCTGCCGCGCCGGACGAGGCCTCTGAGCCACGCGGCAAGGTTGATTTTCCAACCCCGCGCGCCGAATGTGCCGGGGGAAGCGGACCCAATCCGCCGAAGGGGGCAATGCCGATGAACGACATGCAGCATGACGCGATCAGCCGGTTCCCGGTGCCCGACCTCGCCGCGCTTCCCGCTGATATCCGTGAGAAGATCCTCGCGGTGCAGGAAAAGGCGGGCTTCGTGCCCAACGTGTTCCTCGCCCTCGCGCACCGGCCCGACGAGTTCCGCGCCTTCTTCGCCTATCACGATGCGCTGATGCTCCGCCCGGCCGGGCTGAGCAAGGCCGAGCGCGAGATGATCGTGGTCGCAACCTCGGGCGCCAATCACTGCCTCTATTGCGTGGTGGCGCACGGGGCGATCCTGCGGATTTATGCGAAGGATCCGGAAATCGCCGACCGGCTCGCGGTCAATCCGGGCAAGGCGCGGCTCGCCCCGCGCCAGCGCGCGATGATCGATTACGCGATGAAGGTCGCGACTGCCTCGGACCCGACTTGAACAGCGACCTGAAAATAGTCCAATGAAAACAGCCATGTATTGTGGGCGCGTGGTTTCTTAGCACCACACCCTGCGGCTTTCGGGAGGATTTGGATCAGGAAGCGGATGCGTCTCGCACGTTGGCTGGCAGGGCGACGCCGGCGGCCTTGAAGATCGGCCCGATCGAGTTGGTTGCTGGGGTGCGCAGGACGATCTGCTGCCCGCGCTTGCTGATGGTGACCTCCTGGAGGCGGTCGAGATCACGCAGGAGATCGGCCCATTCGACGCGCTTGCCGGCCCGGCGGAGTTTTTCGTCGAGCGCCTGGTGCAGGATCAGCGCGAGGAACGAGCAGAAGACGTGGCCGCGGATGGCGGCGTCGGAGGAATGGTAGATTGGCCGGGTGCGCATTGTCGCCTTCGCGACACGGAACAGCCGTTCGACATTCTGCAGGTCCCGGTAGCGGATCACCGCCTGCAGCGGTGAAATCCGGGCGTTGGAGCGCAGCACGAAGACGCCGTCGAAGCGGGCTTCCTCGGCGAGCTTGCCGGCGTCGATCTCGAACAGCTTGTGCTTGCGGCCGGGCTTTGCGTCACTGACCGGGCGCAGGAAGCGGCGATAGGCGGAGTTGCCGATCAGCGCCTTATCGCCGCGCGTCAGCTGACGATCGAGGGCGGCGACCACCTTGCGCCTGGTCTCGGCCTCTTCGATGGCCACCGCCTCGTTGCGGCAGACGATATAGCGCTTGCCCGCGACCTTGACCTCCTTGATGAAGAGCTGGGTCTCGTCGCCACCGGCGCGCTCGAGGCAGAGCGGGGTGTAGGGGCGCTCATCGGCCAGCACCACCTCGCGGACGATGCGGTCGGTGCGTTCCCTTGCGCCGAGCACGTATTCCAGCCCGCGCTCCTCCAGCGCGGCGATCGTCGCGGCACTGATCATGCCGCGATCGGCGACGACGCAGACCCGGCCGATGCCGAAGCGCGACCGCAGGCGGTCGATCACCGGCACCAGCACCGAGACATCGGCGGTGTTTCCTGGCCACATCTCGGTGCAGATTGGCCTTCCGTCCTGATCGATCACCACGCCGAGGATCATCTGCGCGAGCTGTGGGCGGTAATCCTTGGAGTGGCCCCGCGCGCCCAGCGTCTCGCCGCCGGCACCTTCGAAATACAGCGAGGTGGTGTCCATGAACACGACCGAGAGGTCGGTGAACAGATCATGCCGTCGGGCGAAGAGACGCTCTTCCACCAGATCCTTCACCGTCCGTGGCGCAAAGGGCGTGGCATCCCCCTGTTCCTCGTCCGGCAGCTCTTCGCCGAGCCAGGCCATGGCGCGGTAGAGGTGATGCAGGCCGAGCTCCTCGGTGCCGGGAATGTCGTAATCCTCGAGCCATTTGTCGCAGGCGCGATCCGAGCCCGAGACCATGATCCGGTGGAGCACGGTGGCGAACACCGCGCGCTCGACCGGGAACTCGAACTGCCGCCCGGCCAGCAGCTCCTCGAACACAGCAGCGATCCCGCTCTCCTGCCACAGTCGGCCGAACAACAGCGGCGCGCCGATCCGCTTGCAGCTCAGCCCGTCCGGATTGCCTGCCGCCAGCTGGGCCAGGACCGAGGCACGGTCGGCATAGCGCGCGATCGAGGCGGCGAGGCGGTCGAGACCTCCATCGGCCAGGACGACTTCCTTCCGGCCCAGGTTCTTGATGATGCGCTGCTTGCTGCGCCCGTCCTCACGGACGCTCTCGACCAGATAAAGGTAGCTGTAGCCGTTGATTCGCTTCTCGCGCACGAACATGCCGAATTGGCAGCCGAAAACCAATCATAAATCAAGTTAAAAGAAGCAATTTACGCAATTATTTAGCACCACGTTTTTGCAAAATCCCGACGTGCCTACGAAAATCTCGAGTGAAATCAAAGATCTCAACTTACGATACCGTATCGTTCCGGGTTTGACTGTTTAAGTCGGGTCGGACATGGTTGGGCCGGACGATCACGCCGCACTCCACGAACAGGGGTTCGACGCCGACGAGATCTGGGATATCGGCGCGATTGCGGCGTTTTTTGCCATGTCGAACCGGCTCGCCAACATGGCCGGGATGCAGCCCAACCCGGAATTCTTCGCGATGGGCCGGCTGCCGAAAGCCTGAACGGTCAGCCTGGCGCGAGGCGCCGGCCGGACTCGCCGTCAAAAACATGGAGCTGTTCTGCGGGCAGGTCGGCGCCGAGTTCGGCGGCGTCCGGCGCCGGCCCGCTGACGCGGATCGCGAAAGCTTCGCCATTGGCGAGATGGCCGTGCAGCAGGGTTTCCGAGCCAAGCGGCTCGACGAGGTCGATCGCCACGCGCATTGCGTCGGGCGATGTGGAGAGGGCCACGTGCTGCGGGCGGATGCCGATCGTCACACCCGCGCCCTCGTTCCCCCACGAGCCGGCGGGCAGCGCGATTTCCGGCCCGGCATCCAGCCGGGCGCTGCGGCCCTCGGGCCCGAGGCGGGCGGCGCAGAAATTCATCGCCGGCTCGCCGATGAAACCGGCGACATAGGTATCGGCCGGATGGGCGAAGACCTCGACCGGCGGGGCGATCTGCGCCGCACGGCCCTGGTGCATCACGATCAGCCGGTCGGCGAGCGTCATCGCCTCGATCTGGTCGTGGGTGACGTAGAGGCTGGTGACGTTGAGGCGCTTCTGCAGCTTGCGGATATCGGCGCGCACCTGCACGCGCAGCCTGGCGTCGAGATTGGAGAGCGGCTCGTCGAACAGGAACAGTTTCGGCTCGCGCACGATGGCGCGCCCCATCGCGACGCGCTGGCGCTGGCCGCCGGAGAGAGCGCGAGGCTTGCGGCCGAGCAGTTCCGAAAGCCCGAGCGTGTCGGCGGCATCCTCCACCCGGCGGGCGATCTCGGCCTTCGCCATGCCCTTCAGCTTCAGCCCGTAGGCCATGTTGTCGAACACGCTCATGTGCGGATAGAGCGCGTAGTTCTGGAACACCATGGCGATGTCGCGCTTCGAGGGATCGACAGCGGTGATGTCGCGCCCGTCGAGCAGGATGCGGCCGCCGCTCGGCGCCTCAAGCCCGGCGACGAGGCGCAGCAGGGTGGATTTGCCGCAGCCCGACGCGCCGACGATGACCAGCATCTCGCCATCCGCGAGGCGCAGGTCGATGCCGTGCAGCACGGTTGTTCTGCCGAAGCTCTTGGTCAGTCCCTGCAGTTCCAGCGTTGCCATTACTTGTCCACTTCGGTGAGGCCGGCGACGAACCAGCGCTGCATCGCCACCACGACGAAGACCGGCGGCACGATGGCGAGGATGGTCGCCGCCATGACGAGGTTCCAGGGCGTGAGCTGGTCCGAGGTGATCATCTGCACGATGCCGAGCACGATCGTGTCGAGCCGCCCGTTGGTCGCGACCAGCAGCGGCCAGAGATACTGGTTCCAGCCATAGACGAACAGGATCACGAACAGGGCGGCGAGATTGGCGCCGGAAACCGGCAGCAGGATGTCGAAGAAGAAGCGCATCGGCCCGGCGCCGTCGAGCTTCGCCGCCTCGACCAGTTCATCCGGCACCGCGAGAAAAACCTGGCGGAACAGCAGCGTCGCCGTTGCCGAGGCGATCAGCGGCATGGTCAGGCCGGTGAAGGTGTTGATCAGGTGGAAATCCGACATCACCGAATAGGTCGGGATGATCCGCACCTCGACCGGCAGCATCAGGGTGATGAAGATCAGCCAGAAGGCGACCATGCGGAAGGGAAAGCGGAAGAAGGCGATGGCGAAGGCCGAGATCGAGGAGATCGCGATCTTGCCGATGGCGATGCCGAGCGCCATCAGCGCGCTGACCATCATCATGTGCCAGATCGGCACGCCGCCCTTTGCGGTGTTGCCGAAGCCGAGCGCATTTATGAAGACGGGCAGGCCCGAGAGGCGCGGGATCAGCGACAGGTCGCCGCGGTTGATCGCCCCGGCCGACTGGGTGGCGCCGGCGAAGGCGACCCAGATCGGGAAGATGAAGATAAGCACGCCGACAATGAGCACGGCATGGGCAAGATAGTCGGGCCTGCGGTTCATGTGGCGCGCTTGCCGGTGTAGCGGAACTGGACCGTGGTGAGGACCACGATCAGCGCCATCAGGATGACCGATTGCGCGGCCGAGCCGCCGAGGTCGAGATTGATCACCCCGTCGCGATAGACCTTGACCACCAGCGTCGTCGTCGCGCTGCCGGGGCCGCCGCCGGTGAGTGCGAAGATCAGGGCGAAGGCGTCGAAGGCAGCGTAGACGGTGTTGATCACCAGCAGGAAGAAGGTGGTGGGGGCGAGCAGCGGCCAGATCACGGTGCGGAACCGGTAGAACCCCCGCGCGCCGTCGAGCGTCGCCGCCTCGATCACCGAGGCGGGCACCGATTGCAGGCCCGCGAGGTAGAAGATGAAATTGTAGCTCACCTGCTTCCAGGCGGCGATCAGCACGATCAGGCCGAACGCATCGTTGCCGTTGGTGGCGTAGTTGAAATCGATGCCGAGCCGGGTAAGCGCGTTGGAGAGCAGCCCGATCTGCGGCTGGAGCAGGAAGACGAAAATCACCGAGGCCAGCGCCGGTGCGATCGCGTAGGGCCAGATCAGCAGGACGCGATAGACCGCCTGGCCGCGGATGCCGCGATTGGCGAAACAGGCCAGCACAAGGCCGCCCGCCATCGACAGCACGGTGACCGCCGCACAGAACACGACGGTCCGCAGCAGCGCCGCCTGATAGACCGGCGAGCCCAGCAGCGAGCCGAAATTGGCGAGGCCGACGAAGGTGGTGTTCAGCCCGAAGGCGTCCGTCGCCTGGACGCTTTCGGAGAAAGCGCGCCAGGCGGGAAGCAGGAAGAAAAGGATCGTGATGGCGAGCTGTGGGGCCACCAGGACGGCCGGCAGCAGCCGGCCGTCGAACAGGGTGCGTCTCTCCATCGCGCCGGCTGGATCAGCCGTGCAGGGCGCGGGCGAAGCGGTTGACCACCGCCTGGCTGCGCTGCTGGGCGCGCGCCAGCGCCTTGTGGGCCGGCGTGCCGTTCTGGATCGCGCTTTCCCATTCTTCCTCGATGATCACGCGGACTTCCGGCATGCCGCCCAGGCGGATGCCGCGCGAATACTTCGTCGGCTCCGTGCGGGTGAGCTGCTTGACCGCGAGGTCGCCGCCCGGCTGCTTTGCGTAAAAGCCCTGCTTGGCGATGTAGTCGTTCCCCGCCAGCGTCACCGGCACATAGCCGGTGGCCTCGGCCCAGCTGGCATCGTTCTGCGGCTCGGAGATGAACTTGAAGAAGCGCGCCACGGCCTCGTATTCCGCCTTGCCGCGCCCCGGCGCGGTCATCGCCCAGAAGGCGGCACCGCCGATGATCGAGTTGATCGGGCTCTTGATGATCGACTGATGATAGGGAAGGTAGGCGTTGGCGAAGCGGAACTTGGCGCTCTTCACCAGCTGGCCGTAGATCGAGGAGCTGTCGAAGGTGATCGCGGCCTTGCCGGCGTAGAAGATCGGGCTCGGCTTGCCGTCGCGGCCCTCATAGTGAAACAGGCCGTCCTTCTGCATCGTCAGCAGCGTGTCGAGATTGCGCACGAAGGGATGCGAGTCGAGCCGCAGTTTCGGGTTCGGGCCGCCGAAGCCGTCATTCAGCGTGGCGTATTCGACATTGTGGATGGCGGCGAACTGCTCGAAATGCACCCAGGTCGGCCATGAGGTCATCACCGGGATTTCCGCGGCACCCTTCGCCTTGATCGCGCGGGCGGCCTTGATCACGTCGTCCCAGGTCTCGAGCGGGGCCTTCGGGTCGAGCCCGGCCTTCTCGAAGGCGTCCTCGTTGATCCACATCAGCGCGGTCGAGGAGTTGAACGGAGCGGCTCCCATCTTGCCGTCATTCAGGCTGTAATAGCCCCGCACGGCGGGAATGTAGGTCGAGGGTTCGATGCCGACGCCCGTCATTTCGGCGAGCTTGTAGACATCGACCACCGCGCGGCCGGCGCCGAGCATGTCGGCGGTGCCGACATCGAACACCTGGGCGATCGAGGGCGCCTTGCCGGCGCGCCAGGCGGCGATGGTGGCTGTCAGCACCTGCGGGTAGGAACCCTTGTAGACGGCCTCGACCGCGAAATCGGTCTGGCTCTTGTTGAAGGCGTCGACGATCGACTGCAGCTTGTCGCCGAGCGCGCCGCCCATGGCGTGCCAGAGTACGACCCGTGTGGGGGCGGCGGCGCGCGCGGTGGCGGCGACCAGCGCCGTGGCCGGGGCCGAGGCGATCAGGGTGCGACGTTTCATGAGAAGTCCCTTTGGCTGAAGTTGGCGTAGCCAGTTAACGCGACTGCATGGCGTGGCGATGACAGTATCGTGACACATTGATGACAAGATCGTGGGTCGGTGCGCCGATCAAGGGGTGCTGACGGTTGCCGGATGCCGCGCGCCGGTCCTATGGTCCGCGCTGCAACGAGGCGACGAAGGGAGCAGGCGATGTTCGTGACGGCGGGTGACATCAACGTTCATGTCAGGATCGATGGGCGGGATGGATCGCCGCCGCTGGTGCTGCTGCATTCGCTCGGGACCGATCACAGGGTGTGGGACGACCAGGTGGCGGCGCTTGCCCGCAGCTTCCGGGTCATTCGCCCCGACATGCGCGGCCACGGCCTCACCGAATCGACGCCGGGCGACTACACGATGGCGCTGTTGGCCGGTGATGTCGCCGCGGTGCTCGATGCGCTTGGTGTCGGGGCTGCGGTGATCGGCGGTATCTCGATAGGCGGGATGATCGCGCAGGAGTTTGCGGCGCGACATCCCGGCCGCACCGAGGCGCTGATGCTCTGCGACACCGCGATGGCGATCCCCTCGCTGGAATCCTGGCGTGAGCGGGTGACGAACCTGCGCGCGCACGGGATGGGCGCCATCGAGGACGGCGTGCTGGCGCGCTGGGTGACGCCAGGCTTCATCGACGCGCCGCCGGCGCGCGGCCTGCGCGCGATGCTGCGCGGCACCAGCGTCGATGGCTATGCCGGCTGCGCCATGGCGATCGCGATGGCCGATCTCGCGCCGTCGACCCGCCGGCTCAAGGTGCCGGCCTTGGTGCTGGTCGGCGATGGCGATGTTTCGACGCCGGTGGCCAGCGCGCAGGCGCTGATGACGGCGCTGGCCGAGGGCGGCGCGCCGGATGTGCGTTTCGTGGTCATCGAGAATGCCGCGCATATCCCCACCGTGGAGAAGCCCGCCGAGGTTACCCGCGCGATGCTGGATTTCCTCGCCGCCCGCAGCGGCGGCGATACCTATGAGGCCGGGCTCGGCGTGCGCCGGGCGGTGCTCGGCCCCGCCCATGTCGCCCGCTCGCTGGACGGGGCGACGGAATTCGACCGCGACTTCCAGCGCTTCATCACCGAAACCGCCTGGGGCAAGGTCTGGACCCGTCCAGGCCTGCCGCGGGCGATGCGCTCGCTGCTGGTGCTGGCGATCACCGCGTCACTCGGGCGCGAGGAAGAGTTCAAGCTCCATCTGCGCGCGACCCGCAACACCGGGGCGACGCGGGAGGAAATCGCCGAAGCGCTGATGCAGGTCGCCGTCTATGCCGGGGTGCCGGCGGCGAATTCCGCCTTCCGCATGGCCAAGGCGATCTTCCGCGAGGAAGAGGCGGGATAGGGTTCCCGCTGCCGCTCGGCGGCCGACCGGGTCCATCGCCCGCATTTTTGAACCGTGTCGCCGGCCGGGCGTCAGCCTGGTGACGGGCCGGCGGCACGGTCGATGGCGCCGGCGGCGATCAGCGGCGCGGCATCGATTTCCGCCGCATCGAGCAGCGTTCCGACGCGTTCGAGCGCGGCGAGGATCATCGCCTGTTCCCAGAGCGGCAGCGTCTCGAACCGATCGCGGAAACGTTCCTGCAACAGGTCCGGCGCCCGGGCGAGAGCGGCGCGGCCCGCCTCGGTCGCGGCCATGATCACCTGGCGTTTGTCCCGCTCGCCGCGGCGGCGGGAGATCAGCCCGGCGGCAACGAGCCGGTCGGCGATATTGGTGATGGTCGCCTGGCCGAATTGAAGCGCCGCGGCGATGGCCCCCGGCGTCGCATCGCCCCGGCGGTCGATTTCCTGCAACACAAGAAACTGCGAGGTGGTCAGCCCCGTTGCCGCATAGAGGCGGTGGCTGCCCTGGTCGGTGGCACGCAGGATGCGGCGGATCGCACGCAAGGTCGCGCTGGTGAGAACTTCGTCCATGCGGCTGATGGAGCCCCAGAAGCCTGACATTTGCAACCGCAATATATTTCATTATGCGAAGAATATTTCTGGGATTCTGACGACCTCCGGTTGAACGAATTCATAAAAAACTTGAAAAAGGCGCAAGATTTCTTATCCTATCGCAAGCAGGGTCGCCGAGCGCGGCATCATACGACATAATACTGCTTCGGAGGTTAAAATAATTTTGGGCCATATCGATCATCTTGCGGCACCGTGCGGCAGCGCGGTGTCGTTGCGTCGGCCAACCGCTGCCGATGGTCCGGCGGTGACCGCATTGATTGCGGACTGCCCGCCGCTCGATCTCAACTCGGCGTATTGCAACCTCCTGCAATGCACGGACTTCGCCGAAACCTGCGTGATCGCGGAACGCGAGGCGACGGTGGTGGGGTGGATTTCGGGATATCTGCCGCCCTCCGACCCATCGCGTATCTTCGTCTGGCAAGTCGCGGTGTCGGCCGCTGCGCGCGGCATCGGCCTTGGCGGGCAGATGCTCGACGCGCTGCTCGATCGCCCGGCGATGGCCGGCGTCCGCGCCCTTGCGACGACCATTACCGAAGGGAATACGGCCTCGTGGCGGCTGTTCGAGAGCCTCGCCCGACGGCGCGGCGCTTCCTTCGTCCGCGCGGTGCGGTTCGACCGCGCCACGCATTTCGCCGGCCGCCACGACTCAGAGTTCGAGGTGACGATCGGCCTGCCCCGACCCGCCAGCGACCAAGCATGAAAGGACATCATATGACCGACCTGCCGCGCCCTTCCCGGCGCAAGCCGGATACCGCGATCTATGAGCGCATGGAGTCGCGGGTGCGGAGCTACTGCACCGCGATCCCGCGGCAGTTCACGCGGGCCGAAGGCGCCTGGCTGCATGACAGTCAGGGCGGAAGATATCTCGACTTCCTCGCCGGCTGCTCGTCGCTGAATTATGGCCACAACCATCCGGTGCTGAAACAGGCCCTGATCGACTACATCGCCCGCGACGGCATTGCTCACGGCCTCGATTTCCATACCGACGCCAAGGCCGATTTCCTCGACGCGCTGGAGACCGTGATCCTGAAGCCACGCGGCATGGACTATCGCGCCATGTTCGTCGGCCCGACCGGGACCAACGCGGTCGAGGCCGCGCTAAAGCTTGCCCGCAAGGTGACCGGACGGCAGACCGTGATCGCCTTCACCAACGGCTTCCACGGCATGACGCTCGGCGCGCTCGCCTGCACCGGCAACGAGGGCAAGCGCGGCGGCGCCGGCGTGCCGCTCGCTCATGTCAGCCACGAGCCCTATGACGGGTATTACGGCCCGGAGATCGATACCGCCGACCTGATCGAGCAGCGCCTTGCCGACGGCTCCTCCGGCCTCGATGCGCCGGCGGCGTTCCTCGTCGAGACGGTGCAGGGCGAGGGCGGGCTGAACGCCGCCTCCGCCGGATGGCTGCGCAAGATCGCCGCCCTCGCGAAGCGCCACGGCGCGCTGCTGATCGTGGACGACATCCAGGCCGGCTGCGGCCGCACCGGGCGCTTTTTCAGTTTCGAGGAAATGGGCATCCGCCCCGACATCATCACCCTCGCGAAGTCGCTCTCCGGCATCGGGTCGCCCTTCGCGCTGACCCTGTTCCGCCCGGAACTCGACCAGTGGAAGCCCGGCGAGCATAACGGCACCTTCCGCGGCAACAACCACGCCTTCGTCACCGCCGCCGCCGCGATCCGCCATTTCTGGAGCGACGGCGCCTTTGCCGCCGACATCACGAGGCGCGGTGACCTGCTTGGCCGCCGGCTTGATGCGATCGCGGCGCGGCACGGGATGAGCACGCGCGGTCGCGGCATGATGCGGGGCATCAATGTCGGCACCGGCGAGATGGCCGACCGCATCACCGGCATCGCCTTCCGCGAGGGGCTGGTGATCGAGACCAGCGGCGCCGATGGCGAGATCGTCAAGGTGCTGGCGCCGCTCACCATCGATGACGACCTTCTGGCGGCCGGGCTCGACATTCTCGAAACCGCCGTCGATGAGGCCGCCGCGCCCACCTACAGCATTGCCGCCGAATAACGCCAGGCGACAGCAAGCAAGGAGCAGAACATGATCATCCGGACTCTGAAGGAGGCGCAGGCCTCCGAGCGAAAGGTCGTCACCGATGGCTGGGACAGCGTGCGCATGCTGCTGCGCGACGACGGCATGGGTTTCTCGTTCCACATCACCACGATGTACGCGGGCAAGGAATTGCGGATGCATTACAAGCATCATCTCGAATCGGTCTTCGTGCTGAGCGGGGAAGGGACGATCGAGGATCTCGACGCCGGCGAGACGCACGAGCTGAAGCCGGGCGTGCTCTACGTGCTCAACAAGCACGACCGCCACGTGGTCCGGCCCAAGACCGATATCGTCACCGCCTGCGTGTTCAACCCGCCGGTTACCGGCCAGGAAGTGCATGACGCATCCGGCGCCTATCCGCCCGCCCCGGTCGGCAAGGCCGCCTGAGATCCTGGTCCGCAACGAACGAAACGTGGGAGAACAGACAATGGACGATCTCTACCCGTCGCGCCGCGAACCCACCCCCTCGCTGCTGCCGCGCTATGATCCGGTGGTGCATGGGCGCTGGGCGCCCGGTGCCCCGTTGAGCGACGAACAGACGGGGTTCTACGACATCAACGGCTATCTCGTGCTGGAGAACGTGTTCGATCCGGCCGAGATCGCGCTGTTGCAATCCGGGTCGATGGACCTGCTGGCCGATCCCGCCGGGCTCGACCGCGAGACCATCATCACCGAGCGCGGCAGCGACGAGGTGCGCTCGATCTTCGCGATCCACGCGCAGAACGAACTGCTCGGCCGTCTCGCCGCGGATTCGCGGATTGCCGGGGTGGCGCGCTTCCTGCTGGATGACGATGTCTACATTCATCAGTCGCGGCTGAACTACAAGCCGGGTTTCGATGGCAAGGAATTCTACTGGCACTCCGATTTCGAGACCTGGCATGTCGAGGACGGCATGCCGCGGATGCGCGCTCTGTCGATGTCGATCCTGCTGGCCGAGAACACCGCGAATAACGGCCCGCTGATGGTCATTCCCGGCTCGCACCGCAAATATCTCACCTGCGTCGGCGAGACGCCGGAGAACCATTACCGCGCCTCGCTCAAGAAGCAGGAATATGGCGTGCCCGACCGCGAGATGCTGACGGCGCTCGCCAGCGATCATGGCATCGTCGCGCCGACCGGCAAGGCCGGCACCGTGGTGCTGTTCGACTGCAACACGATGCATGGCTCGAACGGCAACATCACGCCCTTCCCGCGCTCGAACGCGTTTTTCGTGTTCAACGCGAAGGCGAACAGCCTGGTCGAGCCGTTCGGCCCGAAGACGCGGCGGCCTGAATTCATCGCCGATCGCGATTTTCGGACTGTGGATATCGTGGCGGGTCCGCTGGTGCGGCGCGAGCGCGCGGCATGAGCATTGCCCCGAGTGTCGAGAAGATCGGCGGCACGTCGATCACGGCGACGGACGCGGTTGTCGGCAACGTATTGATCGCCGGCCGCGCCGGCCGCGATCTCTACCAGCGGATCTTCGTGGTCTCGGCCTATGGCGGGATCACCGATCTGCTGCTGGAGCCGAAGAAGAAGACCGATGCCGCGAAGCCGCCGGGGCTCTTTGCGAGCTTCGCCGCCGATGGCGACAAGGGCGACTGGCGCGACGCGCTGGAAGCGGTCGCCGCCGCGATGCGCGCCCGCAACGAGGAGGTATTCGGCACGACGGCGGAGCGCGCCGTCGCCGACGATTTCGTCGCTTCCCGCATGAGCGAGACCCGCGCCTGCCTCGACGATCTCGACAGCCTGCGCGGCCACGGGCATTTCCGGCTCGACGAACCGCTCGCCACCCTGCGCGAGCTGCTCGCCGGGCTTGGCGAGGCGCATAGCGCGCACAATACCGCCCTGCTGCTGCGCGCCCGTGGCGTCAACGCAGCCTTCGTCGACCTGACCGGCTGGCAGGACGGGCGCAATTTCGACCTCGAGGAGCGGATCCGCACCGGGCTGGACGGGCTCGATCTCGCGACCACCCTGCCGATCGTCACCGGCTACGCGAAATGCGCGGATGGCATGGTCCGCAAATACGACCGCGGCTATACGGAGATGACCTTTGCCCGGCTCGCCGTGCTCACCGGCGCGCGCGAGGCGATCATCCACAAGGAGTTTCATCTCTCCAGCGCCGATCCGAAGGTCGTCGGCGTCGGCAAGGCGCGCAAGATCGGCCGCACCAATTATGACGTGGCCGACCAGCTCGCCAATCTCGGCGTCGAGGCCATTCACCCGGGGGCGGCGCGTGGCCTGCGCCAGGCGGGCATCCCGCTGCGGGTGCGCAATACGTTCGACCGGCACGACGAGGGTACGCTGATCTGCGCCGACTACGTCTCTGCCGCGCCGCGCATCGAGATCGTCACCGGCATCCGCGAGGTCCGCGCGCTGCAGTTCTTCGAGCAGGACATGGTCGGCAAGAAGGGCTATGACGCCGCAATCCTCGACACGTTGACGAAACACCGCGCGCGTATCGTCAGCAAGTCGTCCAACGCCAACACCATCACCCACTACCTCGCCGCCGGCGGGCCGACGGTTCGGCGGGTGATTGCCGATCTTGAGGCGCGCTTCCCGAATGCCGAGGTCTCGGCGCCACGCCTGGCCATGGTCGCGCTGATCGGCAGCGATCTCAGCGAGGAGGGCTGTGTCGCCCGCGCGCTGGGCGCGCTCGGCGCGGCGGGAATCGGGGTGAAGGCGATGCAGCATCAGATGCGCAATGTCGATATCCAGTTCATTCTGGATGCCGACCGGTTCGATGACGCGATCCGTGCCCTGCATGGGGAGTTGGTGGAATGTCGAGCGGTGGAGGATGGCGAAGGTCGGAAGCTTCGTGCGGCTGCCTGATCGCGTATCCGTGCGAATCTGACCCGCGCACGCGGCATTGACCACGGCAAAATCCGCGCCTAGGCCGAAGTTCAGCTTTCGGGACGGAGCATCGTTTTCCGTCGCGAATCCGCGGCGCTGCGAGGCAGGAAGGTAAGATCTGATGGTTGCTTCGCTGGTTTCCGTCCGCAGCCTGCTTCTTTCCATCTTCATGCTGATGGCCGGCAGCGGCTTTCTCTCGACGCTGATGAGCCTGCGGCTCGAGGCGACCGGGACGACACAGTTGCTGATCGGCCTGATCGGCACCGCCTATTTCGCCGGGCTCACACTCGGCGCGCTCCGCGCGGGGCGGATCATCGAGCGGGTCGGTCACATTCGCGCCTTCACCGCCTTCGTATCGCTGTTCTCTGCGAGCACGCTGGCATGCACGATCTGGCAGGATTTCAGCTTCTGGGCGGTGCTGCGCTTCGTCGAGGGCATATCCCTCGCCGGCGTGTTCATCTGCATCGAAAGCTGGCTGAACGAAAGAGCGACGCCGCAGACCCGCGGCGCCATTCTCGCCTTCTACATGGTGGCGCTCTATGCCGGGCAGGGGGCCGGGCAATTCCTGCTCGACCTCGGCAATCGCGCCCCGGCGCTGCCGTTCATCGCAGCTTCGATCCTGTTGTCGCTCGCCGTGATCCCGATCGCGCTGACCCGGCTTCCCGGGCCGGTACTGGGCGTTTCGACGCCGCTTTCCTTCCTCAGGCTCTACCGGATTTCCCCGCTCGGCATCTTCGGGGCGGCGATGACCGGGGTGATGCTGGGCGGCTTCTACGCGCTCGGCGCGATCTACGCCCATGGGCTCGGCATGGCCCGGTCGCAAACCGCGCTGTTCATGAGCGTGGTGATCATGGGAGGCGTCGTGCTACAGGTTCCCATAGGTCGCCTCTCCGACCGGTTCGACCGCCGCAAGGTCATCATCGGCACCTTCGCCGGGGCAGGGATCGTCAGCGTGATACTCGGCGCGCCGATATGGCCGCCCGGGGTGGTGGATGCGCTGGGGTTGCTGTTCGGCGGGCTTGTCTTCACCCTCTATCCGCTTTGCGTCGCCCATACCAACGACTTTCTGGACCCCGAGCAGCGCGTGGGCGCAAGCGGCGGTCTTGTGCTGGTCTATTCAATCGGTGCCGCGATCGGGCCGGTGATCGCAGCCATTGCGATGACACGGACCGGCCCGGGCGGATTGTTCATCTTTCTCGCGCTCGCCGCACTTGCCGCCGTCGGCTTCGGCGTCTGGCGGCAGCGGGTGCGTGAGCCGGTTCCGAACGAGCAGCAGCAGCCTTATCAAATCCTCACGCGCACCACGCCGATCGTCGCCACTCTTGATCCGAACACGCCGGAAGAGGGTTGAGCGGCCGCGATTACCGGAACCGCCCGACCAGGGTGACTGCCTGACGCAGCACGCTGGCGAGGGCGCCGCGCTGCGCCGCAACCAGGTCTTCCGGCGTTATGCCAACGAGCGGCGCCGAGGCGGCAAGGCGCCGCTGCGCCAGCGGCCTGTCGCCGATGCCGACCGGCTTTGCGATGACAAGGGTCAGCGCCGCGCGGGCCTCGCCTCGCGCGGGCGCGGCGAGCAGCGTATCGAGCGTGCCGCCCACGGTCAGGTCCGCCGTCACCGATGATCCATCCCCGACCACCGCGGCGAAATCGCCCGAGGCCTGGAGCCAGGCGATCAGCGCGGCGGTCGCCGCATCCGCCGGCGCCGTGGCCCAGCGATTGTAGTAGCCACGATGGATGCTGCCATTGGCTTCGAGCGTGATCAGCCCGCGATCGGTCAGCACCGGGCCGGCATCGAGGCCATGCACCTTCACCACACTGCGCGAAGGGCGGGATGCCGCCCGGAGATCCGGAGGCGGAGCGAGCGGCCAGTCGATGCGCGGGCGGTAGGGTTGTTCCGACAGCACCGTGCCACAGCCGGCAAGCGCCAGCGGGGCTGCGAGGGCGAGGCGGCGGGAGATCGGGGTCATGGCGTCTCTCTCGGGGGTTCCCGGCCGCGCAGCACGGCGGCGGGATTGCGTTTCAGCGTATCGGACAGGTCTTCGAGATTCGCCGATGCCTGCTTCAGCGATTGCAGGATCGGCAGCATCTGCCGCTCGACCGTCGCTGTCGCCTCGTTGGCGTGGCGGATCGTTGCCTCCGACTGGGCAACCAGCGCCGGCATCGCCGCACTTGCCTTTGCAAGTGCCGTGCTGGTGGCTTCGAGCTGCTGCAGGATTTCGCGGGTCTGCGTGCCGTCGGCCAGGGTGCGCATCGAGCGGGTCGTCGCCGGCAGGTCGGCCAGCTTGACCTGCTGCTGCAACTCGACCAGCAGGCCGTTGGCATTGACGAGCGCGTCATGAGCGCTGCCGGTGGTCAGTTCGCGGTTCACCGTGCTGATCATCGAGGTGAGGGTATCGATCGTCTGGCCGAGCTTCACGTTGCGCATGTTGTTGAGCAGGCCCTGAACCGCGTCCTGCACCTCGGTCAGCGTGCTCGGCACCGAGGGGATGACAAGGTGATGCGGCGTCCACGGCACGGTTTGCGGCGGATTGGTCTGAGCGTTGACGAAGCTGAGTTCGAGATAGGCAAGGCCGGTGATGCCCTGCGGTGCGACCTGCACGCGCAGCCCGTGCCGGATCGCCTCGCGGATGTCGGCATCGCGGCCGAGCTTGCTCGGGTCGATCCGGTACTGGACCACCACCTGATGATAGACCTTGCGGTTGAGGTTCTTCTGATCGGGCGGCGGATATTCGGCGGCGACAAGTGCTATGGCGGTCACCTTGCCGATGGTCACGCCGCGGAACTTTACCGCCGAGCCGACATCGAGCCCCTGGACCGATTCCCGGAAATAGGATTCGTAGACGGCTCCGCGCTGGAACATGTTGCCAGACAGCAGGAAGACCAGCCCGATCAGCACGACGACGGCGCCGATCACGAACAGGCCGGTGCGCAGCGCGGCGCCTCTGGGTTCCATCAGCGTTCTCCCGTGATCCGGCTCATGCGGGATCCTCCTCGCGGTTAAAAAATGCGCGCACGCGCGGATGCGCGGCCTCGGTCCGGAGCTCGCGCGGCACGCCGAGCGCGATCATGCCGCGCGCGTCCCGATCGAGCATCAGGCAGCGGTCGGCGATCGCGAAGATCGAGGCGAGTTCGTGGGTGATCACGACGAAGGTGCATCCGAGGGCGGCGCGCAGGTCGAGAATCAGCCGGTCGAGCCCGGCGCCGGTAATGGGGTCGAGCCCGGCGGAGGGCTCATCCAGAAACAGGATCGGCGGGTCGAGCGCGAGCGCGCGGGCGATTGCGGCGCGCTTGGCCATGCCGCCGGAAATCTCCGCCGGCAGCCGGTTCGCCGCCTCCGCGAGGCCGACCAGCGCGAGTTTCACCCGTGCGATTTCGGCGCGGGCGGCGGCCGGCAGGTCGGTGAAGACGGTGAGCGGCAGCATCACGTTCTCCAGCAGCGTCATCGAGCCGAACAGCGCGCCGGACTGGAACATCACCCCGATCTCGCGGCGGACGGCTTCAACCTCCGTCACCGTGTCGTGCCCGGCGACGCTGATCCGCCCTTCGGTTGGGCGGAGCAGCCCGATCATCTGCTTGAACAGGGTGGACTTGCCGCAGCCCGAGCCGCCGAGCACGACGAATACCTCGCCGCGCGCGACCTCGAAACTTACGTTCTGGAAGATCACCCGCGCATCGAAGCTCTGCGCCACACCTTCGACGCGGATGGCCGGCGCGTCGGCGTTCACTGGCCGAGCCTGTAAAGGATCACCGCGAACAGCCCGTCGAGCAGGATGGTCGCGACGATGCCGCCCACCACCGCCGAGGTCGCGGCCTCGCCCACCGCGCGCGGCCCGCCCCCGGCGGTCAGCCCGGCGCGGCAGCCGATCAGCCCGACCGCGGCGCCGAAGACAACCGATTTCATCAGCCCGAGCAGCACGTCGTGCGGGCTGGTCGCCATCTGCATCTGCGCGACGATCGCCGAGGGCGGAAAGCCGAGAATGCCCATCACGAAGCCCATGCCGAGCACGCCAGACACGTCGATCCCGAGGGCGAGCGCCGGCATCACCAGCATCGCCGCCGCCATCCGGGGAATGACGAGCATGGTGCCGGGGTCGATCCCCATCGTGGTCAGCGCCGCGACCTCCTCGTTCACCATCATCGTGCCGAGTTCGGCGGCGAAGGCCGAGCCGGTGCGCCCGGCGAGAATGACGGCGGCGAGCAGCGGGCCGAGTTCGCGGAACAGCGAGAGCGAGACCAGGGCGGCGACGTAGATATCGGCGCCGAACTGGCGCATCGGGATCGCTGACTGGAAGGCGAGGATCATGCCGATGAGAAAGCCGAGCATGATCACCAGTGGCAGCGCCTGCGCGCCGGCGCGCTCGGTGATGCGATAGAAATTGCCGCCGCGCAGGAAGCGCCGCCGCCCCGGCAGGCCAGCCGTGGCAAGAATGGTTTCGCCGAAAAAGGCGATGCGCACGCCGAGAGTCCGCAGCGGTCCCCGCGTTTGTATCGCGCGCGGTGAGGGTGGCGTGCCGGTCTCGGGCAGGGCGGCGCGCAGCCGGGCGATCAGGCCCTCGGCCGCCGGCGTCACCCCCTGCCAGCGGGTTTCTCCCGCATGGCCGCGTTCGAGGGCGAGCAGCAGGGCCGCACCCGATGTGTCGATCCGTGCCGCGCGCGAGAGGTCGAGCGTCATCACCCCCTGTGCCGCGCGGGCGACGGCAATGGCGCGGGGCCAGGCCTCGGTCAGCGCGGAGGCGGTGAGCGGCCCGGTCAGGGCAATCACCGGTCCGTCCGCGCCGCTGGAAATCTCGACCGCGGCCTCGCTCATCCGAACCAGCCCGGAAGGTGCCAGCCCAGATGCGTCGCTACCTGAAGGATGCCGCCATGGATCATCTCAAGTGCGACATATAGGACGATCGCGAGCCCGACCCAGACCAGCCAGCGCCGTTTCGTGAGCAGACGTGCGACGAAGTTGGCCGCGATGCCCATCAGCACCACCGAAACCAGCAGGCCGGCGGCGAGCAGGGCGGGGTGGTCGCGCGCCGCCCCCGCGACCGCCAGAACGTTGTCGAGGCTCATCGAGATGTCGGCGATGATGATCCGTAGCGCCGCGTCGCGCAGCTTGCCAGGGGCTTCGCTTGCCGCCTCATCCGGCCGGCGGTTGAACTCCCGCCAGGATTTCCAGACCACGTAGAGCAGCAGGATGCCGCCCGCGAGCGTCAGCCCGATGATCGCCAGTAGCCGGAGCGCGACCAGCGCGAGGGCGATGCGGATCACGGTTGCCGCCGCGACGCCGATCAGGATCGCCTGTTTCTGCTGCGCCTTGGGTAGCCGCGCCACGGCCAGGCCGATGACGATCGCGTTGTCGCCCGCGAGGACGAGGTCGATCATCAGAACCTGCGCGAGCACCAGCGCATCGGCGAGCATCAATTCCATCATGTCGGGTTCGCGGAGCCGGCCGGTCTTGTCAACCGGACGGCCCCGGCCCAAAACGGCGCCGCGCCGGCCGCCGGCCTGGAAGATGGGAGAATTTCGATGGTTCCGCGTTACGCCCGCCCGCAGATGGTCGCGATCTGGCAGGAATTGAACCGCTACCGGATCTGGTTCGAGATCGAGGCGCTGGCCGCCGAGGCGATGGCCGCCACCGGCGACGTGCCGGCCGAGGCCGCGCGCACCATCCGCGAGAAGGGCGGCGCGCGCATCGCCGCGATGACCGAGGCCGATGTCGAGCGTATCGCCGAAATCGAGCGCGAGACCCGGCACGACGTCATCGCCTTCCTCACCTGGCTGGCCGAGGGGGTGGGGCCGGACTCCCGCTTCGTCCATCTCGGCATGACCTCGTCGGATGTGCTGGATACCTGCCTCGCCGTGCAGCTCACCCAGGCGAGCGATCTGCTGCTGGAGGGGATCGACGCGGTGATGGCGGCACTCAAGCGCCGGGCGATCGAGCACAAGCTGACGCCGACCATCGGCCGCAGCCATGGCATCCATGCCGAGCCGACCAGCTTCGGCCTCAAGCTCGCCGGCCACTATGCCGAATTCGCCCGCAACCGCGCCCGCCTGCTCGCCGCACGCGAGGAGATCGCGACCTGCGCGATCTCCGGCGCCGTCGGCACCTTCGCGCATCTCGACCTCTCGATCGAGGCGCATGTGGCCCAGAAGCTCGGCCTGCGACCCGAGCCGGTCTCGACCCAGGTGATCCCGCGCGATCGCCACGCCGCCTTCTTCGCCGCCCTCGGCGTGATCGCCTCCGGCATCGAGCGGCTGGCGACCGAGGTGCGCCACCTGCAGCGCAGCGAGGTGCGCGAGGCCGAGGAATTCTTCCATCCCGGGCAGAAGGGCTCGTCGGCGATGCCGCACAAGCGCAACCCGGTGCTGTCGGAAAATCTCACCGGCCTCGCCCGCATCGTGCGCGGCTACGTGGTGCCGGCGATGGAGAACGTCGCTCTCTGGCACGAGCGCGACATCAGCCACTCCTCGGTCGAGCGGGTGATCGGGCCGGATGCGACGATCACGCTCGATTTCGCCCTGCACCGGCTGGCCGGCATGATCGAGAAGCTTACCGTCTATCCGGAGCGGATGACCGAAAACATCGAATCGCTCGGCGGCGTCGTGCATTCGGGCGAGGTGCTGCTGCTGCTCGCCCGCGCCGGAATCTCGCGCGAGGATGCCTACCGGATCATCCAGCGCAACGCGATGGCGACCTGGACCGCGCTCGGCCAGCCCGATTTCCGCCGCTTCCGCGACCATCTGCTGGCCGACCCGGAAGTGGCCGGCCGGATCAGCCCGGAAGCGATCGACGCGGCGATGGACCCGCGCCTGCATCTCGCCCGGGTCGATGCCATTTTCGACCGGGTGTTCGGATCGCACTGACCGGCGGCGCGCGATGTGCTCGCTGATCCTCTCGTTCCTGCCGGGGGATGCCTGGCCGGTGGTGATCGGCGCCAATCGCGACGAGATGCTGGCGCGGCCGTGGGACCCGCCGGCCGCGCACTGGCCCGACCGCCCGGGCGTGATCGCCGGGCGGGATCGCACCGCCGGCGGCACCTGGCTCGGCCTGAACCGTCACGGCGTGGTCGCCGCCCTGCTCAACCGTACCGGCAGCCTCGGCCCCGCGCCGGACAAGGCGAGCCGGGGCGCGCTGCCGTTGATGGCGCTGGAGGAAGCCTCGGCTTCGGCGGCAGCGGCGCGGCTCGCCCGGCTGGATGCCGGGCGCTACCGCAGTTTCAACCTGCTTGTCGCCGATGCGGCCGGCGGGTTCGTGCTGCGCGGCCTGGAGCGCGGCGCACCGGAGGCGATGCGGCTTGCGCCCGGCATCACCATGATCACCGCGCACGACCCGAACGATCCGGACAGCCCGCGCATCGCCCGCTATCGCGGCGCGTTCGAAGCCGCTTCCCGCCCCGATCCCGCCGCCGATGCGTGGGAGGCCTGGCGGGTGTTGCTGGCGGACCGCGCCGCGCCGGCCGACACCGCGCTCAATGTCGGCCCGCGCGGCGGGTTCGGCACCGTATCCTCGGCGCTGATCGCCCTGGGCAACGCAACGCCCCGCTTCCTTTTTGCCGCGGGGCCGCCTGACCACGCAGCGTTCGCGCCGGTAATCTGAGGCCCGCCGGGCCGGGGAAGGGCCGGCACCGGGCCGGCCCTTCGACACTCGGATCGATGACCCTGCCTACCTCATGGTCGGGATCGCGAATTCAGCACCGGCGCGGATGCCGGTCGGCCAGCGCGAGGTCATGGTCTTCAGCTTGGTGTAGAAATGCACGCCTTCATGGCCGTGCATGCCGTGATCGCCGAAGGCCGAGCGCTTCCAGCCGCCGAAGGAATGGAACGCCATCGGCACCGGGATCGGCACGTTGATGCCGACCATGCCGACCTCGATCTGGTCGGCGAAGCTGCGCGCGGCGTCGCCGTCGCGGGTGAAGATCGAGGTGCCGTTGCCGAATTCGTGCTCGTTGATGATCTTCACCGCGCCATCGAAATTCGCTTCGCGCACGACCGAGAGCACCGGGCCGAAGATTTCCTCGCGGTGGATCTTCATCCCCGGCCGGACGTTGTCGAACAGGGTGGGGCCGACGAAATGGCCGTCCTCGTGGCCTTGCAGTTTCAGCCCCCGGCCATCGACGACGAGGCGCGCGCCTTCCGCCACCCCTGCCTCGATATAGGATTCGACCTTGGCCTTGTGGTCCCTGGTGATCAGCGGCCCCATCTCGGCCTCGGGGTCGAGCCCGGGGCCGACTTTCAGGCTGCGTGCCCGGCTGGCGATGCGCTCGACCAGCGGGTCGGCAATGCAACCCACCGCGATCGCGACCGAGATCGCCATGCAGCGCTCGCCGGCCGAGCCGTAGGCGGCGCCGATCAGCGCGTCCACCGCCTGGTCGAGATCGGCGTCGGGCATGACGATCATGTGGTTCTTGGCGCCGCCCAGCGCCTGCACGCGCTTTCCGTGATGCGAGGCGGTGCGGTAGATGTGCTCGGCGATCGGCGTCGAGCCGACGAAGCTGACGGCGGCGATGCGCGGATCGGTCAGCAGCGCGTCGACGGCGGTGCGGTCGCCGTTGATCACGTTGAACACGCCGGCGGGCAGGCCGGCTTCCTTCAGCAGTTCGGCGAGCAGCAGGCCGGGTGACGGGTCCTTTTCCGAGGGCTTGAGGATGAAGCTGTTGCCGCAGGCGATCGCCATCGGGAACATCCACATCGGCACCATCACCGGGAAGTTGAACGGCGTGATGCCGGCGACGACGCCGAGCGGCGCGCGGAACGAGTAGCTGTCGATATTGGTGCCGACATTGCGCGAATAATCGCCCTTCAGCAGCTCGGGAATGCCGCAGGCGAATTCCACCACCTCGAGCCCGCGCACGACCTCGCCGGCGGCGTCGGAAATGACCTTGCCGTGTTCGAGCGTGATCGCCTTGGCCAGTTCGTCCTTGTGCTGCTCGACGAGTTCCTTGAAGCGGAACATGATCCGCGCGCGGCGCAGCGGCGGGGTCGCGGCCCAGGCGGGGAAGGCGGCGCGCGCCGTGGCGATGGCCGCCTCGATTTCCGCCGCCGTCGCGACCGCAACCGCGCCGCTCTGCGCGCCGGTCGCCGGGTTGAACACCGGCAGGCGCTCCGCCCCGGCACCCGCAATGCTCTCGTTGTTGATGAAATGACCGATTGTCTTCATGGCGTATCCCCGTTTTCTGTTGCGTCATAATGTTCCGCGTCGGCGCAGCGGCGCAAGGGGCGGTCTTGCGCGCGGGTGGGGCCGGAGGCCATCATGCCGGCATGACGCAGAACACGAATTACCGGATCAATGGCGCTCGCCTGTGGCACGCGCTGATGGACATGGCCGAGATCGGCGCGACGCCGAAAGGCGGGGTCAACCGCGTGACGCTGACCGAGGTGGACCGCGCGGGCCGCGCCCGCTTCGCCGAATGGTGCGCCGCCGCCGGACTCGGCCTTCGCACCGATACGATGGGCAACATGTTCGCCCGCCGCGAGGGGCGCGACCCCGACCGCTTGCCGGTGATGTTCGGCTCGCATCTCGACAGCCAGCCCACCGGCGGCAAGTTCGACGGCGCGCTCGGCGTTCTTGCTGGGCTGGAGGTGATGCGCACGCTCGACGAACTCGGCATCGTCACCGAGGCGCCGCTCGAACTGGTCAACTGGACCGACGAGGAAGGCTGCCGCTTTGGCCGTGCCATGATGGGCAGCGCGGTCTGGGCGGGCGTGCAGCCCGAGGCGGCGATCCGCGCCCTGCGCGACGCGTCGGGCGTTACCGTCGCCGAGGCCCTGGCCGCGATCGGCGCCGAGGGAGACGAGCCAGCGACCCATCGCCCGGCGGATGCGTTCTTCGAACTGCATATCGAGCAGGGGCCGCTGCTTGAGGCCGGGGGCGAGGCGATCGGCATCGTGACCGGCGCGCAGGCGCAGGTCTGGTTCGACATTGTGCTGACCGGCCGCGACTCCCATGCCGGCACCACCCCGCCCGCCGCCCGCCGCGACGCGCTGGCCGGCGCCGCCGAGATCATTCTCCTGGTCGAACGGTTGATGCGCGACTGCGGCGAGCAGGGGCGCGGCACGGTCGGGCGGCTGAGCGTTCATCCGAACTCGCCCAATGTGGTTCCCGGCGAGGTGTGTTTCGCCGCCGAGTTCCGCAATCCGTCGGATGCCGAGATCGTCCGCCTCGCACGGGAATTCCCCGAACAGGCGGCGGCCCTCGCCGGGGCCCGCGGCCTCGAAATCGTGATCACGCCCGTCTTCCGGGTCGAGGCGACGCCGTTTGATCCCGCTTGTGTCGACCTTGTGCGCGCAGCCTGCCGGCAACGCGGGCTGGCAGCACGGGAAATGGTCTCCGGCGCGGGGCATGACGCCGTGCATCTCGCCCGCGTGGTCCCGAGCGCCATGATCTTCACGCCCTGCAAGGACGGGCTGTCGCACAATGAGGCGGAGTCGATCACCGAGGCCGAAGCCGAGGCCGGCGCGCAGATCCTGTTCGACGTGGTGCTGGCCCGCGCCAACCGGCAGATCACGGTCGCTTGATTAAGGTCAACGACCCCGGCGAGGCCGGCGGCTAGCTTTCCGACGTTACGGGGGCGGCATGCCTCCGCAGACGAAAGGAGCACGCCGATGGCGATGAAATGGAAACTGGCGGCAGCCTCTGTCCTGCTGGCCGCGGGAACCGGGCTGGCGGTGGCGCAGGGGCCCGGACCCGGTGGCTATGGGCCTGGCATGATGTGGGGAAATGGGCCGGGCCCCGGTGCCTGGAGCGGCGGGGCGGGGCGGCGATTTTCCGCCGCGCGGCTCGATGGGCTGCGGCAGACCCTGAAGATCACCACAGCCCAGCGCCCCGCCTGGGATCACTACGTCAAGGCCGTGATGGATGCGCACGAGCAGGCCTGGAACGGCATGCGATCGGCGATGCAGCCGGGCGCGATCATGAATCTCACGCCCGACCAGCGCTTCGCCTTCATGCAGGACATGCTCGATCTTCGGAAAAAGACGTTCGAAAGCGAGAAGTCGGCTGCCCAGGCCCTGCTGCCCCATTTGAGCGAATTTCAGCAGGGCCAGGCGAGCATGGTTCTGCCGGGTCTGGCGCCGGCCGGCTATGGTCTCGGGTATGGTCGCCATCGCTTCGGCGGCTGGGGCATGATGGGCGGATTTGGCGGCGGGGGCGGCCCGGGGATGACGGGTTTCGGGCCAGGCCGGCCATAAGGGCGCGAGGCCTTCCGCGCGTTCGCCAGATCTCCCGCTTTTCTGTTGTCTTCGCCACCCTGACGGCCGATATGCTGACCGGCACCATTTCGGGTGATCACATCAGAGGAGGATCTGCCGATGCGGATCAAGCGTATCGCGTCACGCGCCGTGGCGGTTCTGGCCACGGTGCTGGCGCTGGCCGTCTCCGGCGGTATGGCCCGCGCCAATCCCTCGATGCTCGGCACCTTCGATTTCGATCATCCGGCGTTTCTGCACGCGAACCCGGCGGCAACCCGTCACGTGGTGATCCAGGTCAGCGCAGCGGCGCCGGGCCATTGGCTGATGGCGCTGAACAACGCGCAGAACCTCCTCGCGGCGCTGGGGGCGCGAAAGGTGCAGATCGTCGTGGTGGCGTTCGGGCCGGGGGTAAAGATGCTCCTGGCCGGTTCGCCCGTGGCGCGGCGGGTGGCGGCACTCGATGCGGAAGGGGTCGAGTTCGACGCGTGCCACAACACGATGGCGGCGATGGCCCGCCATCTCGGCCATATGCCGAAGCTGGTGCCGCAGGCGGTGATCGTCCCGGCGGGCGCGGAGCGTATCGTCCAGCTCGAAGCCCATGGCTTCGCTTACCTCAAGCCATAGGCGAACGCTTGCGATCCGCGGCATCTGTCGGCGGCGATGGCTTGTCGCGCGACCGCACCGGCAGATGTCCCGGCTGCCCGCCCCTGGAGCTTGCGCGTGGATTTCGGGCCGGGTTCAGCTTCCCGATCCCAGCGCGCGCAGCGCGTTGAGGATCACCGCGACGTCGATGGCCTCCTGCAACAGGGCGCCGGCAACCGGCGGAAGATAGCCGGCGGCGGCAGCGGCCATCGCAAGCAATGAGAGCCCCATGCCCGCGACGATCGACTGCAGCGCGATGAGCCGGGCGCGGCGCGCGATGGCTACAGCCTCGGCGATGCGGTCGAGCCGGTCGAGCATCAGCACCACCTCGGCGGCCTCGGCTGCGGCAGCGGTGCCGCGGGCGCCCATGGCAATGCCGACATCCGCCGCCGCCAGCGCCGGAGCGTCGTTGATCCCGTCGCCGACCATCATCGTCGTGCCATGCGCGCGTTCCTCTCGGGCGCGCTCGATCTTTTCAGCGGGCGACAGTCCGGCATGGACCGCGTCAAGACCCAATTCGGCGCCGGCCCGCGCCGCCGGTTCGGCGCGGTCGCCGCTCAGCATCACGATGCGGTGGAAGCCAAGCTGGCGAAGCGATGCGATCAACGGTTTCGCGTCCGGCCTGATCGCGTCGGTCAGCATGATCGCGCCCGCCGGCACGCCGTTGACGGCGACCCAAGCGGTTGCCGCCGCGCCATTGGCCTGTTCGGCGACGTGATTGTCGCGCGGCAGTTGTATTCCCGCGATCTCGAACATCCTGGCGCCGCCCACCATGACGAGATCGGCGCCGACCTGGCCGGACAGGCCGAGACCGGGCATTTCGGTCACGTCAGCGGGCGTGGCCAGCCGGCCAGCCGCTCGCCCGGCGGCGACGATCGCCCCGGCCACGCCGTGTTGGGAGACCTGTTCGAGCGAGGCGGCGAGGCGCAGCAAGTCCGTTGGGGCGAAACCGTCGAGTGCCGCGACGCCGGTGAGCGACGGGGTGCCGGCGGTGAGTGTGCCCGTCTTGTCGAACAGGGCGATGTCGGCGCGCGCCAGGCGTTCCAGCGCGCCGCCGCCCTTGACGATCACCCCGCGCCCGGCCGCCCGCGAAATGCCGCAGATCAGCGCGACGGGCGTCGCCAGGATCAGCGGGCACGGTGTGGCGACCACCAGCACGGCAAGGGCGCGCAGCGGGTCGCCGCTGGCCAGCCAGGCGGCGGCGCAGACCGTAAGCGTGAGGGTGAGAAACCCGAGCGCCCAGCGATCGGCGAGGCGGGCCATCGGCGGGCGCTCCCGTTCGGCAGCGGCAACCAGCCTGATCACCGCGGCATAGGTGCTCGCCTCGGCGGTCGCCGTGGCGCGCAGGGCGATCGGTCCGCCGGCGTTCAGCACACCACTCCGCACCGCTCCGCCTGCCTGCCGTGACACCGGCAGCGGTTCTCCGGTCAGGGCCGACTCGTCGAGCGTGGCGGCGCCCTGCAGCGTGCCATCGACCGGGACCACCTCGCCGGGCTTGACCAGAAGGTTGTCGCCAATGGCGACAACTCCGGCGGGAATGTCCTCGATCGCGCCATCGGTGTGGCGGTGCGCCGTTGTCGGGGTGCGCTTGACCAGTGCCGAGAGTTCGCGCCGGGCACGCGCCCCCGCATAATCCTCGAGCGCCGCGCCGCCCGCCACCATGCCGGCGATGATCACGCCGGCGAGGTGCTGCCCGAGAAGCACCGAGCCCAGGATGGCGAGGAGGGCGATCAGATCGACCCCCAGCATGCCGCGAAGCACGCCGATGGCGAAATCGGTGGCAACCTCGGCCGCCACCAGCAGTGCCGGCGCGATCCACAACCCGGCGGCGAGTTGATCGAACCCGGCGGCACGCGCTGCAAGGCCAAGCGTGAACCCCGCCCCGACTGCGATCGGCGCAGACCGCCGCAGCGCCGCGCGCCATCCCATGCCGTCTCCTGTTCACCCGGCGGTGCCGGGGCTGCGCCGGGATTCCCTCCGCGACATGATGAACATATCGGGACAATGTCGTCCCCGGCTTGACCTGCATCAAGGACGCCGGCGACTCTGCATGAGATCACGAGACGCCTGAAAAAACGGAGGGTACGATGACCAGCACTTTCGAGGCGCATCGGATGGGCAAGGGAGCCGATGTGTTCCTTGTGTCGAGCCTCTCGCCGGTAATGTTCGAGACGATCGCCGGCAGCATGATGCGCGTGGCCGAGGCGGAATTCGCGCTGATGCAGGCCATAATGCAGGCGCAGTTCGGCATGATGGAGGCCATGTTCCGCATGGGCGTTCCTGCCGGAGAGCGGGTGGGGCGCGCAGCCGGGCGGGAGAGTGGCCGGGCGGCGGCCTGAGCCGATGGCGGAAGCCGTTGTTGATCTCTCAGGCAAGGTCGGGCTTGTGCTCGGCATTGCCAATGAGCATTCGATCGCCACGGGCTGCGCCCGCGCTTTCGCCGCCGCCGGCGGACGATTCTGCGCCACGTATTTGAATGAGAAGGCGAAACCCTTCGTCGAGCCCGTCACGCGTGACATGCCCTGCGAGATGTTGCTTCCTTGCGACGTCCAGCAGGAGGGGGCGCTGGAGACCGTGTTCGACACGATCGCCCGCCGCTGGGGCAAACTCGATTTCGTTCTCCATTCCATTGCCTTCGCGCCGAAGGCCGATTTGCGCGCCCGGCTTGCCGACTCCTCCGCCGCCGGCTTTGCCCAGGCGATGGATGTTTCGTGCCATTCCTTCATCCGCTGCGCGCGGCTGGCCGAGCCGCTGATGCGCGCCGGCGGGGCGCTGCTCTGTGTGTCCTACGAGGGATCGGTCCGCGTGGTCGAGCATTACGACCTGATGGGGCCGGTGAAGGCGGCGCTGGAATCGAGCGTGCGCTATCTCGCCGCCGAACTCGGCCCGCGCGGAATTCGTGTCAACGCCCTCTCGCCCGGACCGATCGCCACGCGGGCGGCAAGCGGAATCGACCATTTCGACGACCTTCTGGCCGAAGCGGCGCGACTTGCGCCGGAGCGCCATCTGGTAACGATCGAGGATGTCGGCGCGCTTGCCGCCTTTCTGGCCTCTCCTGCCGCCACCAGGATCACCGGCGCGGTTGTGCCTGTGGATGGCGGACAGCACATCATGGCGTGACATGACCCGGATACCTGCAAGGATAATCAGACCCGTGAGCACCGAAACCAGCCGCAGCCGATCAGGCGCCCGACCGAAACCGCCCGCCGAGGCACTCAAGCCGTCACCCCTGCCGCCGCCAGTGCTGCCCGCCTCGATCGCGCCGCATGAGCCTGTTTCGACGACGGATGCGCTGGACCGGTCGCTGCATGCGGCGGAGGCGCGGCTCACCGCTGGTCTGGCGCCCGCCGGCATCGCGCTGGCCTGGCGCGACTGGGCCGTGCATCTGGCGAACCAGCCCACGCGGCGGATGGACCTGGCCCGGCGCGCCATGGAGGATTGGGCGGCGGTCTGGCGTGTGGCGCTCGGCCTTGAGGAGGCCGTCACACCGCCCTGCGACAATGATCATCGTTTCGATCATCCCGCTGGCAGGACATGCCGTATCGGCTCTACAAGGAATACTTTCTCCGAGTCGAACGCTGGTGGCACGATGCGGCGACCGGCATCGCCGGGGTCGATGCCGCCCATGAGCGTATCGTCGATTTCATGATCCGCCAGTCGTTGGATGCGATCGCACCCGCCAACCTGCCGATGCTCAACCCGGAGGTGGAGCACGCGGCCCGCGAAAGCCACGGCGAGTCGATCCGGGCCGGGCTGCGTAACCTGCTCAAGGATACGGAAATCGCCCTGAACCATGAGAATCGGCTGCCGCTCGCGCCGGGACGCGATGTTGCGATCACCCCGGGGAAAGTGGTCTACCGCAACCGGCTGATCGAGCTGATCCAGTATTCCCCGACGACGGGTGAAGTGCGGCCCGAACCGGTGCTGATCGTCCCGGCCTGGATCATGAAATATTATATCCTCGATCTCTCGCCGGAGAACTCGCTGGTCCGTTATCTCGTTGGCCAAGGCTATACGGTGTTCATGATGTCCTGGCACAATCCGGACAAGGGCGATCGCGATCTGACCCTCGATGACTACCGTGCCGATGGCGTGATGGCCGCGCTCGATGCCGTCAGCGCCATCACCGGCGCGCTCAAGATTCACGCCACGGGATATTGCCTGGGCGGCACACTGCTCTCCATCGCCGCCGCCGCGATGGCCCGCGATCATGACAGCCGCCTCGCCTCCGTCACGCTCTTTGCCGCGCAGACCGATTTCACCGAGGCTGGCGAACTCCAGCTCTTCATCACCGAGGCGCAACTCGCCTTCCTTGAAGACCTGATGTGGCAACATGGCTATCTCGATACCAAGCAGATGGCCGGCGCCTTCCAGATGCTGCGCTCGAACGACCTGATCTGGTCGCGGATGATCCGCCGCTACTTCATCGGCGAGCAGGAGCATCCGAACGATCTCATGTCCTGGAACATGGACGCGACGCGCATGCCCTATCGGATGCACGCCGAATATCTGCGTCATCTGTTCCTGCATAACGACCTCGCCGAGGGGCGGCTTTCGGCCGGCGGCCGGCCGGTCGCCATTGGCGATATCGATGTGCCATTCTTCGTCGTCGGCACCGAGCGGGACCATATCGCGCCCTGGCATTCGGTCTACAAGCTGCACCTGCTCAACCGTGGCCCCATCACCTTCGTGCTGACGTCCGGCGGGCATAATGCCGGCATTGTCAGCGAGCCGGGTCATCCGCACCGTCATTACGCCAGTCTCCAGCGTCTTCCGGGCGAGCCCTATCTCGCGCCGGAGGCGTGGCAGGACGAGGCGCCGAAGCATGACGGTTCGTGGTGGCCGGAATGGGTCGCCTTCCTCGGCGCGCATTCCAGTCCGCCGGCCGCGCCGCCGCCGCTCGGCCGCGAGGAGGCCGGATATCCGGTGCTCGACGCAGCGCCTGGGCATTACATCCACGAACGCTGACCGGAGACCGACATGAACGATATCGGGCCGGCGCCCGCCCCCCTCGCGGCGCCGATGATCGAGAACCGCGTGTTCGACGAACTGAAAGTGGGCGACTCCGCGAGCGTGCGGCGCATCCTGCGGGCCGATGACATTGCCCTGTTCGCCTATATTTCCGGGGACATCAATCCGGCGCATCTCGACCCCGAATATGCCCGCGGTGACATGTTCCACCATATCATCGTCCATGGCATGTGGACGGCGGGCCTTATTTCGGCGGTGCTGGGCACGAAGCTGCCTGGCCCCGGCACGATCTATCTCGATCAGAGCTTGCAGTTCCGCGCCCCGGTCGGGCCGGGGGACGAGATTACCGCGACGGTGACGGTCACCGAACTTGAGCCGGCACGGCATCGGGTCACGCTTGCCTGCACGGCGGTCAACCAGTCGGGCACCGAGGTTCTGCGCGGCACCGCCCTCGTCGCCGCGCCGACCGAGAAGGTGCGGCGGCCGGCGATGCCGCTGCCGGAGGTTCGCCTCAGCCGGCACGAGCGGTTCAACGCCTTGCTGGGCGAGGCCCGGGCGCGCGGCCCGCTGGTCACCGCAGTGGTGCATCCCTGCGACGATGTCAGCCTGCGCGGCGCGCTCGATGCCGCCCGTGCCGGGCTGATCGTGCCCATCCTGGTCGGGCCCGAGGCGAAGATTCGCGCCGCCGCCGAAAAGGCCGGGCTCGATCTGGGAGATCTGCGGATCGAGCCGGTTCCGCACAGCCACGCCGCCGCCGCGCGCGGTGTTGAACTGGTCCGCGACGGTACGGCGAAGCTGCTGATGAAGGGCGCTTTGCACACCGACGAACTGATGCACGAGGTGATGCTGGCCGAGAACGGCCTGCGCACCGGGCGGCGCCTGTCGCATGTCTATGTCATGGACGTGCCGAGCTATCCGCGCCCGCTGCTGGTGACCGACGCGGCGATCAACATCGCCCCCGATCTCGCGACCAAGCGCGACATTGCCCAGAACGCGATCGATCTTGCGCGCGCTATCGGAATCGAGACGCCGCGCCTCGCCGTACTGTCGGCGGTGGAAACGGTGAACCCCGCAATGCCCTCGACCCTCGATGCCGCCGCACTCTGCAAGATGGGCCAGCGCGGCCAGATCACCGGCGGCATCATCGATGGCCCGCTTGCCTTCGACAATGCGGTGAGCGCGCGCGCGGCGGCGGAGAAGGGGATCGAGTCGCCGGTCGCCGGCCGGGCGGACATCCTGCTGGTGCCGGATATCGAGGCGGGAAACATGGTCGCGAAACAGCTTACCTTCCTGGCCGGGGCGGATGCGGCCGGCGTCGTCGTCGGCGCGCGCATACCGATTGTGCTGACCAGCCGGGCGGATGATGCCCGCACCCGTCTCGCTTCCTGTGCTGTGGCGCTGATGCTGGCCGGCACGCCCGGCTGAAGGGGGGAGATTCGATGATCGAGGACTGGCAAGCGCTGATCGGCGCGATGAATGGTGGCGTCGCCGACCTGCGCAAGGCGGCGCCGGAGGCGATGGCCGGCTTTTCCGCCCTGGCGAAGGCCGCCTGCGCCAGTGGCGCGCTCGACCGCAAGACGAAGGAGCTGATCGCGCTGGCGATCGGGGTGGCGACGCGCTGCCAGCCCTGCATCGCCTATCACGCGCAGGGTGCCGCGAGCGCGGGCGCCACCCGTGCCGAAATCGCCGAGACGCTGGGCATGGCTGTCTATATGGGTGCCGGCCCATCGGCGATGTATGCGGCCGAGGCGCTTGAAGCGTTCGACCAGCTGGCCGGATCGCCGCGTTAACCATTCCTTGGTCCGGGTCTGTCAGTTTGCGTCGGACGAGCCCCGGCGGGGCGCAAGCCTTGGAAGCCTGGATGGATCATGTGGTGCAGATCGCGATGCTCGTGCCGCTGGCGGTCGCCTGCTGGCAGGATCTGCTGCTGCGCCGCATTCCTGATGGCGTCTCGCTGGTGCTCGCCCTTGCCGGGGTGGCGCTGCGGCTTCGCGATGGCATCCAGCCTCTCGGTGTGAGCCTCGCCATGGCCGCGGTGCTGTTTCTGGCGCTGTTTGCGCTCTATTTGCGGCGGCTGGTCGGTGGCGGCGATGTGAAGCTGATTGTGGCGCTCGCCATTGGCTTCCCACCCCTGGCCCTTGCGGGTTTCCTCTTCGCGACGGCCCTCGCCGGCGGCGTTCTGGCGCTGGCCTATCTGGCGCTGCGCCTGGCGCGGCGGCCCTTGTTACCGGTCCCGCATGGCGCCGGACTGCTTCGCCGGCTGTGGGCGGCCGAGCGCTGGCGTGCCCGGAAGGCGGTCTTGCCCTATGGCATTGCCATTGCCGCAGGTGCCGCCTGGGTGCTGCTGCCCGCCGCGAGGCTTTGACTGCTGCCGAAATGGGCAGACTCGCCTCGATACTGCTCATGCTTGACCTGCCGCAGGCTATTTACACAGGCACGGTTTTTGCTGCATCGGAAAGATCGGGGACAAACAACAGGGGCAAGGCGGGAATGGCCGAGGCGGGCACAATCACGGTTGAGACAAAAGGGATCGACAAGGTCACCCCGGAAGAGACCCGCGGCAGTCCGCGTGCGCTGTTCGGGCTCTGGATGGCCGCGAACGTGGAGTTCGCAACCATTACCACCGGCGCGCTGGCAACCGGCGTATTCGGCCTGTCCGCGGTCGACGCGATCGCCGCAATCCTGCTCGGCAATCTGATCGGCTCGGTATTGTTGGGGCTGTTCTCGACATTCGGGGTGGAATACGGATTGCCCCAGATGATCCAGGGCGCTGCCTGGTTTGGTCGGCTGGGCAACCGGTTGCCGTCATTCCTGAACTTCTTCGGCGGCTTCTCGTGGTTCGGCGTCAACACGATCATCGGCGGCTATGCGCTCGAATACATGCTCGGCACCGGGCTCATCCCGAACATCATTGCGCTGTGCGTGATCCAGGTCGCGATTGCCGCAATCGGTCACGACCTGATCCATGCGGCGGAGAAATATTTCTTTTTCCTGCTGGTGGCGATCTTTCTGGTGCTCACCGCGTTCGCTGCCGCCCATGTCGGCCATCTGCCCCCCGCCAACCCGAAAATGCTGAAGACTGTCGGCGGCACGTCGGGCGCCTTCATTCTGACCACCTCCATCATCGTTGCCTACGTTCTCGGGTGGATTCCCTATTCGTCTGACTACACCCGCTATCTTCACCACACGGGCGACCGCTCGGCGACCGGGCGGGCCGTTTTCACCAACGCATTCCTGGCCACGTTCCTCTCCTGCGTCTGGATGGAGGTGCTGGGGGCGCTGATCGGCGCAACCGTCGCACTCTCGAAACCCTCGGACCTGTTCACCCCATGGATGCCGCATTGGTTCCATGCGCCGCTGATCATCGCCATCGTGGTCGGCACGATCAGTGCCAACATCATCAACATCTATTCCGCAACCCTCTCATCCCTGGCTCTCGGTTTCCGGCTCAAGCAATACCAGGCCGCGCTGCTGAGCGGCGCGATCGGCACCGCGATCTCGGTTCTCGCCGCCACCCATTTCATCAAGAGTTACGAGAGTTTTCTTTTTTTCCTTGGATACTGGACCGCCCCGTGGATTGCCGTCACGATGCTGGCGCATTATTCGCGCCGGCACAGCCGGATAAGCGGGGCGAATGCCGCTTTCATCGCCTGGATCGCGGGCATTGCGGCGAGCGTTCCCTTCTTCAACCAGTATCCGCTCTTCGTCGGAAGTTTCGCCGCGGCGCATCCCGGGTTTGGCGATATCTCCTTCCTGGTTTCCGCCGTGGTTTCGGGTGTCGTGTATCTCGCACTGACAGCAAGAGTAAGGATTGCTGCCGCTTGATTTCGAATCTGCGTAGTCTAAGTTCCTGAAACGGAAACTTTATGCCGCAAGGAACCATGGATGGCCGTCCGCTTGAATCTGATCCTGTCAGAAGATTTGCATGCACAGATCGAGCAATGCGCGGCCACGCCTGACGACAAGGCGCTGTTGATCCGCAAGGCGCTCGCACTCTACCTGGAAGCGACGCGGGCGGCGCGGGAGAAGGACCTCGGGCTTGCGCTGTTCGACCGGCACAGCCGCGAGATCAGGACCGAAATCGTCGGGTTTTGACCACGACATCTGATCCGTCCGGATCGGAAGTCGTGGTCTATCGTATTGGCAATCAGAGTATCATCATCTGATCGGATGATGCTCTAGTGTCCCGAATCTGAAATCCACCGGATTTCAGATTCGGGACACTAGGAAAATCAATCATTTAATGTCCTGCTCGTTTCTGAAATTCACCCATGAATTTCGGAAGCAGGACACTAGCTCCGGTAGTCGCCGTTTCCCTCGATGAGGCGGAGGGCGGATTGCCATGCCATCTCGTAATGCGCCATGCGGTTTGCCTCGTCCTTGTTGAACTGGGCGGCGGTATGCTCGCAGACCTCGCGCGGCGGGATCACCAGCTTCGCGCCGCCCGACATGGCGGCGACCTGCGCCTGGCAGGCGCGCTCGAGGAAATAGATCTCGTGGAACGCCTCGGGAATGCTGCGGCCGCCGACCAGCAGGCCGTGATTGCGCAGGATCATCGCCTTGTTCTGGCCGAGATCGTGGACGATGCGCTCGCGCTCGTCGAGGTCGAGCGCAATGCCTTCGTAGCCATGATAGGACAGGCGGCCATAGAATTTCATCGCGTGCTGGCTGATCGGCAGCAGCCCCTGTTCCTGCGCTGCGACCGCGATGCCGGCGGCGGTGTGGGTATGCACGACACAGACAAGGTCGGGCCGGGCGATATGAATGGCGGAATGGATGGTGAAGCCGGCCTGGTTGACGCGTTGTGCGGAAATGCCGGGCGTTTCGATGCGGTTGCCGTGAAGGTCGATCTTGACGAGGTCGGAAGCCCGCATCTCGTGAAACATCACGCCGTAATCGTTGATGAGGAAATGATGTTCAGGCCCGGGCACACGCGCGCTGATATGGGTGTAGATGAAATCGGTCATCCGGAAATGTGCGACCAGCCGGTACAGAGCGGCAAGGTCGCAGCGGATCTGCCATTCTTCGGCCGATATGCCATCAGGCGGATTGATCTTTGTCGTCACGTTCATGCTGGTGGTCCTCCCTCTCCGGGCAGGGTCGTGGCTATTGCCGTTTGCGTCAAGTAAATTCAGCGCCGCTTCCAGCGGAGCGGCAACAGCATCGGCACCCTGGCGCGGTAGCTTCGATAGGCGTCGCCGTAGAGGCGCAGCAGGTTTCGTTCCTCGAAGCGGATGCCGATGAGCAGATAGGCCGTTGCGGCGGTGGCAGTGACGAGGCGGAATGGCGACGTCGCAAGGCCCCAGAGAATCAAAACGAGGCCAAGATAGAGCGGGTGGCGTATCAGCGCATTCATGCCGCCGGTTGCGAGCGGCTCGGGTGGAGAATCGCGGTCGGGTTTGCCGGCGCGGAACTGGGCGAGGCCGGTGAAGCGGGCGAGATCGTAATTCCGGCCGGCCAGACCCAGAACAATGGCCCCCGCACTTGCCGCGATCCAGCCGAGAACGATGATCCCGCGCGGCAGGTTGAAGCCATGACCGGGGAACAAGGATTGGCCGATCCCCAGCACCACCGCGAGATGCGCCGCAGCGATCGCGTTATAAACCAGGCGGTCGCCCGGCCCCGCGAGGCGCGACAGCAACGCCTGCCCACCCGGCGTTGCAAGGTAGCTATGCCCCGCGCCGAAGCTTGCCCAAAGCAGCGTGTAGAGAAGAATGGCGATCATGATCCGGCAACATATTTTCTGTTTGACATATTCAATTTACTATATGAATGTGAGGAAGACAGAAAAATATCGCTCCTGACACGTATCGGGAAGAATTTTGCTGCTGCGAGGGGAAATGTCCAAAACCGATCGAAGGAGCCTTTTCAGGCTCGGCGCCGCATTTGGTGCTATCGCCACCGCCGCTTCCACCGGCGCTCGTGCTGCCACGATCGCACCGCCTGCTGACGATCCGTGGTCGAATGCGCTGGGTGCCGGCGTCGACTCTCGTCCCTATGGCAGGCCTTCGCGCTTCGAAAAGAACGTCATCCGTCGCTATGTGCCGTGGCTTTCGCCGACCAAGGACGCGGATGCGAGCTTCACGCCCTTGCAGGACCATCATGGGATCATCACCCCGAATGGCCTGTTCTTCGAGCGCTACCATTCGGGACGTCCCAGCATTGACCCCAAACACTACCGCCTGATGATTTCCGGCCGGGTCAAGCGGCCTCTGCTGCTGACGCTCGACCAGTTGATGCGCTATCCATCCGTGTCGCGCATCCATTTCATCGAGTGCCCCGCCAACGGCGCCACCGAATGGCCGGCGGCGCAGCTCAATTCCCTGCAGTTCACTCACGGGATGATCGGTTGTGCCGAATGGACGGGCGTGCGGCTGTCGACCTTGCTCGATGAGGCCGGTCTGCTGCCCGACAGCCGCTGGGTTCTTGCGAGCGGGTCGGACGGCGCCCACATGGATCGCTCGCTGCCGATGGTGAAATGCCTTGATGACTGCATCATCGCCTGGGGGCAGAACGGCGAGGCGATCCGCCCTGAGCAGGGCTATCCGGTGCGGCTCGTCGTGCCGGGCTGGCAGGGCAATGTGAACGTGAAATGGCTGCGCCAGCTCCAGGTCGGGTCCGAGCCCTGGATCACCCGCGAAGAGACCAGCGAATACAGCGAATTGCTGGGCGATGGAAAATCGCTCGGCTTCACCTGGGCGATGAATGCGAAATCGGTCATCACCTTTCCCTGCCCGGAGAAGAAGCTGACCGGCGGGCCGGGTTTTTATCAGATTCACGGCCTCGCCTGGAGCGGCAACGGGCGGGTGAGGCATGTCGATGTCTCGCTCGATGGCGGGGTGAACTATCATCGCGCCACGCTGGACGGCCCCGTGCTTTCGCGCTGCCTGACCCGGTTCACCTTCAACTGGCGGTGGGATGGCAAGCCGGCGCTCATCCAGTCCCGCGTCACCGACGAAACCGGCTACGTTCAGCCGACGATCAGGCAGAAACACAAATTCTGGGGGCGTGATCCGGTTTATGAGAACAACTCGATCCAGACATGGCAGGTGCTGGCCGACGGGACGGTGAACAATGTCCAGCTCTCGTAGGATTTTGATGGCCGCCGCAGGGATGGTGGCGGCTGTCGCCATCGCGCGGGCGGGCGATGCGCCCGCGCCATCCTATGACGGGATCGTGCCGGCCGCGACACTGAAGGTGTGGCGCGATCTCGGCACCGGCAATGGCGCACTGTCCCGCTACAAGCCCGCCACACCGCCGGGTCATTACGCGATCGGCACAACGCCGACGCCGCAGCAGATCGCCGGCTGGACCATCGCCGTGCCGCCCGATGGGGCCAATCTGCCGCCCGGCAGCGGCACGGTGGCGGCGGGTGAAAAGCTCTTTTCGAGCGATTGCGCGATGTGCCATGGTGGGTTTGGCGAGGGGGCGCATGGCTATCCGGCGCTCGCCGGTGGCGTCGGGTCGCTGGCGGGAACGGCGCCGCAGAAAACGGTAGGCAGCTACTGGCCCTACGCGACGACGCTGTGGGACTACATCAACCGCGCGATGCCGTTCTATGCGCCGCATACGCTCAAGCCCGACCAGGTCTATGCGCTGACAGCCTTCATCCTGAACCTCAACGGCATCGTGACGGGAAAATTCGTCGCCGATGCGCAGAGCGTGCCACGGGTGCAGATGCCCAACCGCGACTCTTTCAACTGGAAAGATCCGCGTCCCGTCACGCATAATATCGCCTGCATGAAGGATTGCGCGCCGGCCGGTTCCGTCCGGATCACATCGAGCGCCGCAAAGATGGGGCTGACCCCGCGCACCACCGGCCCGGTGGACGATATGAAGGGGAGCGGCAAATGAGGAGGGGGAAATGAAACACACCGCCATCCTGCTGGGCCTCGCCGTCGCGGTGCTGCCCGCCGTCGCGCTGGCGGCCACACCGCAGCAAGTTGCCGCGGGCGAGAAGATCGCCACCACCAAGTCGCTCGGCAACTGCGCCGCCTGCCACAGTTTCGCCGGCGCGGTGGAACCGGGCAATGTCGGTCCGGCGCTCAAGGACGTGAAAGCGATGATACCAGATCGCAAGACATTCTATGCGATCGTGTTCGACGAGCAGGCGCGAAACCCGCAGACGGTGATGCCCGCTTTCGGGAAGAACCTGATCCTGACGCCGAGACAGATCAATGAAGTGATCGATTTTCTCTACACCAAGTGAAGGCCGAACTGCTTCGAAGCAGATATGCATTGGGGAACACAAGATGATGACCAAACCACGAAAGACGGGGCCCGCACGCCGGGCGGTGCTGCTCGGTGCCGTGGGCGGCGCCGCGGCGCTGGCGATGCCGCGTTCCGGCCTCGCTGCCGCTGCGGTGGCGGCGCCGAAGGCTTCGCTCTGGCCCGAAGCGGCCTTCAAGGCGACCATGCCCGATGTGGCGCTGAAGGCATTGTGGGGCAGCGCGACCCTGGTCTCGACCGACCAGGTGAAGATGGAGGCGCCGGATATTGCCGAAAATGGCGCAGTGGTGCCGATTTCCATCGACGCGAACGAGACGGGCATCACCGGTGCCGCGCTGCTGGCCCGGCACAATCCATATTCGCTTGCGTGCGCCTATGAAATTCCGGAGGGCACGAGCCCGGCAATCTCGAGCCGCCTGAAACTTGCCCGTACCACGGAGGTCATCACGGCGGTGAAGGCGGGCGGCAAGCTCTACGCCACGTCGAAACAGGTGAAGGTCACCCTCGGCGGGTGCGGCTGAGGAGAGGAACAATGGCACATCAAATTCTGGTTCACGCAACCACATCGGGCGGGGTGACGACTGTCGAGGCGCTGATCAAGCACCCGATGGATTCCGGCTTCGTGAAGGGCAAGGACGGCAAGCTCATTCCGCCGCATTACATCGAGGTGGTCGAGTTCACCCACAAGGGCAAGCTCGTGCTGCGCGGCTTCTGGGGCCCCGCGGTTTCGAAAAATCCCTTCATCAGGTTCTCTTTCAAGGGCGGCGCCTCGGGCGATCCGATCGGGGTTTCATGGGTCGATAACAAGGGCGAAACCGCAAACATGTCGGCGGCAATCATGTAAGCGAGGCGCGCCGGCATTCTGCGTGCCGGCGCGCGCGGCTGGGGGGAACAGACAATGAAACGCGCATGGGCGATGATCGTGGCTCTCGCAACGCTGGCACCGGGCTTGGCGCCACCGGCAAAGGCCGATCCGGCGGCCGATCTCAAGGCGTTCCAGGGGTATTTCCAGACACGTTTTCCAACGCTCGCGCTGCAGGATTACGTCAACGGGCCCTATAATTTCAGCGCCAACGACCGCGCGCAGTGGAAGCAGATTCTCGAATTCCCGCCCTATTCCTTCGCGGTGGATGCCGGGAAGACGGCATTCGGCACGAAGTTTCCCGATGGTGCGGACTACGCCTCGTGCTTTCCGCGGGGCGGGATCGGCATCGCGCAGGATTATCCGAAATTCGATGAAAAAACCGGCAAGGTCGTCACCCTCGGTATCGCCGTCAACGAATGCCGCGAGCGGCACGGGCTGAAGCCGCTCAGCCTGACCAAGGGCGAACTCGCCGACATCGTCGCCTATATGACCTCGACCTCGGACGGCAAACCGATCCATGTCGTCATCCCGAACGACAAGCGGGCGATTGCGGCGTACGAGGCGGGCAAGGAGTATTTCTATTCGCGCAGAGGCCAGCTGAACTTTTCCTGTGCCAGCTGCCACGTGCAGGCGGCGGGCAAGCGACTTCGGGGGCAATATCTGGCGCCGGCGCTCGGCATCACCGCGTCGTTCCCGGTCTACCGCTCGAAATGGGGCGATGTCGGCACGCTGGTGCGGCGGTTCATCGGTTGCAACAAGAAGGTGCGTTCGGTCCCGGCGAAACCGGATTCGGCGGCCTATCGCGACCTTGCCTATTTCCTCACCTACATGAGCAACGGCCTGCCGATCGCGGGCCCGGGGGCACGGTCATGAAACGGATGGCTTTGGTGGTGGCAGCAGCGGTTCTGGGGCTCGGCGTTGCGCACGCCGCCGGAAAGGTCGATGCGGCGCGGGCGATTGCCGGGGCCGCGGCGAAAATGAAGATCGCGGCGGCGCTCGATGACCAGTGGACGCCGGCGATTGCCGCCTTCAAGGCGGCGAAGGCCGCCGATGCGGCGGGCGACTATGCGAAGGCCGAGGCCTCGGCGAAGCGCGCCGAGGCGCTGGCCGCCGCCTCGATCGCCCAGGCGCGCAGCCAGAAGCGCCTCTGGCAGAACGCAGTGCCGCGCTGAGCCGGCCGGGCGGAGACTGAACGGATGACGATTGCACGACGCGCGCTTCTTACCGCGGCGGCCAGCACGGCGCTGCTGCCGCGGATCGCCTGGTCCGCCGCCGATCCTTACGATGTGAAGATGAGCGGCGATGTCCGCATCATCCATCAGACCGACACGCACGCGAATGCGCGGCCGGTGCATTTCCGCGAGCCGACGCAGAATATCGGGGTCGGTCGCGCTGCCGGGCAGCCGCCGCATCTGGTGGGTTCGGCCTTTCTCGATTTCTACCACATGAAACCCGGCACGCGGGACGCCCACGCCTTCACCTTCCTCGATTTCGAGGCGCTGGCGCATCGCTACGGCCCGCTCGGCGGCTTCGCCAGCCTCAAGACGGTGATCGACAGTCTGCGCGCCGGAGCCGGGCCGGGGCGGTCGATCCTGCTCGATGGCGGCGATCTCTGCCAGGGCACGGGGCTCGCGAATCTCACCCGCGGTCAGAACATGGTGGCGCTCGGCAACCTGCTCGGCATCGATGCGATGACCGGGCACTGGGAGTTCACCTACGGGCAGGACGGGATCGAGGCGCTCATCAAGGCGCTGCACGGACGCTTCATCGCCCAGAACGTGTTTCTTTCGGCGGAATCGCAGATGATGGGCGCGCCTGCCTTCGACCAGAAGACCGGCCGCGTATTCCCGCCCTACGTCATTCGCGAGCTTGGCGGCTACCGCGTCGGCGTGATCGGCCAGGCCTTTCCCTATGTGCCGATTGCGCATCCGCGCCGGTTCACGCCGGACTGGCGGTTCGGCATCCACCCGGGCCGGATGCAGAAGGTTGTCGATGAACTGCGCGCGGTGAAGAAGGTCGATGCCGTGCTGCTGCTCTCGCATAACGGCATGCCGGTCGATCTCAAGCTCGCATCGCAGGTGCGCGGGATCGACGTCATTCTCGGCGGACACACGCACGATGCGGTGCCGCATCCCGTCCCGGTGAAGAATCCCGGCGGCATCACGCTGGTGACGAATGCCGGCACGGCGGGCAAATTCGTCGCGGTGCTCGACCTCGAACTGGCGAAAGGCCGGGTGAGGGACGTGCATTACCGGCTGCTGCCGATCTATGCCGATCAGGTGAAACAGGACGCGACGGTGGCGGCCGCGGTGGAGGCGCAAGAGGTGCCGCACCGCGCGATGCTGAACGAAAAGCTGGCTGATACCGAAACGTTGCTCTATCGGCGTAACAATTTCTACGGCTCGGTCGATCAGGTGATCATGGACGCGCTGCGGGCCGAAACCGGCGCGCAGATCGCCTTCTCGCCCGGTTTCCGCTGGGGCAATACGGTGCTTGGCAATGCGCCGTTGACGATGGGCGATCTGCTGGCGGAAACGGCCATCACCTATCCGATGGTGTACAAGCAGACCATGACCGGCGCTGAGATCAAGGCGGTGATGGAAGATGTCTGCGACAATCTCTTCAATCCCAACCCGTACTATCAGCAGGGCGGAGATATGATCCGGGTTGGCGGCATGAACTATGCCTGTGCGCCGGCCCAATCGATCGGTCACCGGATTTCCGCGATGGAACTTGACGATGGCACTACGGTCGAGGCGACGAAACAATACACTGTCGCGAGCTGGGCCTCGGTGTCCCTGCCGCAGACCGGCACGCCGGTCTGGGATATGGTGGCCCGGCATCTCCGCCAGGTGAAAATGGTGAAGCTGACGCGGCCCAACCGGGTGAAGGTGCTCGGGATCGCCGGCAATCCGGGCTACGCGGTTTCATGAGTTCGCGGCGGCGGTTGTTCGGCGGCCTTGGCGTTGCGGCGGCGGCGATGGGGGTGGGGCGCGCCGCCCTCAGCAATCCTTTCGCGACCCATCTGCTGGCGCTGCAACTTTCGGACTCGGTGATGGCCAAGCAGCGCGAGGTTCTCAACAATGCCAATGCGGTGCTGAAGGTCTGGCCCGATACGGCGTCGATCATCGTGGTGGCCTTCGGGCCGGGTGTGGAGCTTACCTTCGCCGACTCGCCGCTGCGCGAGCAGGTTGACAGCCTGATCGCGCAGAATGTCGAATTCGACGTCTGCATGAACACGATCGAGACCCTCAAGCGCGAGACCGGCCACACGCCGGTGCTGAACCCAAAGGCGAAGCAGGTTCCTTACGGCGTACCGCGGCTGATGGAGCTGGCCGGGAAGGGATACGTGATCGTTCGGCCGTGATGCGGCGGCGCGTTGCATTCTTGAAACCTGATACATGCCGGTCTAGACATATTCGTAAATATGAATGTCTTGTGGCGTGACCCGCCAGGGGGATTTTCCATGATCGAGACGGTTCTCGCCCTTGTATCCGGTAACGCTGTCGGCTTCACCCTGGGGCTGATCGGCGGCGGGGGCTCGATTCTGGCGACCCCGCTGATGCTCTACGTCATTGGCCTCGCGCCACATGTGGCGATCGGCACGAGCGCGCTGGCGGTTTCGGCCAATGCCTTCGCCAATTTTGGCGGCCATGCCCGCAAGGGGAATGTGCGGTGGCGGAGCGCTGTCATTTTCGCCGGGCTTGGCATGGTTGGCGCTGCGGCGGGTCCACCCTCGGCAAGGCGTTCGATGGCGGGAAGCTGCTGTTTCTCTTCGCGATCCTGATGATCGCGGTGGGATTGCTGATGCTTCGGCCCCGCGGCGTGGCGGATGGCGGGGGTGGCCAGCATGAACGGCCGGACATGGCCGGGCTGCTGGCGGTAGCGGTCGCAGCGCTTGCGGTCGGTGCGCTGTCGGGCTTTTTCGGCATTGGCGGCGGCTTCCTGATCGTGCCTGGCCTGCTGTTCTCGACCGGGATGCCGATGATTTTCGCGATCGGGTCCTCGCTGCTTTCGGTCGGCAGTTTCGGGCTGACCACAGCGGTCAATTATGCGGCGTCCGGCCTCGTGAACTGGGCGGTTGCGGTGGAGTTCATCCTGGGCGGCGTGATCGGCGGGCTCATCGGCACGCGGCTGGCGATCCACCTCGCCGGGCGGCGCGCCGCGCTGAACCGGATCTTCGCCGGGCTGGTCTTCGCCGTGGCAATCTACATGCTGTACAGGAACGCCGCTTCGTTCGGACTGGCATGATCTTCCTGAAAGATTAACTCGTCCTTCACTCCATCGTGCCAAAGTTTCTTTATGAACGTCGCCGTAGTGGATGGTGCGACCGATCTGGTCGGTATCTATCGTGATCTCCACGCAACTCATCCCCGCCAGCCTGGAATCGTCGTTGCCTATGCTTCGGCCTTGCTTGAGGCGGGAGACCCTGAGGCGGCACTCGCGATTGCCGGGGCGGCCACCGATACCGCGGATCCCGGCGTTCTCCTCGTCCATGCGCGGGCATTGCGCGCGCTTGGCCGGTTCGAGCCTGCGGTGCGGGAATTTGCCGCCGCCATTGCTGCCGGCGCGACGGGAGCCCCGGTGCTGGTTGCGCTGGGAAACTGCCTTGCCGAAACCGGGCGGCTTGAAGAGGCAACCATCTGGTTCGCGCGCGCGGCGCCGGATGATACGAGCGGCCGTGCGCTTGCCAATCTGGGGTCGGCACGGGCGCGGCTCGGGCAGACCGCCCTGGCGATCGAAGCGGCACGTGGAGCGTTGCGGTGCGACCCCGACCTGATCGACGCCCATCGCACGCTTGCCGTGCTGCTGGCCGGCAGCGAGCCAGAGTCCGCCGCGCGGCATCGTGAGATCGCGTTCCGGAATGGACCGGTATTTCTTCATCCGGGGCCGCCAGACTCATTGCGCGTACTGGTGCTTACCTGCCTCGCCGAAGCCAGCCTGCCGATCGAGCATTTGCTGCCGCATGCCCGCTACACGCTGGCCGAGTGGTTCATTGACCACTCGATGCACAGTCTTCCCCAGCTGCCGCCGCACGACCTGGTTTTCAATGCGATCGGCGAGGCCGACCTGATGCCACCGCTGGATGGCGCGACAATCGGGTTTATCTCTTGCGGGCGGCCCATCATGAACCGGCCCGAGGCGGTCATGCGCACCGGTCGCACAGCGTTGCCTGCGCTGCTCGCGGGGATCGACGGTCTCGTCGTGCCGCCGGTGCTGCGGATCGCCGCGGACGAGATTCCTGTCAGCATCGGCCTGCCGGCGCTGATCCGGCCTGTGGGCACGCATGGCGGCCATGGATTGCGGCGTGTGGAAACCGCGGAACAGCTGACCGAAGCGTCGCGCGAAGCGGGCGACAAATATCTCAGCCAGTTCATCGATTACCGGAGTGAGGATGGATATTATCGAAAATACCGGATGATTTTCGTCGACCGGCAGGTCTACCCCTATCATCTCGCGATCGGGCCGCACTGGATGGTGCATTACTGGACCGCCGGGATGGATCTCGATCCGGCACGAAGGGCCGAGGAAGCACGCTTTCTCGATGATCCGGTCACAGCGCTGGGTTCCGCGGCGTTCGAGGCGGTCAGCGCGATCGGCCGTCGTCTCGATCTCGATTATGCCGGAATCGACTTTTCCATCCTTCCAGACGGGCGAATTCTCGTTTTCGAAGCCAATGCGGCGATGCTGGTGCACCCCGAGCGGGAGGCGGTGTTCGCCTATCGCAATCAGGCGGTTGATCGAATCCTCGACGCGTTCGCCGCGATGTTAGAGCATCATCCGATCAGATGGGGTCATCCGATCGGGTAAAGATGCTCTGATTATCGTTATCATAGAGCACTGCATCCGATCCGGATGGATCGGAAAGTGCTGTGGAGCGCTGCGCGAGCGGGATAGCCGAGTGATCTGCGCCGCGATATCTGCCCGAGGTCACGCAGCACCCGAGACGGCGTGCCAGATGATGAACACGCTGAGCACGATCAGGCCGCAAAGGAACAGGATGCGGAAGCGGTCAGGATGAACCTTCCGGCGTAGCCGTGTGCCCAGCTTCATCCCGGCGAGGGCCGGCACCAGGGCGATGGCGGATATGCCCAGCGAGGTCGCGGGCAGCGCGTCATGAAAGGCGAGGCCCGCGCCCAGCGCAAGAGACGCGGCAGAAAAGATCAGTCCGAGGGCCTGGATCAGCGCATCCTGCTCAAGGCCGAGAGCGGCGATATAGGGAATGGTCGGAATGGCGAATACCCCGGTCGCGCCCGCGAGCAGACCGGCGCCAAGGCCAGCCAGAGGGCCTGCCCATCGCTCCGCGCCCACCGGCACGCGCAGTCTTGGATGCGTCAGTCCCAGAAATGCGTAGACCATGAGCACGACACCAAGGGCGGCCGCGGCCGGTCGCGCATCCTGACCGGTGATCAGGCCGGTGCCGAGCGGCGCGCCGATGAGGATGCCGGCCATCATCGGCCAGAACCGCGCGAGCGCCCTGCCGGCGCCGCGGTGACTTAGAAACTGCCAGACATTGGTTGCGAAGGATGGCACCAGCAGCAGCGATGCGGCTTCCGCAGGGCTGAGTATGGCGCCCAGAACCCCCATCGTAATGACAGGCATGCCGATACCGAGAATCCCCTTCACGATCCCGGCAAAGAAGAAGGTCAAAATGACGATCCCCAAACGGGGCAGGGCAAAGCTCACGATGCGCGTATGCCAGGTTCAGGCGATGCGATTGACCGCATTGCGCAACATCTCGCGCACGGCGCCGGCAAGTCGGCCAAGGTCGGGGTTCCCGATTCCCTGCATCGAGGTGACGGGATCAATGGCCGAAACTTCAACCGAACCGTCATCGTGCTGCTGGACGATGACATTGCAGGGCAGCAGGGTGCCGACCTTGTCTTCCAGTTTCAGCGCCTCGTGCGCCATGCGCGGGTTGCAGGTGCGGATTCCGGAGAATTCGCCCATGGATTCCGATTTTAATTCGCCCACGATTCCGACGTTTATTCGCCCGGGGATTCCGAGATTTATTCGCCCGGGTAGCGGTCTCTGTGGCTGTTGATTTCGTTGCTCTCCTGTTCTCGTTGGGTCAAGCGGTTTTTGGGGTTTGCTTGCGGATCTTGCGCAGGCTTTCGCCGGTGAGTTCGATGCGGTGGGCATTGTGGAGCAGACGGTCGAGAATGGCGTCGGCGTAGGTCGGATCGCCGATCAGCTCATGCCAATGCGCCGGGGGGATCTGGCTGGTGATGATGGTGGCGCGGCGGCCGTAGCGATCCTCGACGATCTCGAGCAGGTCGTGACGGGCGCCGGCGTCGAGTGGAGCAAGGCCGAAGTCGTCGAGGATCAGTAGATTGACGGCACCGAGGGTGCGGATCATCCGGCCGTGACGCCCTTCGGCGCGGGCGACCGCGAGTTCTGCGAAGAGTTTGGGGGCGCGCTGATAGAGCACGGTCCTGTCATCGCGACATGCCTTGTGACCGAGGGCACAGGCCAGCCACGATTTTCCGACCCCTGTCGGCCCGCTCAGGACGAGATTGTCGTGCGCGTCGATCCACTCACCCTGGATCAGCTTCTGGAACAGAGCCCGATCGAGGCCGCGGGCACTCCGGTAATCGACATCCTCGATTGCAGCGTCATGGCGCAGCCTGGCATGGCGCAGCCTTGTGCTCAACCGCTTGTCACGTCGGACGGTGATCTCGCGGTCGAGCAGAAGACCGAGCCATTCGGCGTGACTGAGGCTGGGGGTTTCGGGATTGGCGTGCAGCTCGGTGAACGCGCGGGCCATGCCTGCAAGACCGAGCTGGTGGATCTGATCGAGGGTCGGATGGTTCAGCATGAGGCTTCTCCTTGTCATCAGTGGAAATATCCGCCGCCCCGGATGTTGGGGTGGCGGATCGGGGTGGGATCGGGACTGGCGGTGCCGGCGGCTCGCTCCAGCCGGTTATCGAGGATGGATTTGACCGAGCCGTAGGTCAGGGTGCCGATGGTGAGCGCGCGCTCGGCCGCGGCATCGAGCCGGTCGGCGCCAACACTGCGGGCCAGGCGAAGGATGCCGATGCAGGCGCGGAACCCCTGCTCCGGATGAGGCCGGCGTTCGAGGATCAGGGTGCAGAGTGTCGCGACCGAGGGACCAAGCCGTGCGGCTTCCTGATGGATCCGTGCGATGGTCCAGTCGCCATAACGCCGGTGGCTCGAGGGCATGTGCTCGGCGATCGTCGTGTGTTTGCCGTTACCCGGCCTGCGTGCGTGCACGGCGATCCGTTCGCCACGGAGAAAGATCTCGACCGTGCGCACGGTGAACCGGGCCTCGACCTCGGCGCGGGCGTGCCGGTAGGGGACGGAGTAAAAATGCTTCTCGATCTCGACGTGATAATCGATGCCGACCCGCCGGCGCCGCCATTGCGCCAGCACATAGGGTTCGGCCGGCAGTTCCTTCAGCGCGGGACGATCGAGTGTTTCCAGCAGATGCCGTCTTGTCGCCCCCAGGCGACGGACGACCCGCTCCTCGTTCAGCCAGCGGCAGAATTCAGCGATCGCGGCATTCAGTTCGGCGAGGCCGTAAAATGCCCGGTTGCGCAGCTTGCCCAGCAGCCACCGCTCCGCCAGCAAAACCGCCACCTCGACCTTCGCCTTGTCACGCGGCCGCCGCGGCCGCGCCGGGAGAATGGCCGTGCCGTAATGGCGCGCCATATCGGTGTAGGTCCGGTTGACCTGTGGATCGTAGAGGCAGGCGCGGATGATCGCGACCCTGGCGTTGTCGGGCACCAGCAGCGCCGGCACGCCGCCAATTGCTGCCAGAGTGCGATTATGCGCCTCGATCCAGTCCGGCAGGGTCTGGGTCCAGGTCGCCTCAGCATAGGTGAAGCTCGATGCGCCGAGAACGGCGACGAAGATCTGGGCCGCACGCGTCTCGCCGGTGAGCCGGTCGATCACCACCGGCACCGTGTCGCCGGCATAATCGACGAACAGCTTCTCGCCCGATGCGTGGGTCTGGCGCATCGTCACCGGTAGCCGGGCTTCCCAGCTCCGGTAGAGCTCGCAGAACCGGCTGTAGCGATACCCATCCGGGTGCTCGGCAATATACTCGTCCCACAGGATCGACAGCGTCACGTGCTTGCGCTGCAACTCGCGGCGGATACGCCCCCAGTCCGGCTCATCCACACGTCGATGCCCCGGCCGCTTGCCCACCGCGCCGTCGAACAAGCGCCTTTCCAATGCCGCTTCGGACAGCGCCAGAGCCCCTGGCCCATCGAGCCCGGCCGCCTCCAGTCGCCGCAGCGTCAAGCGCACCGTCGATGCCGCAACCCCGACCCGGATCCCCACCTGGCGGGTCGAAAGCCCCGCCATCCTCAATCTGACAATCTCGCGCACATCGCGCATCGCAATCCGCTCCACTGGCATTCATCCGCTCCCTCGATCAGCCAAAGGGAGGGAACCTGAACCAGCCAGCAGAGACCTCAAGCCAACCCGGCCAACCCCGCCCGCCTGGGCGAATAAAAGTCGGAACAGGTGGGCGAATTAATCTCGGAATAGGTGGGCGAATAATTCCCGGAATCCCGGGCGAGTTAATCTCGGAATCCCGGGCGAATTGAGCCCGGAATCAGCATTGCAGGCGCCGAGAATGCGATACGGCCGGAACGGTGCACCGAGCTTGGCCTGCATGGTCGCCGCCACGTCGATGTCGGTGAGAACACCGAAGCCTTCGGATTGCAGTGCCGCAACCGTCGCTGCAACGGCGTCGTCGAACCCGAGACCGGTCGTTTTCGAGATGTGATAGCTCATCGGGAGGTCCCCCAGCCAGGATGCAGGAGACGACACTATCGACCCACGACTCGTGAGATGGCAAGCGGCCCAAAAATACACCCGACCGGACGATGATGTCCGATCGGGCGATGCGTTGGTGAGGGCGTTCGCGCTCAGGTGGACGGATTGGTCTTCGGCAGCGGATTGAAGTCGGCCGGGATCTTGTTCCGGATTCCCTTGGTGATATTCGTCGGCACAATGCCGTCCACCTTGCAGCCATTGCCGCCGAATTGCGGCAGGGTCGTGAGGTCGTGATCGGGGATGATCGCGTAGCTCGGCGGCAATGCGCGCGCCTGGCCTTCGAGCCGTGCCGGGTCGAACGCAGTCATCAGGTCGGAGGTATCGGGCGTGATCGCGTCGGCCGGCCCGATATTGGCCTCGCCGAATTCCTTTTGCCCGAGCCTGCGGCCTTTCATCTCGTCCGGCAGGCGGGCGAGCGGCGTCAGGCCGAAGACCTTGTCGACGAACTTCACGACCGAGGCCTGGCTGCCCACAGCGTGCGAGATCTGGTGTACCCGCGCATAGGGCGAGATCATGATGAGCGGCACGCGCGGGCCGAAGGTGAGCGGCTTGTGATCCGGCCCGTCGATGACCACCGGCGGCGGCACATGGTCGTAATCGCCCTCGGAATCGTCCCAGGTGATGATGATCGCGGCGTGCTTCCAGTATTTGCTTCTCGCGATCGCGTTTACCGCCTTGGCCACAAATGCCTCGCTGATCTGGGCATCCGAATAGGCGGGATGATCATCGTCACCCACGAAGTTCTTGCGCGCCTTGGCATCCGGGTTGTCCGGGGTCAGACCCATGTCGTTGCGGAAGCCGCCCTTGAGATAGAACACGCCGCCGGATGCCGGCAGGGCTCCGCTCCGCAGCGCGGTATAGAACGCCGATGCGCCGTGCAGATGATCGCGTTCTGCCGGATTGTTGGCGACGTATCCGAAATATTGCGGCCCGTTGTGATGGGTGATGTAGGCGGCGTGCATGCCCTGGGCGTCGGTCGGGCCAGCGTGCCTGTCGCCGGCATCCTTGCCATAGCCTTCCTCGTACCAGCCCCAGCCGACCGGCTTCTGGCCGTGTGCGGCGAGATAGGCAACATCCTGCCGGACATCCGCAAGATCGGTATCCGGGTCGGTGTCGCGCGCGGTTTCCCGTTTGATGGTCTTCCCCGCCGTGGTCAGCGCCAGCGAGGCGTAGGTCTGGTTGATCTGCACATGCGTGCCGTGCGGGCTGGCGAAGTCATGTGGATTGGCCGGCACCGCAGGGTGCGGGTCGAGCGGCGAGCCCCAGAGCGGATCGTCGTCGGTGACAACCGGCACGCCAGCGCCCGCCTCCGAAATCTTGCCGCCGGCGGCGTTCGTGGCGGTCGGTCCGCCCTTGTAGGTTCCGGTTGCCTCGTTGGGATGCAGGGCCCACTGGGTCAGGCCGGTCTGGGCGGCGAAGATCGACAGGTTGCCCGGCGTCGAAGGGCCGGCAATATCCTGAAAGACATGGTCGAACAGCACGAAGCGGCTGGCGTAGCGCCACAGGAAGGGCACCGTGTCGCAATCCTCGTAGGCCATCGCGAGTTCGCCGAACTGCTTCGCCTTGAGCGAGGGATTGCCGGACGGCGAGTATTTCTTCTCCTCGGTGACGGCGAACTTGTCCATCAGCGGCTTGCCGGCGACGACGTCCATCTTGGCGATGATGCGGCCGTGCGAATGGTCGATGTCGTCGGTATCCCACGCATATTGCTTCGGGCCGATGCGGAAGGGCGAGATCGTCGTCGTGCTGCCATCGGTATTGACCAGCTCCTGCACGAAGCCGGGGGTCTTGGCGGCCGGCTGCGAATAGAGCCCGTCCGCGCCGGGGAAGGTGCCGAAATAGGAGTCGAACGAGCGGTTCTCCTGATACAGCACGAAGACGTATTTGATCTTGTGGCGGACCAGAGCGGTCATTTCCGCGTCGCTCAGCACAGGCTGCGGCTTGTCCATCATCTTGCTGACAATGCCATGAGCGGCGGGCTGGGTGACGACTTCCTGGCCATGCGCGGCAAAAGCCGCGGCGCTGACGGCGACAAGCGCCGAACAGGCCAGAAGGGCTACGCGTTTCATTCAGGGACTCCTTTGTTGCCGTGCCGCATAACCTGCGGCTGCACGGATGAATCGGCCGCGCCGGTCAGGGCGCGGCCGCCGCGGACCGCTCTAGACCAGAGGGCCTGCGCGTTGGATGACGTTTTGGTGGCAATCGAGCCGATCAGCCGCGCAGCAGGGTGGCGGTGTGATGCGCGATCATGGCTTCCTCATTGGTGGGGATCACGCGCACCTGGACGGCCGAGGAAGCCGCCGAAATGACCGGCGCGTTGCGCCGGTTGGCGGCATCATCGAGGGTGATGCCGAAATGGCCCAGTCGCGCGCTGATCTTCCCGCGGATTTCCGGCGCGTGCTCACCGATGCCGGCGGTAAAGACAAGCGTTTCGAGACCGCCAAGAGCGACGCTCAATGCGGCGATTTCGCGAGCCGCCCGATGGCAGAACAACTCGACCGCCAGGCGCGAGTCGGGGCGTGAACTCGCCAGCAGGGTGCGCATGTCCGACGCCTCGCCCGAGACGCCCAACAGGCCGCATTCGTGATACAGGCAATGGCTGATCGCGGCCGGGTCCAGCCGTTCCTGCTCGGCCATGTACAGCACCACGCCAGGATCAAGCGTGCCGGGCCGGGTGCCCATCATCAGCCCGTCCAGCGCCGTGAAACCCATGCTCGTCTCGACCGACCGGCCTTTCAGCATCGCGCAGGCGCTGGCCCCGTTGCCAAGATGCGCGGCGATAACCTTGCCGGCGGCGCGGGCGGGCGCTGCCGCGGCGAGCGCCCCGGCGATGTATTCATAGGAAATGCCGTGAAACCCATATCTGCGAACGCCAGCGTCGTGGTAGCGCGCGGGAAGGGGAAGGCGCGTTGCGATGGCGCCCATCGCGCAGTGAAAGCCGGTATCGAAGCAGCCGACCTGCGGCAGGCCGGGCCGCAGGCGGGCGATGGCGCGAACGGGCGCAAGGTTATGGGGCTGGTGCAGGGGGGCGAGGGGAACAAGCGCAGCCAGCGCCGCAACAATGGTCTCATCAAGCGTGACGGGGGCGGCGAAATCGCGCCCCCCATGCACGATGCGGTGGCCGACGCCGGCAAGCCGATCGCCGGCGAGATGCGAATCGGCCCATTCCAGCAACGGCTTCAGCAGGTCCTCATGCGTAATCGCCGCGCCGCCATCCCATCGGCGCTCGGTCAGAAGCTGGCCGGCCGCGTCGAATCCCTGGAAATGCGGCGCCACGCCGATCCGCTCGATCGAGCCGTGAGCGCGCCGGGGCAGGCCGCTTGCGATCTCGAACATGCCGAATTTGATGCTCGATGAACCGGCGTTGAGAACCAGGACTGCTGTGCCCATCCGCGTGTTTCTCCCGTCAGTGACGATGCCCGGCTGTCCGTCAAATCCGCGGGGCCTGGCCGCGACAGGATAGAGCCTCACCCGGCCAGAGGGAAACGGCCGTTGCTCTGCGGGAATCAAGCTTCTGCGGGATGCGGAATTACGACCGCTTACGCACGATCGGGACGGGGCCAGGAAAAAGCCGGTCCGCGGCTGCGGACCGGCCCTTCGATGCGTGCCGTCGCTGTCGGTCAGGCCGAGTAATACATCTCGAATTCGACCGGGTGCGGCGTGTGCTCGAAGCGGTAAACCTCTTCCCACTTCAGCGCGATGTAGCTCTCGATCTGTTCCTTGCTGAATACATCGCCGGCGAGCAGGAAGTCATGATCGGCGGCGAGGGATTCCAGAGCCTCGCGGAGCGAGCCGCAGACCGTCGGAATGCCCTGAAGTTCTTCGGGGGGAGATCATAGAGGTTCTTGTCCATCGGGTCGCCCGGATGGATCTTGTTCTTGATACCGTCGAGCCCGGCCATCGCCATGGCGGCGAAGGCGAGATAGGGGTTCGCGGTCGGGTCGGGGAAGCGAACCTCGACGCGCTTGGCCTTCGGGTTGGTCGTGTACGGGATGCGGCACGAGGCCGAGCGGTTGCGCGACGAATAGGCCAGCAGGACCGGCGCCTCGAAGCCCGGAATCAGCCGCTTGTAGCTGTTCGTGCTCGGGTTGGTGAAGGCGTTCAGCGCCTTGGCGTGCTTGATGATGCCGCCGATGTAATACAGGCAGAGTTCCGAGAGATCGGCATAGCCGTTGCCGGCGAAGAGCGGCTTGCCGTTCTTCCAGATCGACTGATGGGTGTGCATGCCCGAGCCGTTGTCGCCATAGATCGGCTTCGGCATGAACGTCGCGGTCTTGCCATAGCTGTGGGCGACGTTGTGGACGCAGTATTTGTAGATCTGCATCTGGTCGGCCATCTGCACCAGCGTGCCGAACTTCGTGCCGAGTTCGTGCTGGCTCTGGGCAACCTCATGATGGTGCTTCTCGATCGGCAGGCCCATCTCGCCCATCGTCGAGAGCATCTCGGCGCGCAGGTCGCTTTCGGAGTCGACCGGCGGAACCGGGAAATAGCCGCCCTTCACCACCGGACGATGGCCCATATTGCCTTCCGGGTAGTCCTTCAGCGAGGACCCGGGGCCTTCGATGCTATCGAGCTGATAGGTGCCGAAATTGCCGCCGGTACCGAAGCGGACGGAGTCGAAAATGAAGAATTCGGCTTCGGCGCCGAACAGGATGGAATCGCCGACGCCTGATGCCCGAACATAGGCCTCCACCTTTTTCGCGGTCGAACGCGGGTCGCGCGAATAGGGCAGGCCGGTCGAGGGTTCGAGAATGTCGCAGAAGATGACCAGGCTGGGCTTGGCGGCGAAGGGATCCATCACCGCCGTTTCCGGATCCGGCATCAGGATCATGTCGCTCTCGTTGATGACCTTCCAGCCGGCGATGGACGAGCCATCGAACATGATACCGTCGCGGAAGGCGTCTTCGCCCATGGTGGAGATGTGCTGGGCGGTGTGGTGCCACTTGCCGCGCGGATCGGTGAACCGCAGGTCGACATACTCGACCCCGTTCTCCTTGATCATGGCCATCACCTTGCTGATCGCATCGCCGCTACCGGCGGGCTTCTTCGCCATTGTCGTCCTCACTGCTGGTCATTGTGCGGGTCCGCCCCATGCGGACCCGCTCTCGTTGGGTTTGAGGGATGGATTGAAACAGAGGGTCAGATCGCCGCTTCGCCCTTTTCACCGGTGCGGATACGGATAACTTCCTCGATCGTGGAAACGAAAATCTTGCCGTCACCGATCCGCCCGGTACGCGCGGCGTTGGTAATGGCTTCGATCGCGCGCTCGGCAACGGCATCCTCGCAGATCACCTCGATCTTCACCTTCGGCAGAAAATCAACAACATATTCGGCACCGCGATAGAGTTCGGTATGGCCTTTCTGGCGCCCGAATCCCTTCGCCTCCATGACGGTGATGCCCTGAAGCCCGACCTCGTGCAAGGCTTCCTTGACCTCGTCAAGCTTGAACGGCTTTATGATCGCTTCGATTTTCTTCATCCGGTTCACGCCCGATCCGAGACGGGCACCTCCTTGTTACGGTTGATCGCGGCGAGCTGGTGCGCGCACCGGCCGGCATGACTTACGTGCAGATATCATGCCATTTTTGCATGCGTCGTGCCAGTTATGGGTAAAAATGAGTGGCACGCCGAGTGCCTACGGGGGCGGCACAGTTCATGCCTAAATAAACGGCAGTCATTGCCTGCAAATCAAGCCCGCTCGGCAAAACCCCTTGCCCTGCGGCCCTGTGCCGCGATAGTGCGACATCCGTCAGACTGGAGAGACAAGCGTGAAATCGCCAAACCAACTGCTCGACAATATCGGCACGACCATCTTCACGGTGATGTCCGCCCTGGCGGTGGAGCACGGGGCGATCAATCTGGGTCAAGGGTTCCCCGATACGGATGGACCGTCCGACGTGATCGAGGCGGCGGCGGCGGCGCTGCACGACGGACGGAACCAGTATCCGCCGCTGACCGGCGTCGTCGAACTGCGCGAGGCGGTGGCCGCCGCGAACCGGCGCTTTTACGGGATCGAGGCCGACCCCGCGCGGGAGGTGGTCGTGACCTCGGGGGCGACCGAGGCAATCACCGCGAGCTTGCTCGCCCTGCTCAATCCGGGCGATGAGGTCGTATTGATCGAGCCCCTCTACGATACCTATTTGCCCGTAGTGCAACTCGTGGGCGCCACCGCGAAGCTGGTGCGGCTCAACCCGCCCGACTGGGCGCTCCCGCGCGCCGAACTGGCGGCAGCCTTCGGCCCCAAGACAAAGCTGCTGCTGCTCAACTCGCCGATGAACCGACCGGCAAGGTCTTCACCCGCGAAGAACTCGGCTTCATTGCCGACCTCCTCGTAAAGCATGACTGCTATGCGGTATGTGATGAAGTCTATGAGCATCTCATTTTCGATGGGCTGAAGCACATCCCGCTGATGAGCCTGCCCGGCCTGCGGGAGCGTTGCGTGCGCATCGGCAGCGCGGGCAAGACGTTCAGCCTGACCGGCTGGAAGATCGGCTATGTCACGGCGCCGGCGCGGCTGGCCGGGGTGATCGCGCGGGCGCACCAGAACCTCACCTTCACCACGCCGCCCAATCTGCAACGCGCGGTCGCCGTGGGGCTCGCCAAGGACGATGCCTATTTCGCGTCGCTCGCGTCGGATCTCGCGGCGAAGCGCGACCGGTTGTCGGACGGGTTGCGGCGGATCGGCTTCGGCGTGCTGCCGAGCCATGGCTCCTATTTCGTGACGGCCGATTTCGCCCCGCTCGGGTTCAATGGGGACGATGCGGATTTCTGCCGGCACATCACCGAGCACGCCAAGGTGGCGGCCATTCCGGTTTCAGCGTTCTATCCGGGCGAGGCGCCGCGGCACTATGCGCGATTTGCCTTCTGCAAGCGCGAGGCGGTGCTGGACGAGGCCGTGGAGCGGCTCGCCGCCCATTTCGCCGCGCGGCGGGCGGCCGAATAGCCCGCTTGCCTGCTCACGGCACCTGGCGCACGATACGCTCATGCAGGACGATACGCTTCGCCTCTCCGTCATTCAGATGTCGCCGGGGGCAGACAAGGCCGCCAACATCGCCCAGGCGCAGCGGCTGATCGATGCCGCCGTCGCCGCCGACCGGCCCGGCCTCGTATCATTGCCGGAGGTCTGGAGCTGTCTCGGCGGTGACCGGGCCGCGAAGACACTAGCCGCCGAGGCGCTGCCCCCCGCCGGATCGGGTGCCGCCGGTGGTCCGGCCTATGAATTCCTGCGCGACACCGCCCGGCGTCATCGCCTTCATGTTCATGGCGGGTCGATCGGCGAGCAGGCGGACGACCGGCTTTACAACACCACGCTGGTCTTTGATGCCGACGGACAGGAGATCGCGCGCTACCGCAAGATCCACCTGTTCGACATTACCACGCCGGATGGGCTCGGCTATCGCGAAAGTGCGACCTACGGAGCCGGCGATGCAGTCGTCACCTGCCGGATCGGCGGTCTCACCGTGGGTTTGTCGATCTGCTACGACATGCGCTTTCCCGAACTTTACCTCGCCTTGCGCCGGGCCGGCGCCGACCTGATCATGGTGCCGTCCGCCTTCACCCTGCAAACCGGGAAGGATCACTGGGAGGTGCTGCTACGCGCTCGCGCGATCGAGACCCAGTGCTGGATCGCCGCGGCAGCCTGCGTTGGTCCGCATCGTGATGGCCGCGGCGAGACGCGCCTGACCTATGGAAACGCGCTGATCGCCGATCCGTGGGGCAGCGTCGTCGCGCGCGTGTCCGATGGGCCGGGCTTTGCCACGGCACGGATCGACAGCGCCCGCACGGCGAGGGTGCGGCGCGATATGCCGGTTCTCCAGCACCGCAAGCTCGCTTGACCCGCATTCATTTCGCAGCCGCGTCAACCGAGCAGGCCCTCGCCGCGCGCGACAGGCTTGTCGCGCTGTATGGCGATGCGGAACCGGACGCAGCCGAGGTGGTCGTGGCCCTTGGCGGCGATGGACTGATGCTGGAGACGATGCACAGCATGCTGGAACGCGAGCTTCCGGTCTATGGCATGAATTGCGGCTCGGTCGGATTCCTGATGAACGATTTCGCCGAAGCCGACCTGCCGGCGCGCATCGCCCGCGCCCAGTGCAACGACATCCATCCGCTGCGCATGCATGCGATCACCTCGACCGGGGCGGTGGAAGAGGCGCTCGCGTTCAACGAGGTCAGTCTGTTGCGGCAATTGCGCCAGGCGGCGAAAATCCGCATCACGATCGACGGCAGGGTGCGTCTCGCCGAGTTGATCTGTGACGGCGTGCTGGTATCGACCCCCGCGGGATCGACCGCCTATAACCTCTCGGCGCACGGGCCGATTGTGCCGCTTTCGGCCAATCTGCTGCCGCTCACACCCATTTCCGCGTTCCGGCCGCGACGCTGGCGCGGCGCGCTGCTGCCGTCGGATAGCGAAATCCTGTTCGAAATCCTCGAATCGGAAAAACGTCCGGTGGCCGCCGTCGCCGACTTTACCGAAGTCCGGCGGGTGATTTCAGTGGCAGCCAGCGAAGACCGATCGGTTCGCGCCCGTATCCTCTCGGACCCCGATCGGGCCCTGTCGGAGCGGATCATCCGCGAGCAGTTCACCGTGTGATCCCCGGCGGGCGGGCCCCGGCATGCGCCAGGGCCCGGGGCATGATCAGCCCAGCAGGTGCGCGATCGCCTCGCGCTCTTCCTTGAGTTCGTTCAGCGTGATGTCGAGCCGCGACTGAGCGAAGGCGTCGATCTCGAGGGTCTGGACGCGGGTCACGACACCGTTCTGCGTGGTCACGGGCACGCCGAACATGATGCCTTCGGGAACGCCGTAGCTGCCATCCGACGCGATCGCCATCGACACCCAGCGGCCGTTGGAGCCGACGACCCAGTCACGCACCTGATCGATCGCGGCATTGGCGGCCGACGCGGCCGAGGAAGCGCCGCGCGCCTCGATCACGGCGGCGCCCCGCTTGCCGACGGTGGGAATGAACACATCGCGATTCCACGCCTCGTCGTTGACGAGTTCGGCGAGCTTGCGGCCACCCGCCTCGGCGAACCGGTAGTCCGGATACATCGTCGGCGAATGGTTGCCCCAGACGATCAGCTTGCCGACATCCCCGACATTCACGCCCGCTTTGGCGGCAAGCATTGAGGCGGCGCGATTGTGGTCGAGCCGGATCATCGCCGAGAAGCAATCCGGCGAGAGGTCCGGCGCCGACTTCATCGCGATATAGGCATTCGTGTTCGCCGGGTTGCCGACAACCAGCACGCGGACCGAGCGCTTCGCGACCTCGTTGAGCGCGCGGCCCTGCACGGTGAAGATCTCTGCATTGGCGCCGAGCAGGTCCTTGCGCTCCATCCCCTTGCTGCGCGGCCGGGCGCCGACGAGGAAGGCGATGTCGATATCCTTGAAGGCAACCTTGGGGTCGTCGGTCGCGACCATTCCGGCGAGGAGCGGGAACGCGCAATCGTCGAGTTCCATCATCACACCGCCGAGCGCGCCCTGCATCTGCGGCAGGTCGAGCAGGTGGAGAATGACCGGCTGATCGGGGCCGAGCAGCGCGCCGCTGGCGATGCGGAAGACGAGCGCGTAGGCGATCTGGCCGGCGGCGCCGGTGACGGCGATGCGGACGGGGGACTTGGCCATTGGTTCACTCCTTGCTGTTGCGCCGCACTATCTCCCGCAGGCGCTGACGGTCAAGCAGTCTTCCGGTCTGCCACCCCCGCATGGCAGGATGCAGATATGCCCAATGCCACCCGCAATGCGACCAAGCCCCTCCCGAAGCCGCCGGACGAGGCTTCGCTGCGCGAGGGCGCGCTCGCGCATCTGGCCCGTTTCGCGGCAACAAGGGCAGGACTTGCGCGCGTTCTGAACCGCCGGATCGATCGCTGGGCGCGGGCAGCCGAACTGGCCGGGCTCGAGGCCGAGGCGATCGCAGCCGCTGTCCGCGCGGCGCGGGCCGCCGTTCCGGCGGTGGTTGCGGCGTTGAGCGCGGTGGGGGCGATCGACGATGCGGCGTTCGCGGATGGTCGGGCGCGCCGCTTGATCCGTCAGGGCAAGTCACGCCGGGCGACGCTGGCGCATCTGGTGGACAAGGGGGTGGAGGCGGTTCTGGCCGAGACAGTGGTGCCGGAAGATCCGGCGCGCGATCTCGCCGCGGCCTGCGCCTATCTGCGCCGCCGGCGCCTGCCGCCCTTCGGCCCCGGCGAACGGGTGCGGGCCCTCGCGGCCCTCGCGCGAGGCGGCTTCACCCGTGATATCGCCGAGCGTGCGGTCGATCTCGATCCGGATGAGGCGGACGCCGCGCTGTCGGCGCTGCGCCGGAGCTAGAGCATCTTTATCCGATCAGATGGAGTCATCTGATCGGATAAAGACGCTCTGATTATCAATCTCATAGAGCACGACACCCGATCCATCGGGATCGGAACGCGCTCCAAGCCCGCGGTCGCCCGCGGATAGCGGGGCCAGGCGAAATCGCCGCGCACAACCGCCAATTCATCCCGCAGGTTCATGAAAGAAATGTGAAATCCGGCATGGTCATTGCCCGGCAACGAGGCCATATCGCAGTGCAACATGGCTGGGCGACGAGGTTGTCGCTCGGATTCGTATTCGTCTCTGGAGACTGATCGTGCAGAAACTCATTGCCGTTGCGTCGTTAACGGTTGCGCTGCTGGCCGGCTTCGGGTCGGCGTTGGGCGGCGTGCGCCTCGCGCGCGCCACGCCAGCACTCCCCGGCCAGCCGTCCCTTGCTCTCACCAGCACCTATGGCCCGGTGCAGTTCGCTCTCGTTCAATCAGGCCGGGCGCGGCAGGGCGAGGTCGCCCGCTGAGGGGGCTGCCGCGCCCGGCATCCCCGGGTCGAGGACTTCAGTCGAAGATCGGCGCATGAACGCCCGCCATCCCCGCCGTTGATTGCAGGAAGGGGGTCTTCTCCAGTTCCTCCTGGAGGAAATCGAGAATGGCCCTCGTGCGCGCCGGAATATACCGGCGCGAAGGCAGGATCGCGTGGATCTTCACGTTCATCGGCACGAACGTGTCGAGCAGGGTGACCAGGCGCCCTGCGACGACATCGTCGATCGTGGTCAGCCGTGGCAGGAGAGCGACCCCCAGCCCCGCTCGCGCGGCGCGGCGCACGGCCTCGCTCGAATCGACGTGGAATCGGCCCTGCACGCTGACCGTTTCCTCGATCCCATCGCGCGCGAAGCGCCATTCCCTATCCGCGCCGGGCCGTGTGTAGACGATGCATTCATGCCGCAGCAGGTCCTGAGGGGTGTCAGGCGCGCCGCGTGCGGCGACATAGGCGGGAGAGGCGACCAGAACCGAGGCTGCCGTCCCCACAACCCGGGTGATCACGCTCGCCTGCGTTGCCTCGACCACCGAAATCACGAGATCCAACCCTTCCTCGATCAGGTCGAACGCGCCGTCGCGCATCTTGAGGTCGAGCGAGATTTCAGGATTGCGGGCAAAGAACTCGGGAAGCCTCGCTGCAAGATAGAGGCCGACAGCCGTGGGAACGCCGAGGCGCACCTGCCCGGTTGGGGTCTTCCGGGCGCTGCCGACGCTTGCCGTGGCGGCATCGACGGCGTCGGCGACCGCTTTCGCATGCTCAAGGTAGATCTGGCCGTCCTCGGTCAGCGAGAGTCTTCGGGTCGTGCGCTGAATCAGCCTGACACCGAGCTGGTCTTCCAGGGCGGCGATCTGGCGGGAGATCACCGGCTGCGATGTGTTGAAATCACGCGCTACGGCAGAAAACGACCCGCGCTCGGCAACCCGGATAAAGGTGTTGATAAGGGAAAGCTGGTCCATAGGCGGCCTCTGCTCGAATTCTGGCGGGTTTGCCATGAAAATCAGTGAACCCCGGCCATAACGGCTGCCGGACGACATGGATATTTACATCATGTCATGGAAGCCCCTCATTTTCAGCGCTTCATCATGATGTCGGCGCGATTGGTTGGTCTCGCCGAGATATATGTGTCATCCATGCTTCATCTCGTTGCTGCGCGGCATCACATTGGAAATCGTGGAATCGCCACGGCCATGGCGCGCAAGATCGACCCGATATCGTCATTGGGGGCGCGGTCTCGGAAAATGGAACCAATTCTGGTTCAGCGCCGGTAGAGGCATTGCTGTCCGTCTCTGGTTTGCCTAGCGTTTTGTATCGGGATTAAGGATGTAGATGTGATGATTGCGGTCGCAAAAAGAGATTCGCGCGCATGAATACGGGTCACGGATATGTGACCGATATCGTGTATTCCAGCGGCTATTACGTTGAACAGTCTCCGCGGCTGATGGCGCTCGTGGCGCTGCTGACGGGCCAGCACGCGCGTATGCCTGGTCCGGACGAGGCCTTTCATTTCCTCGATATAGGGTCCGGCCGTGGTTTCACGGCGCTGGTCATGGCAGTCGCAAACCCTGGCTGGACCGTTACCGGCATCGACTTCAACCCGGCGCATCTCGCTGAAGCGCGGGAAATGGCGGCACGGGCCGGCATTCGGAATTGCCGGTTTATCGAGGCGGATCTCGCCCAGTTCGACGATGCGGAACTCCCCGAGGTCGATGCGGCAAGCCTCCATGGCGTCTGGACCTGGGTCAGCGATGCTGTCCGCGCCGGCATCCTTCGTTTGCTTGAGCGGCGGCTGGCTCCCGGCGGCTTGTGTCATGTCAGCTACAACCTGCTTCCGGGCTGGGGTGGCATGGTGGGGCTGCAACGCCTTGTGCGGGAAACCGGGCTCAGACTCGCCGATCGGGCGGACCGCCAGGTCGAGCGGGGTTTCGAGGTCGTACGCCATCTTTTCGGGCCACTTGGCGAGGCGACGGATGAGCGGACGCGTGCCATGTTGCAGATGCTCGCCGACAAGCCTTCGGCGTATCTTGCCCATGAGTTCATGAATGCTGACTGGCGGCCCTGCTTCCACGCCGATGTCGCGGCGGCATTCTCGAAGGCGGGGTTGAGCTATGTCGGCTCCTCGCATGCGCTGGATAGTATCGCCGAGGTGACGTTACCTCCCGCGGCGCTGGAAATGGCCAGGAAATTCAGCGATTCGGCGATGACCGAACTGATCAAGGACGTCACTCTCGGCCGGCCGTTGCGCCATGACATATACGTTCGCGGCGGAAGCCGGATCGCGATGGTCGCGCGCGATGACATTCTGCGCGGCCTGACGCTCGGTCTCGCTTTGCCGCATTCCCAACGCCGATTAGGCATTCCAACCCCGATGGGCGAAATCGGCATGAATCCTGCATTCTACGAACCGGTCTTTGCTCGTCTCGCGCAAGGGGTGGCGTCGGTTGAGGAGTTGTTGAGCCTGGCCCGACCGAGCGGCGCCTCGCCGGCATCCGACAACCCTGCTGAGCTTGCCGCCCTGCTTGTGGGCACCGGACAGGCGGTACTTGTTCCGGCGCCCGGCCGGGCGATGACGGCACCTGCCCGCGCGTTGAACGGCATTATGTTCGCCTCCCAGGCGGCGGGTACTGCGATGACCGAAACTGTCGCTTTCGCCGTGCCGGCACTGGGCGGCGGATTCAAAATGCCGGCGGCCGGGGCGCTTGCCGTGTTGCGTCAACAGGAGCGGTCAGAATCGGCCGTCGAAGGGGCGAGCCTGTCATTGCCCGACCGCGACACGATCGAACGCTGGGCAGCGGAGGCGATGGGTGACCGGCCGGAGATGCGCGCGGCCCTTGCAATCGGCATGGAGAGCTTCCTGCGCGATAGCCGTTCGACGCTGGAAGCGCTGGGGATTCGCTGCTGATTTCTGTCGGTTTGGCGCCTGGCATCGCTCGCGGCGGCGCGAGCATGCCGTCCTTGCAATCGGATCAGTCGTTGGTCGGGTAGAGCGCCATGAGCGCCTTCTGCCGTCGCCATGCCCGGAGCAGACGCAGGGTGCCGTATCGTGGCACACCCTGCGCGCGCATCGCGGCCCCGATCCTGAACGCGGCGCCGTAATGAAAGAACTGCGCCCGGTAAGCTTCCCTGATCGTGGTTTGCGGATCCCAGATGTGGGTGGCTTCGGAGCCGGCGCCATTGACCTCGATAATCGAGAAGCCCTCGCCTCTGCGTAGCGCGTTCGCGGATGTGTAGCGAAGGTCGAACCGGCCGAAATGGAAATCCGGAATGTCGCGCGCGATCCTGTCGATCCGATCGGTGAGTTCAGGGGTGATCAGGTGCCGGCCATCCTTGAAGGTCGACCCGCGGCAATGATTGCCAACGAAAACGAGCCGCACCCGTTCCCCGGCTTCGGGTATGCGCGCGGCGCCAGCTCCGAGCTTGGCAAGCAGCAAATCGGCAACCGCGTTCAGCCGGGCGTCAACGCCGATCAGGTCGCGAATGCGCGAGCGCCCGTCGCCGATAACGACGGGGGCATATTTGAGCGTGATCGATGTAATCCTGCCACGTGCGGCACCGGGATCACGGATATAGAACAGTCCGGCCTCGCCCTCATGTGGCACCAGCGCCTGTATCTGAAGACGTGTTGCCCGGGGGAACTCGGCGAGATAGGCGGCGAGAGCCGCGTCGTTCTCCACGAGGCGAACGCCCGCGCCATTGCAGCTCATGTCCGGCTTCGCCACGACTGGATAGGCGAGGCCTGCCTGCCGCATGGCGGCTTCGGCCATTGCCAGGTCCCCGCCATGATGCGCAGGCGTCGTGATCCCGACATAGGGGGCAATCCACCGCCGGGCCTCCGGGCCGCACAGATCAAGAATATCGTTCTTCGACTCGCCGCAAATTCCGCCGGCCTCGATGCGGGGGTTGGTCAGCGCGGGGAGCGTCACGCTGCGGTGCCTGATCGACTGAAACAGCCAGAACAGCGCAACGGGAGCATAGAAGATGAAACCAGGCCAAAATTCGAAGAACGAGACGGGACTGGCATCCCGTCGCCCGGCCGACCCCGCCGAAACGCTCGACGCTGGGGAGACATCGCTCATAGGGCGTCCTTTCCGATCCGGTCAGCATGCCACCGTGCGGCGATCCTGCCTACCATGATCAGGATCACCACGAAAACAGCCAGTCCAACCCAGCGCCATGGGCCGAGATAGCGCACCATCAGCGCTCCAAGCTTCAGGCTGACAAAGAACAGCAGGCTCGTCCAGGCGAGCGTCGCGAGAATCGCCGCCGCCACGAATGCAAGAAATGGCGCGCGAAGGAATCCGCATGTTGTGTAGGTCGGCAGGCGCAGGCCGGGGATAAAGCGGCTGACCAGAACCACGGGTATGATCCGTACGCTCACCCAATCCCGCCCGATATCGCGCCGGCGCTGCGGCACCAGCCGGTGCGCCCAGGGATGGCGGCCGGACAGGCGACCGAGCCAATAAAGCCCGATGTCGCCAAGCACGATGCCGGCATAGAGCGAGCCCAGCGCGATCGGCAGCGACACGGCGCCGGCGGCAACCTGCATTGCGGCAAGCAGTGTCGCGGCATCTTCGAGGATGAAGGTGCCGAGAATGATCGTCGTGATCTCAAGCGGAGGGCTGCCCGCAGCCGAGCCGAGCAGTGTACTGAAGTCCGTCAACCACATAACGGGATCACATAAGCGAAACGGCGAAATTTACCAATTCCAGCTTTTGTCCTCCATTGTGGCGGGACCATCGAAAACCTGACCCGTTCGTTTATCCCCATCGGCGGCGGTATCCGTAAACCGACCAGAACATAAGATGAAAATCATTATAAAACATATTCTTATGAAAATCTACTCACAACGTTCTTCAGGGACTGCCGATAATTGCGCACAGAGTTATCCACAGCATGTCTCTCCGTAAAAAATGATTTCCAGAGCGCGAAGCATCGCCGCGCGGTCAAGGCCCGCCGGCAGCGGCGGATGCACCTGGACGTGTACGATGCCAGGGTGCTTGCGGATGGAGTTGCGGCCCCACGCACGCCCCGAATCCGTCGAGACCGGCAGGACGGGCAGGCCGGTCGCCTTGGCGATCGCGACGATGCCGGGCTGCAATCGGGTCCGTTCGCCGGGCGCCACGCGGGTACCTTCGGGGAAAATGATGATCTGCCGGCCGCTCGCTGCCGCGGCACGGACCCGTTCGGTCAGATCCCGCAGCGCTTTCGCCCCGCCGGATCGGTCGAGCGGGATCTGGCCGGAGGGAATGAGAAGAGGCCCAAGCACCGGGATCCGGCTGAGTTCCTGTTTCATCACATAGGCCGGTTTCGCCAACTGGGTGAACCAGATCATCGTATCCAGCGCCGACTGGTGCTGGGCGGCGAGGATCACCGGGCCTTCGGGAATGTTTTCGAGCCCCTCATAGACGATCCTGATCCCGCAGAGTGCCCGCAGCGCCCGCAGTGCGATGCGCGCCCAGGCCTGGCCGAACGGCAGAACCTTTTCGGGCGAGATGCGCAGCAGCAAATTCGCCCACAAACCGGCGGTGAGGCCGGACACCACGATAAAGGCGTGGAACAAAAGTGATCCCAGCAGGAACATCAGCCATGAGCCTCTATTCGATGGGCCGCGATGCCGTCCAGATGCAGCCGCACGGCGATATACTTGATGAACTCCGCCATCAGGATTTTCAGCATGTGGGGCTGGCTTGGATGGGTCATCGCGGGCGGGCGGACGGGTTCGGGAATGAGCCTGACGTCGGGCATGGCGCGATGGAGGTCGATCATTGCGCGCGGCATGTGATAGTCGGCGGTGACGACGATGAGTGAGGCGATGTGATACCGCCCGGCCCAAGCCGCGGTCTCGCGTGCATTTCCCCGTGTGCTGGCGGCCGAGTGACCGATATCGATGTCGCGGGCCTTGGCGTTGGCATCGATCCCGTCCCTCACCGTGAAGTCGCCCAGAAATGTGCCCTCGCCGGCGCCGGAGATCAGCAGGCGCGGCGCCGCGCCGGCCATGAGCAGTTCGAGGCCGGCCTTCACCCTTTCCGCACCGCCGGTGAGCACAACGATGCCATCCGCGTGCGGCATCGGATTTTGCGCATGTTCGGCGGCGATCAGATTGAGGAACCAGCCGAAGCTGCCCATCCAGATCAGCAGCACGGCCAGCATGAAGCCGATTGCCCAGCGCAGGCGGCCGGCGCGCCGCCGCGCCGGCCTGCGGGGCCGCCCCAACCCCATGTCGTCGGCCGGCTTCACGTCAGTTGCCGGAGCCAGCCGCGCACCGTCACCTGCGCCGCGATCCAGCCGATCACCGCGGCGGCAATGGTGAAGATCAGGGGCGTTGCCACCAGCACGGGTGGCAACGCCATGATCGGCGAATGCGCGCCGGTCGCCGATGAGGGGGCGATCATCAGACCTGCGGCGAGATGGCCGACCCAGGCCAGCACGGGCGGCGCGGCGAGGCCGCCGATCAGCCCGCCCAGTCCGGCAAGGCGCATCGCGCGTCCGGCAAACTGGTTGGCAATGTCGGAATCCAGCGCGCCAAGCCCGTGAATGATCTCGATCGCTTCCCGCCGCTGGGCAAGGCCCGCCCGCACCGCGACCGCGACGACCGAGGCTGCGACCAGCGCCACGATCACAAGAACCGCCGCCGCCGAGGCACGGATACTGTCCGTCAGCTCCGCGATCCGGCCGGCCCAGCGCGATCCGGAATCGACCAGCGTCCCCGGCGCGGTCTTGTCGAGGGTCTTCGCAAGCGTTGCGGCGTCGACCGATCCCGTCTCCGCGTGGACCACGATCACCGCCGGCAAGGCTATCGGCAGGTTGTTTCCGCTCGCGGCGGAGCCGAGCCAGGGTTTCAGCACATCCGACAACTCGGCATCGGAAAGCCGGCGCGCATCGCTGAAGCCGGGCATCGCTTTCATCTGCCGCAGCACGGCGTCGGCACGCGAGGTGTTGCCGGCGATGGCCGGCGCCGATGGTGAGCCGACTTCGATCGTCATGAGCCCCTGTGCACCGCTGAGCCAGTGTGTCGCCAGCGTGCCGGCGGCGATGCTGCCGGCCAGCGCCAGCGCCGCGAGGAAGGACATCGCCGCCACCACGAAGGGCAGCAGCCGGTCCGCCATCGCGGCGCGCAGGCCGATCCGGTCGGCGCGCGAGGCGTGGCGCCGCCTAGCCATGCCGGGGTCCACCTAGCCGTGCCATGTCATTCTTCCATCCTGCAGTTCGATCATCGGCGCGGGGTGGCGGGCGACGAGGCCGAGATTGTGGGTGGCGACGATGACCGTGGTGCCGAGCCGGTTCAGCGAGCGGATGAGATGCATCAGCCGCTCCGCCTGGTCGTCGTCGAGATTGCCGGTGGGTTCGTCGGCGACGAGCAGTGATGGCTTGGCGATCACCGCGCGGGCGATCGCGACGCGCTGCTGTTCGCCGCCGGACATCTCGTCCGGCCGGTGGTCGAGCCGGCCGGACAGGCCGACCCAGCGGAGCAGCTCGGTGACATCGGCGCGGACCTGCGCCTCCTTGCGCCGGGCGAGGCGCAGCGGCAGGGCCACATTATCGAAGGCGGTGAGGTGCTGGAGCAGCCGGAAATCCTGATACACGACGCCGATCCGCCGGCGCAGCAAGGCGATCCCCCGCCGGTCGAGCCTCGATGTGGGGGTGCCGAACAGGTCGATCCTCCCCTCGCTCGGATGCAGGGCGAGATACATGAGCTTGAGAAGGCTGGTCTTGCCGGCGCCCGAAGGGCCGGTGAGCCAGCGGAACCCGCCCTCCGGGATCTCGAAGTCGATATCGTCGAGCGCAACGGACTCGGTGCCCGGAGACTTGCCGTAGCGCAGCCCGACATGGGTGAAGCGGATCATCGCTCTTCAATGCCCCGGCTCCCGGTCACGATCAACCGGCATCCGGCTCGTGCCGCGGCGGTTGCGCGGGTGGAGCGAAACTGCCATGAAACGCGCCATGCGCGCTGCGTGTCCGAATTGCGAGGCTGTGTACGCTCTGCCGGTCGAAATGGCGGCGCGACTACCCGCCGCCGTGCGGTGTGCCGCATGCGGGCATGTCTGGGATCTGACGCCCGAGGCCGCGGCGGCCGAGGCGACGCCGCTTCCCGCGCCCGCCGAAGCGGACGCCGAAGTAGAAGCCAAAGCCGAGGCCGCGCCGGACGAGGCCGCGCCCGCGCCGGTATCCGAACCGGTGCCGGAGCCCCCGCTCGTCATGCCCGAACCGGCGCCGCTTCCGGTTCCCGAACCCTCCGTGGTTGTTGAGGCACGGAGGGTGGCCGTAGCACCGGCTGAAATCTGGCCGTCCGAGCGGGCGCAATGGATCGTTTCCGGCGGCGCATTGCTGGTGGTGATCGTCCTGCTGTTCGCGCTGCATGGTCCCATCGGTCGGGCCTGGCCGCCAATGTTGCGACTCTACGGGATATTTGGCCTCGGTTGAGCGGCTCCGCTCTTGACCGGACGGGCTGCCTCCGGCGAGGGTTGCCTCATGACACATCACGATCACGCCGATCTTCTGGTCATCGACACGCATGTCGACATCCCCTGGCCTGAAGGCCCTGATTTCATGCATGACGGGCCGCGTTGCGTCGACCTGCCGAAGGTCCGGCGCGGCGGGGTCGGAGCGGTCTGCTTTGCCGCTTACGTCCCGCAAGGACGCCGAATCCCGGCTTGCGGCACCGCGGCGAAGGAGCGGGCGCTGGCGATGCTCGATGCGATTGCGGCCATGGGGCGCCAGCCCGGCACAAGCCTCGCCGTGACGGCCGATGAGGTCGAGGCCGCGCATCGGGGCGGCAGGTTCGCGGTGATCCCCGTGGTGGAGAATGGCGCCGCCCTGGGTGGGGACCTCGCAACCCTCGATGATTTCGCCGCGCGCGGCGTCCGCTACATGACAATGACCCATAACGGGCATAACGATCTTGCGGATGCCGCCATCCCACGCCCCGAACACGGCGATGGCGCGGCGCTGCATGGCGGGCTTTCGGAGCTCGGGCGGGCGGCGGTGGCGCGGATGAACGATCTCGGCATTCTCGTCGATGTCAGCCACACCGCGAAATCGACGATGATGCAGGCGGCCCGGCTCTCGCGCACGCCGGTGATCGCCACCCATTCCTGCGCGCGGGCGCTCTGCGACCATCCGCGCAATCTCGACGACGAACAGCTCGACACGCTGGCCGCGACCGGCGGGCTGATCCAGATCACCATGGTTTCGGCGTTTCTGAAGCGGGGCGCGAAACCCTCGGAGATCGGGGTGGAGGCGATCGCGGATCATGTCGACTACGTGGTCCGCCGGATCGGGATCGAACATGTCGGCATCGGCACCGATTTCGATGGTGGCGGCGGCGTCGCCGGTTACATGAATGCGGCCGAAACCCCGGCGCTGACCGCGGAACTGCTGCGTCGCGGCTACGATCGTGCGGCGCTGGAGAAGATCTGGGGTGCCAATTTTCTTCGCCTGTTGCGTCAGGCCGAGCAGGTGCGGCAGGAGAGCGCGGCCGCGCCGCTCGCCTGAGCCAAGGCGGCGGTTCGATAGGGTTGCGGCGCCGACCGGTCAGCCCGGTCGGCGCCCCGAAATGTCAGGCGGCGTTGCCGGCCATCCTGTCCGCCACCAGGCGGGCGAACCGGGCCGGGTCCACTGGTGATTCCCCATCCTGGATGCGGGCGAGGTCAAGCAGCAGGGCGGCCCAGTCGTCCATGGCCTCGCCGGCGGCGGCGCGCGCGATGAGCCCCTCGATCAGTCGGTGCGCCGGGTTGAGTTCCAGCGCCGGCGCCGGCGCGAAGCTCGGGCGGCCGGCGCGGCGCAGCAGGCGTTGCAGGGCGAGGTCGGGCTGCGCCTCGCCGGCGGCGAGGGCTGCGGGGCTGTCGGTCAGCCTGCTCGAGGCGCGGACCTCGCCGACCTGCTCGCCGAGGGCTGATTTCAGCGCGTCGATCAGCGTCTTCATCGCCTCCGGCGTCTCCGCGGCGTCGAACATCTCGCGGGCCTGGCCGGCATGGACGAGCTTGTGCCCCTCATAGGTGCCGAGCCGCTCGGGCCAGAAGAAGTCGATCTGGTCGGAGAGCAGCAGCACCTCGTAGCCCTTCGCCCGCAGGCCCTCGATCTGCGGCGAGGCGGCGAGGCGCGCGGGGTCCTCGCCAGTGATGTAATAGATGTCCTGCTGTCCGTCCTTCATCCGCGCGATATAGTCGTCGAGCGAGGTCAGCTCCTCGCCATGCGTGCTGCGGAAGCGGGCGAGGGCGGCAATGTCGTTGCGGTGGTCGGCGTCGTCGTAGATGCCTTCCTTCAGCATCGGGCCGTGCTGCTCGATGAACCCGCGATAGGCTTCGCTCTCCTTCGCGCGGGTCTTCAGCTCGCCCAGCACGCGGTTGACCAGCGCCTTGCGGATGCGGGCGAGGACCGGGGTGGATTGCAGCATCTCGCGCGAGACGTTGAGCGGCAGGTCCTCGGTGTCGACCACGCCCTCGACGAAGCGGAGCCAGGAGGGCAGGAGCTTCGCGTCGTCGGTGATGAACATCCGCTTCACATGCAGGCGGACATGCGATTCGCGGTCATCCTCGGTGACCGGGAAGGGCGAGCGGCCGGGGATGAAGAGCAGGGCGGAAAACTCCACCGTGCCCTCGGCACTCCAGTGGATCGTCGCCCAGGGCTCGTCGAACATGTGGCCGAGATGGCGGTAGAACTCGGTGTAGTCCTTCTCGGCGATGTCGGCCTTGCGACGGCGCCAGAGCGCGGTGCCCTCGTTCGCCTTCTGGAACTTGCCGTCACGCTCGATCTCGACCGGGACGGAGATGTGGTCGGCCCATTTGCGCAGAATCGTCTCGAGGCGGACGGGTTCGAGGAACTCGTCGGCATCGGATTTGACGTGGAGCACGATGTCGGTGCCCGGGGTCTCGCGGGTCGCCGTCTCGATGCGATAGCCGCCGGTGCCCTCGGAGGACCATTTGTGCGCGGCGTCGGTGCCGGCGCGGCGGGAGGTCACCTCGACGCGGTCCGCCACCATGAAGGCGGAATAGAAGCCGACGCCGAACTGGCCGATCAGGTTCGGCCGGTCCTCGGGCTTCGCCTCGGCGAGGCTGGCGGTGAAGGCTCTGGTGCCGGACCGGGCGATGGTGCCGAGATGGCTGGCCAGGTCCTCCCCGGTCATGCCGATGCCGTCATCGGCGATCGTGATGGTGCGTGCCGGCTTGTCGATGCTGATGCGGATGGCAGCACCTTCGGGCAGCGCCAGGCTCTCGTCCGACAGGGCGAGGAAGCGGCGCCGGTCGGTCGCGTCGGCAGCATTGGCGACGAGTTCGCGGAGAAATATCTCGCGCTCGGAGTAGAGCGAATGAACCACCAGGTCGAGCAGGCGGCCCACTTCGGCGTCGAACGGACGGTCGGTCGCGGTTGCGGTGTTCATCAGAAAATCCTCACGGCAAGGTGTCGCGCTCATGGAGCGGATCGTGCTCCGCGAGATAGGGGAGGTGTTGCGGTTCTGCAATCGCCGCGCGGTGGGTTGCGCCTTGCATTTGCCGGCGGAAACGCCAAACTCGGCTCATGTCCGGATTCGCCCCGCGTGTGAAGGCGGTGCTTGGCCCGACCAACACGGGCAAGACCCATCTCGCCATCGAACGGCTGCTGGCCCATTCCTCCGGAATCATCGGCTTTCCGCTCCGCCTGCTCGCGCGCGAGAATTACGACCGGATGGTGGCCGCGAAGGGGGCGCGGCATGTGGCACTGATCACCGGCGAGGAAAAGATCGTGCCGGCCGAGGCGCGCTGGTTCAGCTGCACCGTCGAGGCCATGCCGCTCGACCGGAAGGTCGAATTCGTCGCAGTGGACGAGATTCAGCTCTGCGCCGATCCCGATCGCGGCCACGTCTTCACCGACCGTCTGCTTCACGCGCGCGGCATGGTGGAGACCATGTTCCTCGGCGCCGAGACGATCCGCCGGCTGCTCCGCCGTCTCGTGCCCGAGGCCGAGATCGAAACGCGGCCGCGCCTGTCGCGGCTGTCGCATGCAGGGCCGGCCAAGCTCTCCCGCCTGCCGCCGCGCTCGGCCATCGTCGCCTTCTCGGCCGCCGAGGTCTACGCGATCGCCGAGGCGGTGCGCACCCGGCGCGGCGGCTGCGCGGTGGTCATGGGGCGGCTCTCGCCGCGCACGCGCAACGCCCAGGTGGCGCTCTATCAGGAAAAGGAAGTCGATTTCCTGGTCGCGACCGATGCGATCGGGATGGGGCTGAACATGGATGTCGACCATGTCGCCTTCGCCGGACTGTCGAAATTCGACGGGCACCGCCCGCGTTTGCTGACCGCGAGCGAGGTGGCGCAGATCGCCGGCCGCGCCGGGCGGGGGATGCGCGACGGCACGTTCGGCTCCACTGGCACCTGCCCGCCGCTGACCGAGGAACTGGTCGGCGCGGTCGAGGCGCATGCCTTCGAGCCGCTGGAACAGCTCGCCTGGCGAAACGCGGCGCTGGATTTCGCCTCGCCCGATGCGCTGCTGGCCAGCCTGCTCGCGCCACCCGACCGCGCGGGGCTCGTGCGCGGCAACGATGCGTCGGATGTGCTCGTGCTGTCGGCGCTGGCGCACGACCCGGCGATCCGCGAAGCCGCGCGGGGCGGCCGCGCCGTGCGGCTGCTCTGGGAGGCGTGCCAGATCCCGGATTTCCGCAAGCTCGCCACCGACCACCACACGCGGCTCTGCGCGCGGGTCTTCACCCATCTGCTGCGCGATGGCGTGTTGCCGCAGGACTGGGTTTCCGGGCAGATCGGCGGGCTCGGGCGCACCGATGGCGATATCGACACGCTGATGCAGCGGCTGACCGAGGTGCGGATCTGGGCCTATATCGCCGCCCGCGCCGACTGGGTGCGCGATGCCGCGCACTGGCAGGGCCGCGCGCGCGAGGCGGAGGACCTGCTCTCTGACGCGCTGCACGAGAAGCTGATGGCCCGCTTCGTCGATCGCCGGGCGGCGCGGCTGACCCGGCGGCTGGAACAGGCCGAGACCGCCGAGCTGCTGTCCGCCGTGACGCGGGCGGGCGATGTGGTGGTCGAGGGGCATCCGGTCGGGCGGATCGAGGGGTTCCGTTTCGAGCCGGACGCCTCGGTGGGCGGGGCGGACAAGCGGATCGTGCTGCGGGCGGCGCGGCGCGCCCTGGCAGGCGAGATGCCGCGCCGGGTCTCCCGGCTGGAGGCGGCGGGGGATGGCGACTTCGCGCTCGGGCCGGCGGGCGCGATTGCCTGGCAGGGCGTGCCCGTCGCCCGGCTGCGGCGCGGCGCCACGCTGCTGGCGCCGGCGGTCGAGGTGATCGACAGCGAGTTTCTCGACGGATCGCAGCGCGAGGCCGTGCGCGCGCGGCTCGCCCGCTTCGTCGATGGCGTGATCGCCGAGGGGCTGGCGCCGCTCTTCGCCGCGGCGAAGGCGGCCGAGGCGGATCCGGCGCTGCGCGGGCCGCTGCACCGGCTGGCCGAGCAGGCCGGCGTGCTGGCGCCGGGCGGGGCGGGGGGGGAATTGCGGGCGCAACTGCGCCGGATCGGTGTGCGGGAGGGCGCTTTCGCGCTCTACATGCCGGCGCTGCTGAAACCCCGCGCGGCGGTGCTGCGGGCGGTGCTGTGGTCCGCCTGGCACCGCCGGGCGCTGCCCGACCTGCCTGCGCCCGGCCTCGTCTCGATTCCGGCGCCGGACTGGCCGGCGGGGCTCGCCGCGTATCTCGGCTGGGTGGTGGCCGGTCCGCGGGCGATTCGCCTCGATATCGCCGAGCGTCTGGCGGGCGAACTGCGCCATGCCGCCCGCCGCCGCCCGGCGCCGGTGCCGCAGATGCTCGCTCCGCGGCTGGGCGTGGGCCTGGAGGATCTGCCGGCGGTGCTGCGCGGCCTCGGCCTGCGTCTCATTCCCGGTGAGGCGATGGCGCCGGGCATGTTCGGTCCGCCGCGCCCGCCGATGGTTGAATTGCGGCGCCACAAGCGCGGGCCGGCGGCAGCGCCGCGCAAGGTCGCGCGCCCGGCCCCGCCGCCCAATCCCGACCATCCCTTCGCGGCGCTGGCCGCGCTTCGGCGTGCCGCCTCCTGAGCCGGCAGGCGGCGAGGATGCCGCCTGGCAACGGCTCGACAAGTTCCTGTTCCATGCGCGTTTCGCCAAGACCCGCGGCGTCGCGGCACGGCTCGTCGCGGCTGGCGGCGTGAGGATCAATCGTCAGATCACCGAAAAGCCGCATGCAAAACTCCGTCCCGGCGATGTGCTGACCCTCGCCTTGCCGCAGGGAATCCTGGTCGTGCGGGTGATCGCGCTGGGTGCGCGACGCGGCCCTGCCGCCGAGGCGCGCCTGCTCTACGAGATTGTTGCAGAGGACTGATGCAGGCCGCCGCCTTGCGCTGGCGGGCTGTTGGGGGCATATCGCCGATCGATCCATCCCATGCTCAGGAGTGCCCGATGACCTATGTGGTCACCGAAAACTGCATCAAGTGCAAGTATATGGACTGCGTCGAGGTCTGTCCGGTCGACTGTTTCTACGCGGGCGAGAACATGCTGGTGATCCACCCGGACGAATGTATCGACTGCGGTGTGTGCGAGCCCGAATGCCCGGCCGAGGCCATTGTCCCTGATTCCGACTCCAAGGCATCAGCCTGGATCGAGAAAAACCGTGAACTCGCGGCCGCCTGGCCGAACATCACGAGGAAGGGGACCCCGCCAGCGGATGCTGACGAGTGGAAGGACCGGCCTGGCAAGGCGGAGTTGCTGTCGCCGGAACCACACAAGGATTGAGCGTTCCGCGGCCGGGCGTTCACCGGGACTGAAATTTGTGGTATCAATGCTGATCCGGTGTTCGTCCGGCTTTTGAGTGGTGCGATACGCGCCCTTGATCGCTTCGCTTTCGAGGTTCAGCATGAAACGACCCGCTCCTACCGATCCGGCGTCCGCCGGTGCGGAAGTCAGCAACAGTGCCAAGGCGTCCCGTTCAAAGGCTGCCAGTAAAGTGGCGGCTCCCCCAACTGAACTGCGGCCAGAAAAGGCGACGCCACGCCGCACCGCCAGAACTGCCGCCGATGCACAGGCGGCCAAGACCGAGAAGGACTCACAGCCCGATATGCCCAGCCCGAATACCGCCCAGACTGAACCCGAAACTTCCGAAGTCGAACGCGATGCGCTGCCCCCGCCAGGCCCGCGTCCCGTGCTGCCGCAACGCGCGATTGCCAAGGCCGAAACCTTCAAACCCGGCGATCACGTCGTCTACCCTACTCATGGCGTTGGCAAGGTTGAGCGCATCGCCGCCGAGGAGATCGCCGGCCAGAAGCTCGAACTGATCCACATCACCTTCGACGAAAACCGCATGACCCTGCGGGTGCCGGTGAACAAGGCGCGCACGGCGGGCCTGCGAAAGCTCTCCAGCCGCAAGCAGTTCGACGAGGTGCTCGCCGCTCTCAAGGGCCGTGCCCGGGTGAAGCGCACGATGTGGTCGCGCCGGGCGCAGGAATACGAGGCGAAGATCAATTCCGGCGACCCGATGGCGATTGCCGAAGTGGTGCGGGACCTGCACCGCAATGCCGGCCAGCCGGACCAGAGTTTCTCCGAACGGCAGATCTTCGAGCAGGCGCTCGACCGTCTCGCCGCCGAATACGGCGCGCTGGAGGGGCTCGACAAGCAGGGCGCGATCGACAAGCTGCTCGACTTCCTGAAGGCCGAGTGAGCCGAGCCGGCCGGGGCCTGCCCGACCGACTCTCCGCACGATCCAGACATGGCGCCGGCCGGAGTTCCGCTCCGACCGGCGCTTTGTTTTCGGCGTGACCGCTCGCCCGCCTCTTCAAAATCCTGCCTGCTGCCCTATATATAGCCTCGGCTACATTTTCATGGGTGGGCTTCGATTGCGGTGAGCGACCTTGTTTCCCGGCCAGGGCTGAGCGAACGGACGGCACGCGCCGTCGCGGACCGGCTGGCCGGGCGCGCCGGATGGCGCAATCCGCTGATCTTTGCCGGCCCCGCGGTTGTCGCCTCGATCGCGTATATGGACCCCGGCAATTTCGCGACGAACATCCAGGCCGGCGCCCGCTACGGCTATGACCTGCTCTGGGTGGTACTGCTCGCCAGCCTGATCGCCATGCTGTTCCAGGGTCTGTCCGCCCGGCTCGGGATCGTCACCGGGCGGAATCTCGCGGAGCTATGCCGCGACACGCTGCCGCCGGCGCTGACCATTCCGATGTGGATCATCAGCGAGATCGCCGCCATGGCGACCGATCTCGCCGAGTTCCTTGGCGGCGCGATCGGGATCGCCCTGCTCGCGCGTCTGCCGCTGATGGCGGGCATGGCCATTACCGGGATCATCACCTACGGCATCCTGCTGCTCGACCGGCGCGGTTTCCGGCCGATGGAACTGGCGATCGGCGCGCTCGTCGGCGTCATCGCGCTCTGCTACCTCGCCGAGCTGCTGATCGTGCCGGTTCACTGGCGGCAGGCGGCCTTGCATACGGTGCTGCCGTCCCTGCCGGATGCCGAGGCGCTGACGATCGCGGTCGGCATCGTCGGCGCCACGGTGATGCCGCACGCGCTCTTCCTGCATTCCGGCCTCTCCGGCGCGCGGGTGGCGCCGCAGGATGCGGCGCAGCGCCGGCGGCTGGTGCGCTATTCCAATATCGAGGTGCTTGCGGCGCTCGGGGTCGCCGGGCTGGTGAACATGGCGATGGTGGCGATGGCCGCCGGCGCCTTCCATCCGGCGCATCAGGGGATCGCCGAAATCGGCGAGGCCTATCGCACGCTCTCGCCGCTGCTCGGCGCCGGTGCCGCCGTGATCTTCCTCATTTCGCTGCTGGCCTCCGGCGTGTCGTCCTCCGTAGTGGGCACGCTGGCGGGGCAGATGGTGATGCAGGGATTTGTCGGGTTTTCGATCCCGATCTGGCTTCGCCGGGCGCTGACCATGATCCCCGGCTTCGTGGTGATCGGCCTTGGCGTGAACCCGACACGAGCGCTGGTGCTCAGCCAGGTGGTGCTGAGCCTGGCGCTGCCGGTGCCGATGCTGGCATTGCTGTGGTTTTCCACGCGGCGGGCGCTGATGGGCGCGCTCGCGGTGCGCGGGATCACCGCCATCGCCGCGATCGGCGGCGCGATCGTGATCCTCGGGCTCAACGTCGTTCTGCTCCTGCAGATTTTCGGCGTGAATATGCCGCTGCCGGGCTAGAGCACTTTCCGATCCATCCGGATCGGATGTAGTGCTCTATGATATTGATAATCAGAGCATCATCCGATCAGATGACTCCATCTGATCGGATGATGCTCTAGCTGTCCTCCACCTGCAACTCGCCGAGATAGGCCTCGCGGATCGCCGGGTTGGCGGCGAGGTCGGCGGCGGGGCCGGAGAGCACGACGCGGCCGGTCTGCAGCACGTAGCCGCGGCTGGCGATCTGCAACGCCATGTGGGCGTTCTGCTCGACCATGAAGATCGCCACACCCTGGCGGTTGATCGTCTGGATGATGCCGAACACGATCTCGACGAAGCGCGGCGAGAGGCCCATCGAGGGTTCGTCCATGCAGATCAGCGCCGGGCGGGCCATCAGCGCGCGGCCGATCGCGACCATCTGCTGCTCGCCGCCGGACAGCGTGCCGGCGAGCTGCTGGCGGCGTTCCTTCACGCGGGGGAACAGCGCGTAGACCCGTTCAAGATCCTCGTCGAAGTCAGGGCCGCGCTTGCGCGTATAGGCGCCCATTTCGAGATTCTCGTAGACCGTCATGCGCGGGAACAGCCGCCGCGCCTCCAGCACCGGGGCGATGCCGCGCTTCACCCGCTCCGAGGTGCTGAGCCGGTTGATCGGCGCGCCGCGGAAGCGCACCTCGCCCTTCGAGGGGGTGACGGTGCCCATGATCGTCTTCATCGTGGTCGACTTGCCGCTGGCATTGCCGCCGAGCAGCACCACGATGTCGTCTCGTGCGACTGTGTAATCGACACCCTTGAGCACGTGGAGGTCGCCGTAATGGGTGTGCACGCCGGCGAATTCGAGCAGGGTTTCCTCAGGCATCGACCGCACCCCGGCCGATATAGGCCTCGATTACCGCTTCGTTCCGGCGCACCTCGTCGGCCCGTCCCTCGGCGAGTTTCTCGCCATGGTCGAGGACGATCACGTTGTCGGCGAGGCGGGTGACGACATCGAGCTTGTGCTCCACCAGCAGGATCGTGAGGCCGAAATCGCGGAAGGCGGCGATCTGCTCGGCAAGTTCCAGGCTTTCCGCCGGGTTCATCCCCGCCGTGGGTTCGTCGAGCATCAAAAGGCGCGGGCGGGAGGCAAGGGCGCGGGCAATCTCGACACGGCGGCGATTGGCGTAGGAGAGCTGCGCCACGCCCTGGTCGATCCGCGGTACCAGGCGGTTGCCGAACATCGCCAGCAATTCGAGCACGAATTGCCGCGCCTCACGCTCTTCGGCGCGCACGCGGGGCAGGCCGAGCACCGCCCCGGCGGCCCCGGCGGAGAGATGGCTGTGCTGGCCGATCAGCACGTTTTCCATCACCGTGAGGTTGGGGAACAGGCGTATGTTCTGGAACGTCCGGGCGACGCCGGCGCGCAGCACCTGGTCCGGCCGCAGGCCGAGCAGATCGCGCTCCGCGAAACGCACCACGCCGGCGGAGGGTTTCACGAGGCCGGTGATGCTGTTGAACAGGGTGGATTTGCCCGAGCCATTCGGCCCGATCACGGCGACGATACCGCCCGCCGGAACATCGAGCGAAACCGATTTCAGCGCGGTCAGCCCACCGAATTTCACGGTGAGGTCGCGGATTTCGAGCGCCGCGGGCCGTGCGTCGGCGCTGGCCTCGGCGAGTCCGGCGCGCAGCCTGGCCACGGCTGGGGCAGCCCCGCGGGAAACCGCGGCGTCCTGCTGCTCGTAGCTCAGCCGCACCTCGTTCCGGCCGACCGGAACAATACCGTCGCGCCGGTAGAGCATCATGGTCACCAGGATGATGCCGAAGATCAGCTCCGAGGCCGAGGTGAGCTGGAGATTCTGCAGGAAGGGCGAATGGATCGCGTTGCCGAGCCCCTGCACCCAGCCGGACAGGGCGGGCAGAAACCAGGCTTGCAATAGTTCCAGCAGCACCGCGCCGAGAATGGCGCCCCAGACGCTGGCGAGCCCGCCGAGCACGATCATTACCAGCACCATGATCGAGACCGGCAGGTCGAACATGTCCGGCGTCGCGGTCTGCAGCTTGGCGATGTAGAACGTGCCGGTCATGCCGGCGAACCCGGCGCCCATGGCGAAGGCGAGCAGCTTCAGCCGCGTGGTGTGCACGCCCATCGCGCCGGCGGCGATCTCGTCCTCGCGCACCGCCATCCAGGCCCGGCCGATCCGCGAGGGTTTCAGCCGCAGCGAGATGAACAGCAGCAGCAGCACGAGGCCGAGGCCGACATAGTAATAAGGTGTCGCGTTGATGCCGAAGCGATAGCCGAACAGCACCGGCGGACCGACGCCGTTCAGCCCCTCGGCGCCATTGGTGAGCGACGACCAGTTGCGCGCGACGATCGGCACGATTTCGCCGAAACCGAGAGTGACGATAGCGAGATAGTCCCCTTCAGCCGCAGGGTTGGCGCGCCGAACGCCATGCCGAAACAGGCGGCGATGACGGCGGAAGCCGGCAGCATCAGCCAGAAGGGAAAGGTGAAATGCACCGTCGCCGCCGCACCCGCGCCAAGCTTCGCGACGAAACCGATCGCCGCGAGCGGCGCCCAGGCGGCGTTCCAGTGCGGGTGAAGCTGGAACGAGTTCAGGATGCCGTAGGCATAGGCGCCGATGGCGAAGAAGGCGGCATAGCCGAGATCGAGCAGGCCGGTGAAGCCGACGACGATGTTCAGCCCGAGCGCCAGTGCCGCATAGGCGCAGCTATTGGCCGCGACATCGATATTCGCCTGACCGATGCCGAGAAAGGGCAGCAGCAGCAGCACCATCAGCAGGGCGGCGAACAGCGCCTGGCGCTGGCGGGGCGAGAGCAAGGCGAGGCGTTTCATCGCCGCTTACGAGCGGTTGGGCGACTGCGCGCCGAGCAGGCCGGCCGGGCGGAAGACCAGCGTGAAGATCAGGATCGAGAAAATGATCACATCGGCCCATTTCGCGGCGATGTACTGGCTTCCGATTGTCTCGATCAGGCCGATGAGCAGGCCGCCCACCATCGCCCCCGGCACATTGCCGATGCCGCCGAGCACGGCCGCGGTGAAGGCGCGCAGGCCCGCCGTGTAGCCGATGCTGTACTGGGTGAAATTGTAGTAGAGGCCAAAGATCATCCCGGCGGCGCCGGCCAGGGCCGAGCCGGCGAAAAAGGCGATCATCACCACCTGGTCGACCTCGACGCCCATCATCCGCGCGGCCTCCGCGTCCTGGGCGACGGCGCGCATCGCCTTGCCGAGGCGGGATCGCCTGACGAACAGGTTGAGCCCCCACATCAGCACCGCCGCGACGACCCAGATGATCACCGCCTTGAGGCGGATCGTCACCCCGCCGAGATGATAGTCGACGCTCGGCATCGGGTCGGGGTAGTTCAGCGCCTGCGCGTTGGTGAGCAGCAGCACGAGGTTGAACAGGATATAGGAGACGCCGATCGTGGTGATCATCGCCATCGGTCCCCGCACGTTGCGCATCGGCCGCAGGGTGTAGCGCTCGATCAGGACGCCGAGCACGCCGGAGGCCAACATCGTCACCACGAGGGAAGCGAGCAGCGCGAGAACCAGGGGCGCGCCGTGCAGAAGCACCGTCTGACCCTGCAGGCCGAAGGATTGCAGCACGATGAGGCCGACGAACGCCCCCACCATGAAGACGTTGAAATGGGCGAAATTGATCAGTTCGAGAATGCCATAGACGAGCGTGAACCCGAGTGCGAGCAGCGCGTACATCGCCCCCAGGCTCAGCCCGTTGACGAGCTGCTGAAGAAAAACCGCCGTTCCGGTCATGGGTGCCGCGTCAGTGCTGCGGTGCCACGCCGACGTATCGCATCTGCTTGTTCAGATCCCCGAGCGGGGCGGACTTGTCCTGGTGGAACTGGAACACGGCGACGATATGGCTGGTCATATCGCCATACTTGTCGAAGCTGATCGGCCCCTGCAAGCCGTTGACATGCACGCTCGCGATCGCGTCGCGCACAGTGGCGGCGGTGAGCGGCTTGCCGGCCTTCTGCACCGCCTTGATCCCGGCGATGGCGACGAGGGCGGCGTCGTAGGCGGTGATGGCGTAGTCGTCCGGCGCGACGCCGTAGGTTTTCGTATAGAGCGCGACCCAGTTCGCGAGTTTGGGGTCATCGACCACATGCGGCGAGGCGTTGGTGCCATACCAGCCCTCGGCGGCGGGAAAACCGGCGGCCGTCATCATCTCGGGGCTCAGAATGCCGTCGCCGCCGCCTTTGATCACGTGCGGAATGATCTGGTAGCTCTGCTTCACCAGTTTCACGCCGGCCTGCATCGTGCCGCCGTAATAGAGCGAGGCTGGCTTGGTCGCGGCGATCTTGGTGAGCACGGCGGAATAGTCGGCGGCCTTGGGGTCGAGCCGATCGCGGCCGAGGACCTTCATGCCCTTCTTGCGCGCCTGGGCCTCGAAGGCGTTGGCGAGGCCGACGCCATAGGCGCCGCTGTCATCGAGGAGGTAGACGCTTTTCGCCTTCAGCACCTCGGCGTAGAAATTCGCCATGTTCGGGCCCTGATAGGCATCGGTCGTCACGGTGCGGAAATAGATCGGCTTGCCGCCCGGATCGAACTCGCCGGCATAGGTCGGGCTGGTGATGTCCGGCGCGGTGGAGGAGGGGGTGATGGTCGCGAGACTGGCCATCGAAAGGATCGGCGCCATCGCTTTGCCCGAGCCGCTCATCTCGGGGCCGACATTGGCGAGAACGGTGCGCGTGCCCGCCAGCTTGCGCGCGTTGGTGGCGGCCTGCGCCGGGTCGTACTGGCCGGCGGTCGCTGTGGCGTTGTTCAGGATCATCGGCTCAAGCCGGATGTCGCCCAGTTCGCCGCTCTGGTTGGCCAGCTTGATGGCGAGTTGCGCGCCGTGCAGGATCAGGTGCGCGGCCTCGGCATCGGCACCGGTCAGGGGAAGCGTAATCCCAAGGTGATAGACCTTGTCCGCCGCACGGGCGATGGGGCTTGCCGAAGCGAGGAGAACCGAGCCTGCCGCTCCTCGAAGAGCATTGCGCCTTGAAAGTACCATTCGTCCCGTCCTTCTTGCTTTTGTGATATAGCTGCCATGCGTAAAGTAAACGGCTGATGGATGAAGGCAAGCGATTTTTTTGGAAGGGCCACATCACGACAGGACGTGGAGCGAGCAAAAAAAATGGCGGCCACAAGGCCGCCAAGTTTAGGGAGGAAACGTCCAAGAAAGCAAACAACGTGTTGTTTGCTGCATCGCACTATATGTCGGTTGCCCTGCCTGTTTCAAGTTTTTTGTGCATCGCAACATATGCCTTTCACGAATATGTCGTATGCGGCGCGCCGAGCCGGGATGCGGACATCATCCGCCGATCGTGCCTCTCAGGCCGAAGAGGAAGTTCTGGCCGGGGATTTGCACGCCGTTTGCCGGCTCGAAGGGCGAGTTGGTCAGGTTGCGGCCGATCGCGAAGAGGGTGAGCGCGCGGCTAACCCGGTAGTTGACCGCGAGATTGGCGATCGTGCCGGGCCGGGCAAGGCCGATCCCGGCCGGATAGCCGGAATTGGCGTAGAGGTAATCGGAGAAACGGCCGACATAGCGGATGGCGGGTTCGATCGACAGCGCCGGGATGGGACGGATCGAGACGGTGAGCGATCCGGCGTTTTCCGGCCGGCGCAGGAGGGCGGCGCCCGTCGCAACATCACGGGCGATGGTGCGGGTGTAGTCGATCTGGCCGGAGAGCCAGGGCGCCGGCGCGAAGCCGATGCCGGCCTCGACGCCGTGAATGCGGGCGCGGGCGACGTTTTCCTCCGTGCTGGTGCCGTCGGGCAGCGATGTGTACTGGAACAGGTTCGAGATGTCCTGATGGAAATAGCTCATCCGCAGCGTGACCGCGTCGGCCATGCCGAAGGCGGGCAGGACGGTCTCGAAACCAAACCGGTAGCCGATCGAGTGTTCGGGGTGGAGGTTCGGGTTACCGTGATAGCCATAACTGTCGATGCCGTGCAGGTCGTAGAGTGAGGGGGCGAGAAAGCCGCTGCCCGCCGAGGCTTTCAACCGTGTGTCGATGGCGGGCAGCGCGAGGACGAGGCCGCCGCGCTCGGTGACCACGGTGCCGTAGCCGCTGACCGAATCCGCACGGATGGCGCCCTGCACCGAAAGGCGGCGCGCCACGGTGGTCTGCGCGCCGAGATGCGCGGCGGTGGTGGATTGCGAGGCGTCGAGGCTCGCCAGATAGGGAAATCCGAAAAAATTCTCGTTGAGGTTCTCGATTGCGGTGTCGTGAATGCTTTCAATGCCGGCCACGAGGTCCGACCCTGCCAAAGGCCCGAAATCGGGAAGACGGACCACGTTGTTCCATTGGATCACTGTGCGGTCGCCGCGATAGCCGCTGTCGCCGGCATACTGATTGGGGTCGGCGGGGTCGAACAAGGTGAGGTAGCGGCGGTCGTCCTGGACATGGGCGATGTCGAGCGCGGTGGTCAGCCGGTTGTCGAACAGGTGGGATTTCACCCCGAAGCGAACAAAAACGTTGGAATCGTAGCTGTTTTCATAGGGATCATCGAAGATCGGGTAGCCGAGATCGGGATACTGGCTGCCGGTCTGCCGGGCGCGGACGATCACCGAGATCCGCGTGCCGGCGATGGGCGTGTAGCCGAGATTGACGGCGCCAAGCTTGTAGCGGAACGGATCGCGATGCCCGGCATAGACGGCAAGGCGCCGCGCCGTCGCGTCGAACCCGGCCTGCTCGATGAGCGAACCGGTGATTGCGTAATCAAACTTCCCGCTCCGGCCGGAAAGTGTAACACTGCCTTCGCCCTGGCCGGGAAAGCCGCCGGCAATGTCGTAATCGACATGCGGCGCGCCGTGCCCGCGCTTGCTGATCAGGTTGATGACACCGCCGATCGCGCCCGAACCGTAGAGGCCCGACATCGGGCCGCGGACCACGACGATCCGTGCGATATCGCCAATGCCGGGATTGCCGAAATTGAACGCGCCGTTGGCCACCGAGGGGTCGTTGACCGGCACGCCATCGCGCAGCACCAGCACGTCCTCGGAATTCGTGCCGTCGATGAAGACCGAGGTCTGGGCCCCCGGCCCACCCAGTTGCACCACGTTCAGCCCGGGGACGGTGGCGAGCGCCTGGGCGATGGTGGATACACCGCGCCGGCGTAATTCGGCCGCGGTAATGACCGTGACCGATGCGGGGGTGTCGGCGATCGGTGTCCGCACATACGAGGCGGTCACCGTTTCGATCGGTACGGTGCCGGCGGGAAGCTGCTCGCTCTGGGCGTGCGCAGTGGCGAGCGCCCCGCACAAGGTCAGGGTGATCAAAGATATGTGTCGCGCGAAGTCGCGCATGAGGAGTCTCCGGTCCGGCGCCCGGCGGGGCGGGCGCTGCCATCAGGGCGACCGAAGGCTTCGGGACTTCACCCTTCGCTCCCGGTTCACCCCGCCCGGATGCGCGCGCATGGTCTCGGAACCGGCCGGTCTCCTGGCTCGCGGGTCATTGGCGCGTTCGGCCTTCTCGCGGGCGGTCTGTGCCGCCTCGCAATGGCCCGGATGAACGCGCCTCGCCGCTCACAGTTGCGGGGGCAGCCGCAGACGGGGCGAAACTTCGCCCTTCTGCGTTCCCGTTTCAGCCCTTGCGGGCCACCGGTTCCTGCTCTCAATCTAGCGCCGCCGTCCCGGCTGGCGCAAGCGGCGCCTCAGCCGAGGCCGAGCAGGCCGGGCAGGGCGGACAGATCGCCGATCATGGCGTCGGGCGTGCCCGGCAGCCGCTCCGCCGGCTGCTTCGCGCGGTTGCACCAGGCGACACGGAAGCCGAAGGCCGAGGCGCCGTAGGCATCCCAGCCATTGGATGAGACGAAGCAGACTTCCTTGCGCTCGACGCCGAGGCGCGCCGGCACCATCTGGTAGACGCGCGGATCGGTCTTGAACACGCCCACCGCCTCGACCGAAAGCACATGGTCAAGCTCGTCGCCAATCCCGGCATGGGCGATGGCCGCGGCGAGCATCGCGGGAGTGCCGTTGGAGAGGATCGCCGTGGCGATTCCTTTTGCCTTCAGCGTGCCCAGCGTCGCCTTTACCTCGGGATAGGCCGAGACGATACGATAGAGTGCGAGCAGCGACTCGCGCCGCTTCGGGTCGGCGAGGCCGGTCGCTTCCAGCGCGAAATCGAGCGCGTCGGCGGTGACGGTCTCGAAATCGGTGTAGAGGTTCTGTAGGCTGCGCAACCAGGTGTATTGCAGCTGCTTGTCCCGCCAGAGCGTCACCAGCGCGGCGCGCCGGTCATCCGGCACATCCGGACAGCGGGCGACGGCGGAGCCGAAATCGAACAGCGTGCCATAGGCGTCGAACACGCAGGCGCGGATACCCTCGATCGCGGACATTGGATGTCTCCCGTTCAGGCGGCGGCCGGCAGGCTGCGTGCCAGCCCGTCATAAGCGTCGAACATGCGGCCGCACCAGGCGTGCAGCGTGTCATCCTCGGCGAGGATCTTTACCGGGGTCGAGGCATGCGCCCAGAGGAAGGCGCTGAAGGCCACATGGTCCGCATAGTTCGGAGCGTCGCCGGCGAGGAATTTCTGATCGGCCAGCGTGCTGCGAAGCGGGCGCAACGTGGCGCGGAGCGCGGCGAGATTCTCCTCGCGCGCCGCCCGCAGCGCGCCCACCGTGGTGCCGAAAGCGGCCTCGCGCGTCGTGCGGAAATACTCGCGGTCGCCCTCGTGCAGAATGTCCACGAGGTCGGGCAGCACAACCTTCGCGATCGCGGGGTGTACCGCCTCGCTGGTCCACTGGTTCACGAAGCGGGCGAGGCCGCGGCCGGCGGCGCCGCCGAACAGGCTCGGACGATCCGGGTAGGCATCCTCAAGGTACAGGGCAATGGTCCAGCTGTCATGAACATGCCGGGTACCATCGACCAGCACGGGCACCTTGCCCTGGCCGGAAAATGCGATGGCGTCCTTTTCCATGAACCGCCAGACCACGGTCTCGCACGGCAGGCCCTTGTGGGCGAGCGCGAAGCGGGTGCGCCAGCAATTCGGGCTGAACCGGACGCGTTCGTCCGCGCCGGCGAGATCGTAAAGCTTCAGGGGGTCACGCATTCAGGCTCTCCTCAGGCGGCACTCCGCGTAGCAACGCCGCAAGGCCGGCGGAGACTGGCGGCGTGTCCGGGTGGTGCATGTGTTCATATGGATGTGGGCGCGGGCCTCGTGAGTCTGCTCACGGCGTCATCGACAAGGCGGTCCAGCCGGCCAGGATCGGGGTCGAGCCGCGCGAAAGTGCGCAGCGCGACAACGGTGCCCAACAGCAGCTCGGCCTGTGTGGCGGCGTTCATGCCGGCCGGCAAATGCCCGGCCTCCTGGGCGTGTTCAAGCCGTTCCTGGAAAAACCGCTGAACGTCGCCAAGACGCGTCGCGACGATCGTCCTCGCTTCAGGGGACAGGGGGCCGCCATCCATCGCCGTGTTCACCAGCAGGCAGCCGAGATGTAGCGGATCGTCCCGCGAAAGGTCGCGGATCTGGCCGAGAAAATCGGCAATCGAGGCGATCGGGTCGGAATTCGCGGCGAGCTCTTCAAGAACAGGCGTCAAGCCGTCATCAGCGTAGCGCTCGAGCGCCGCGCGGAACAGGCCGTCCTTGTCGCCATACCGATGGTACAGCGCGGCCGCGCTGAGACCGGTTGCCTCCGTCAGGTCGCGTAGAGACGTGCCTGCGTAGCCATTCTGTCTGAAGACCGGGATTGCCCGGTCGAGAACGTCATCGTCAGTCAGGAGGCGTGGGCGTGGCATATTACTCTTGATCTCGACTGCATTACCAATTCCAATATAATAAACCGATCATTATAAAACAACCCGTCCGGCGCGGCGGATTGGCACATATGGTGTGACGTATGATATATGAAACCTCTCTCGTCTACTTTATCGATCCGATGTGCGCATGGTGCTGGGGTTTTGCGCCGGTGATGGATGAGATTCGCGCACGCTATGCCCGCCGGACGAGCATTCGCATCGTTCTCGGCGGCCTGCGGCGAGACGTGCGTTCGCCCATGGATGCGGCGGCGAAAAGTCTGACGTCAGCCCATTGGGAGCGGGTGCAAGACGCGTCCGGGCAGCCCTTCGATCATGCGTTTTTCGACCGCGAAGGCTTTTTCTACGATAGCGAAATGGCTTGTCGTGCCATTGTCGCAGCCCGTCGCCGCTCGGCGGAGGACGCGTTCATCCTTCTGGGCAACATCCAGCGGTCTTTCTATTTATGCAACGAGGATGTGACGGATCCGGTGGTGCTGGCGGGAATCGCGGCGCGCCAGGGGTTCGGCGCGGAGATTTTCCGGGATCTGCTCCGCTCCGACGACCTTGGCGCGGAAACGCGGCAAGACTTCGCGCTGACGCAGAAATCCGGCATCGTCGGCTTTCCGACCCTTGTCGCCGCAAAGGAGCCGGATCGGCGCTACGTGATCGTCACCGAAGGATTTCAGCCGGCAAAGCGGATCATTCCCATGCTCGATCGCTGGCTGCGCCAGCCAGCGCCTGCCGCCTCCGCGCTCGGCGCCGTCTGACCGCCGTTGCAAACCAGCCCTTTGCGATCCTCCGGTCTGGCCCATGCCGCATGTGGGTTGCCGTCCCACGCCGGCACGATATAGACGGATCATGAAAGAACGAAAATACCGCCCCGCGACCACTCTGGTTCACGCCGGCCAGATCAGGTCCAATTTCGCAGAGAACGCCGAAGCGCTCTATCTGACCTCCGGGTTTGTCTATGATAGCGCGGAACAGGCGGAGGCCACGTTCAAAGGCGAGATTGCGCATTACCAGTATTCCCGCTTCGGCAACCCGACCGTCAGCATGCTGGAGGCCCGGCTCGCGGCGCTTGAGGGGGCCGAGGCATGCCGCGCCACCGCGACCGGCATGGCTGCGGTGAATGCGGCCTTGCTGTCCCATTTGAAGGCCGGGGACCGGGTTGTCGCCTCGCGTGCGCTGTTCGGCTCCTGTTCCTGGATCGTCTCGACCTTGCTGCCGCGCTACGGCATCGAGAGCGTGTTCGTCGACGGGAGCGACCTCGCGGCCTGGGAGGCGGCGTTGGCACCGGGCGCTGCGCTGGTGCTGCTGGAAACGCCGTCCAATCCGATGCTCGAGATCATCGACCTGCGCGCCGTTGCCGACCTCGCCCACAAGGCCGGCGCCGTTGTGGTGGTCGACAATGTCTTTGCCACGCCTCTGCTGCAACGGCCGATCGAGTTTGGCGCCGACGTCGTCGTCTATTCCGCGACGAAGCATATGGATGGCCAGGGGCGTGTGCTCGGTGGTGCCGTGCTGGGCAGCAAGGCCTGGATCGAGACCACGCTTCAGCCCTTCACCCGCAACACCGGTCCCGCGATCTCGCCATTCAACGCCTGGGTCATCCTGAAAGGGCTTGAGACGATGGCGCTTCGCGTCGGCCAGGCCTCCCGCTCGGCGGCGACCATTGCGGATCATCTCGCAAGCCATCGCCATGTCCGGCGGGCTCTCTATCCGTTCAGGGCCGACCATCCGCAGGTTGACCTCGCGAAGCGGCAGATGAGCGCCGGCGGCACGCTGGTGACGTTCGAGCTTGAGGGAGGCAAGGACGCGGCGTTCCGCTTCATGAACGCACTCGATCTGATCGCGATTTCCAATAATCTGGGCGATTCGAAATCGATGGTAACTCATCCGGAAACCACGACCCACTCTCGTATTCCCGCGCAAGAGCGAGCCCGCCTTGGCATCGGGGGAGGAACGATCCGTTTCTCCGTGGGTCTTGAAGACGTTGCGGACCTGATCGACGATCTCGATCGGGCGTTCGACGCGCTGGCGTAACGCGCCATGCGGGTATTGCGGTCGGATGCCGTCATATCCGGAGGCCGGTCGGGCGACGGCCGTTCCGGCGTCTGTCGCGCGCTCTGGCCATACGGAATGCGGACGCTGGATTGCGCGGTTTCCCTGCTTGACGGCCAACCCGACCGGCGATATCTACACATATGATTTCGGGCCGCAGCCACCATGCGCTGCGGCCTGTTGGTTTTTGCTCCGTTTACTGGAAGAGATCGTTCGTCCATGGCCAATATTGCATCGGCGCAGAAGCGCATCCGTCAGACCATTGTTCGCACAGCGCGCAACAAGGCCCGCCGGTCACGCGTGCATAGCTTCGTCCGGAAGGTTGAAGAGGCGATAGCGTCGGGCAATCATGCTGAAGCGCGTGCCGCGTTCGTGGTCGCTCAGCCTGAATTGCAGCGCGCCGCCACAAAGGGCGTTCTGAAGGCCAATACGGTGTCCCGTAAGCTGTCCCGGCTTTCCGCCCGCGTGAAGGCGCTTTCGGCCTCCGTCTAAGACGCGGCGGGGCTTCCATTTCTATCGGATAAAACCCCACCGCCGTTGCCGGAGCGGCTCTTGACGCAAGGGCCGTTTCAATCAGTCCTCTCGGCTTGGTGAAACCACGTTTTTAACGACGATCAGTTGAGGTATTCAGCGAATGAAACAAGTCGCTGGATATGTCTGCTGTTTGTTGTTTTCTGATGCACTCGCTGTCAGGATCAGAATTGCTTCACTGATCGTATTTCGCAACAGCGCGTCAACATGAACTGCAACCGACAATTGCAAGATGTTTTTGCGATTTTATCAGGAAGTGATGCGGCCAGATTTCAAAGGGCTCCATCAATCACCTGATTTAATGGGCAATTATTTAAAGATGCACATTATATCAGCAGAAAATCAAATCAATAGGGTCTTGCGCAGGGCGCTGGGTTTGGCCTAGTTTCAGGTCACAGGATGACGAATGGATGACGGTGACTGATCCGTTTGGTGGTTTTTTCAACCATCGATTGCGGATGGCCGGTTTGTGCGGTCGAATATCGGGTCGGTCATGCGGTCGTGCAGGGATGAAGTCAGGACGGGAGCGGCACTTGAGCACGCAGGTTTGGCAGGATCAGGGTAGCGAAGCCCGGTCTTCAGGGCGTTCGCGCGGCGATACTGGCCAGGATGAACTGGCCAGCCAGTGGAGTCGCGTCCGGGGGCGTCTGCAGGAAGAGATTGGCGAGGTCGAGTATCGCAACTGGCTGCGCCAGGCCGTTCTGCATGGGCTTGATGGCGATGAAGTCACGGTCATGCTGCCCACACGGTTCCTGCGCGACTGGGTCAACAAGGAATATGGTGGATTGCTGACCGCCTTCTGGCAGGCCGAAAATCCTGCGGTGCGCCGGGTCGATATCCGCACCAAGCCGGTGGGAACGAGCGAGCGCGCCCCCGACCTTGCCGAGGCCGAGGTGAAGGGGGCTGCCGTCAAGCCTGCCGCCGCCCGCCGTGAAATTGAGGATCGGCAGGATATGAGCGCGCCGCTCGATCCCCGGTTCACCTTCGATACGTTCGTGGTTGGCAAGCCGAACGAGTTTGCGTACGCCTGCGCAAGGCGCGTCGCGGATGGACATGCCACACCCGGTTTCAACCCGCTGTTCCTCTATGGCGGGGTCGGGCTCGGCAAGACCCATCTGATGCACGCGATCGCCTGGGAGCTTTCGCAACGCTCGGACGAGGTGACGGTCGCCTATATGTCGGCCGAGAAGTTCATGCACAAATTCGTCAGCGCCCTGCGCCGGCAGTCTACCATCGAATTCAAGAACGAGTTGCGCAGTGTCGATGTCCTGATGGTGGACGATCTGCAATTCCTCATCGGCAAGGATGGCACGCAGGAAGAGTTCTTCCACACCTTCAATGCGCTGGTCGATTCCGGCAAGCAGATCATCGTCTCCGCCGACAAGTCGCCCTCCGATCTTTCAGGGATCGAGGACCGGCTTCGCACCCGGCTGGGCTGCGGCATGGTTGCCGATGTCCATGCGACAACCTACGAGTTGCGGCTGGCCATTCTCGAGGCCAAGGCTGCCCGTGCCGGCGTGAACGTGCCCGGTCGGGTGATGGAGTTCCTCGCGCAAAAGATCACCGCGAATGTCCGGGAACTCGAGGGGGCACTGAACCGGCTCATCGCGCACGCAAACCTGTTCGAGCGTCCCGTCACGCTTGAAACGGCGCACGAGGTTCTGCACGATCTCCTGCGCGCGTACGACCGCAAGATCACGATCGAGGAAATCCAGAAGCAGGTCGCCGAGCATTACAATATCAGGATCAGCGAAATGTCGTCGGCCCGGCGGGCGCGGAACATCGCGCGCCCGCGGCAGATTGCGATGTATCTCGCCAAGCAGCTGACCAGCCGCAGCCTGCCCGAGATCGGCCGGAAGTTCGGTAACCGTGACCACACGACGGTGATGCACGCGGTGGCGAAAGTCACCGAACTGATCGACGCTGATCCCGATTTCGCCGAGGATGTCGAACTGCTCCGCCGGATACTGACCGTCTGATCGGCATCTCGTCAGGCCCCGCCCATCAGAGATGTTGGGCGTGATGCCTGAGATGGTCTTCGACGAAGGTCGAAATGAAGAAATACGAATGGTCATAGCCATCCTGCATGCGCAGCTCCAGCGCCACGCCCTTTGCTGAACAGGCCTCCCGCAGCAATTCGGGCTTGAGTTCGCGCTCAAGGAATGGGTCGGCCGTTCCCTGATCAACCAGGATGGCCGGACCATTCCAGCCACGGTCAGCGATCAGCGCGGTTGCGTCGTAATCGCGCCAGGCCGTGCGGTCGCCGCCCAGATAGAAGGTCAACGCCTTTTCGCCCCAGGGACAACGCATCGGCGATACGATCGGCGCGAATGCGGAAACGGACCGATAGCGCCGCGGATTCCGAAGCGCGATCGTGAGGGCGCCATGTCCGCCCATCGAGTGGCCGAAAATGCCGACCCGTGCGGCATCGACCGGAAAGGAGGCATTGATCAGCGCCGGCAATTCCTCCGAGATGTACGAATACATCCTGTACCCATTTCGCCACGGGTCTTCGGTGGCGTCGACATAAAACCCGGCGCCGACGCCGAAATCATACGCGTCCGATTCACTGGGATAGCCAAGGCCGCGCGGCGAGGTATCCGGAGCGATCAGGGCGATCCCAAGCTCCGCGGCAACGCGCTGCGCCCCGGCCTTAACCGTGAAATTCTCTTCCGTGCATGTCAGGCCGGCCAGGTAATAAAGTGCGGGAACCTTCCCGATCTTGGCCTGAGGCGGGATGAAAACAGCAAAGCGCATCGCGCATCCCGTTTCATTTGCCTCGTGCCGATAGACGCCCTGCATGCCGCCGAAACATTTCTGGGTCGAAATCGTCTCGAAAACGGTAGCGTTCGTCATGTATCGATCTCCCTGTAAATGGCTTTCCTGACTATTCCCCGCTGCGTGCGGAAAGGCAATCGTAGGTGGCTCTTATGCGTTTTATCGAATTTGAACGGATAGTTTGCGAAATCTTGCTTAAATCGCCCGCGGGAGAATTTATTCGCGTTGACAGCTCCGGCGGTTTCTGCGTCATTAATCGTGCAATCGACTTTGGCTTGCCTTGTTGCACGAGACGGGTTTCCGTACGGCCAAGACGTCCAAAACCCGGTTGTCCCTCTGGAGCCGTGCGGCGGTCGCACGGTGGGTCTGTCTTAGGAGCGACGACGCGACAATGGCGATCGGCACTGTCAAGTGGTTTAACACCACGAAGGGCTTTGGCTTTATCGTGCCGCAGGATGGCGGCAAGGATGTTTTTGTTCACATCACTGCGGTTCAGGCTGCTGGCATGCGCGGCCTCAACGAAGGCCAGAAGATTTCCTACGAGGTGACGCAGGAACGCGGCAAGGCGGCTGCGACCAACCTCAAGGCGGTCTGAACCTACCGTTCTGGTCTGGTTACACGACGGGGCCCTCCGGGGCCCCGTTTTTTTTGGCCCCTCATCTTTTATGCGGCTGCGTCGGCGGATTCGCCGATATCGTTCGGCGGCACGATGCCGGTTCCTCACCCCATGCCGGTCGGCATGAAAGACGGTCAAGCTTCCCATCCCTGCCGAATACGAATTCAGCGGCGAATCACATCGGCCAGGGGGGATTTCCAAACGCCTCACTCGTGCCGCCGGCCTCCCATCCCCGCGGTCACCGACTGCGCCGCCTCGATGACCGATGAACCGAGTCCGGAGATTGCCGAGTCGGGCATCCGTGCCGATGGCCCCGAGATCGAAAGCCCGGCAATCGCCTCGCCATGCATGTCGAAGATCGGTGCGGCTATGCAACGCATGCCATCGTCCCGTTCCTCGGCATCCACCGCATAGCCACGCTCGCGTGTCGCCGCGAGATCGGCCATCAGCGCGTCGCGCGTCGTCAGCGTGTTGGCGGTGAAGCGCACGAGCCCGTGGCGCGAGACGATTGCGGCAAGCCGCCCCTCGTCCATCTCCGCGAGCAGCGCCTTGCCGATGCCCGAGGCGTGCATTGGCGATGTCGTCCCCGGCGGAAAGAAGGCCCGCATATGGGCATGGGTCTCAACCTGGCTCACGAAGAGCAGCAGCCCGTTCCGTTCGATGCCGAGACTCGCCGTCTCTCCGGTGCGCTCCATGAGGCTCCGGAGCGCCGGCCGCACGCGCTCCACCAGCGATGTCCGTCTCAGGAACCGCGAGCCGATCAGAAAGGCGCCCGCGCCGATATGCCATGTCTGGCTCGTCGCCTCGAAATCGACGATGTCGCGCGCCTCCAGCGTGAACAGGACGCGGTAGACGCTGGCCGGCGACTGGCCGAGTTCCCCGGCAAGGTCCGAGAGCGTCGCGCTGCCCATCTCGCTCAGCCGCTCCAGCACGTCCATGGCGCGATCGAGCGACTTGATCCGGTTCTGGTTGGTCGTGTCGGCCCAGGCGCGCGGGCGTCCCCGCGCACGGCGTCCGGTGCTGCCGATCTCGGGCGGCCTTGCCATCGTTGCTCCTCGATTGAAACCAATTTTCGCATGATGAAAAAAACAAAATCATGATTCAAATCATTTTTCCGCCGAATTCCAGCTTTGAAAAATATTTTCAAAAAAATTGCGTGCCCCTGGCCGGAACCCTATAGTCCGCGCAACCGAAGAAGGATCCGCCCGATGAGTCTGCAGAACCCTGTCTTCATCCCGGGGCCGACGAACATTCCCGAAGTGATCCGAAAAGCCTGCGACATGCCGACCATGGATCACCGGTCGCAGGCTTTCGCGCCGATCCTCAGCGCGGCGCTCGCGGGTTGCCGCGGCGTGATGAAGGCGGAGCGCGCCGAGGTCTTCATCTTCCCCGCGACGGGAACCGGCGGCTGGGAAACCGCGATCTCCAACACGCTCAGCGCCGGTGACACCGTGCTCGCCGCCCGCAATGGCATGTTCAGCGACCGCTGGATCAAGATGTGCCGGCGCTTCGGCCTCGAGGTGATCCTGGTCGACGTGACTTGGGGCGAGGGGATTCCTCTCCCCCGCTTCGCCGAACTTCTGCACGAGGACAAGGCGCGCCGGATCAAGGCCGTGCTCGCCACCCACAACGAAACCGCGACCGGTGTGGTCTCCGACATCGCCGGCCTGCGCCGGGTGATGGACGCGGCCAGCCACGATGCGCTGCTCCTCGTCGATGGCGTCAGCTCGATCGGCTCGATGCCGTTCGAATTCGATGCCTGGCGCGTCGACGTCGCGGTCACCGGCTCGCAGAAAGGCTTCATGCTGCCCCCGGGCCTCGCCATCACCGCGTTCAGCGAGAAGGCCGTCGCCGCCAGCAGGAACGCGAAACTCCCTCGCAATTTCTTCAATATCGACGACATGCGCGCCACTAACGCCGCCAGCGGTTATCCCTACACGCCGCTGGTCGGGCTCCTGAACGGGCTCGCGCTGTCGAGCCGCATGCTGCTCGATGAAGGGCTCGACAACGTTTTCGCCCGCCACGCCAGGATCGCCAGCGGCGTGCGCGCCGCCGTCGCCGCCTGGGGCTTGTCGCCCTGCGCCGCATCACCCGAACTCTACTCGAATTCGGTTACCGCAATTCGCACCCCCGGCGGGTTCGACGCCGCGCGCATCGTCACCCACGCCGCCGAGCGTTACGGCATGGCGTTCGGCGCGGGGCTGGGCGATGTCGCCGGCCAGGTCTTCCGCATCGGCCATCTCGGCATGCTCACCGATGCGATGGCGCTCTCCGGCCTTGCTGTCGCTGAGATGTGCATGGCCGATCTCGGTCTCGACATCCGCCTCGGCGCCGGCGTCGCCGCTGCCCAGGCGCTCTACCGGCACGGCGGCGCGCAGATGAAGGAAGCCGCAGACTGACCCGAGGCGAAGGTCCAGACGGCCGGCAGGGGAGATGCCGGCTTCGGCTTTCATATAAAATGAACTGAATTCGTAACGAAAAATCGTGCAACGCTCGCGCGATCACGATTCTGTCAGATTTCGTGTGTTTTCCCCCGACTGACCGATCCTGCCGTTGAAACCGGGCTCCGCCGTCCCTCATGGACCATGAGGAGGATCTGCGCATGCCCGGAATGCCCCACACTCGGACGAGAATGATCCTTGGCGGTCTTGCCGCGTCACTGTCCCTCGCCGCGGCGTTGTGGGTCACCGCCAGCGCCGCCCCGCCCGCGGCGCAGGGGGCGGCCATGGCCGGTGTCACCACCTGGCCGGCGGCGGCAACGCATGTCGCGGCGGCGCCACGCCCCGGCATGGCGGGCGACGATCTGCCGCAGCCCGCCAATATGCCGAAAGATCCGAAACGGGCGGCGATGGTGCGCAAGGGCTTCTTTCTCGTCGTCGCCGGCGATTGCCTGCCTTGCCACAGCGTTGCGGGCGAGCCCCCCTTCGCCGGCGGCCGCGCGGTCGGCACGCCGTTCGGCACCGTCTTCTCCCCTAACATCACGCCGAGCAAACGGCACGGCATCGGCAAATGGACCGACCGCCAGTTCTGGCGCGCGATGCATGACGGCATCGAGCCCGGTAGTTCGCTCGTCGTGTTTCCGAAATACGAATACCCGGTGATGCCCTACACCGCCTATTCCAAGCTCAGCCATGCCGACGTGATGGCGATCAAGGCCTATCTCGACAGTCTCGCCCCCGCCGCGATTCCGGACCGGCCGGATACGATGGCCTTCCCGGCCAATCTGCGCGCTGGCCTGCTCGCCTGGCGGCTGATGTTCTTCCATCCGCATGAAATGAAATACCAGCCGGGCTGGAGCAGAAACGTTCGGCACGGCGCCTATCTCGTTCAGGCGCTCGAGCATTGCGGCGCGTGTCACACCCCGCGCAATATCGCGATGGCGACAATCCCCGCGCGCGATCTCGCCGGCGGCCACATCGTCGACCAGGGGTGGTATGCGCCAAACATCACCAACTCGAAATCGGACGGTCTCGGCGCATGGTCCGATCAGGCGATCCTCGCCTATCTGCGCGATGGCGGCGACATGCGCGAAGGCGCGCCATTCGGCAAGATGAAAACCGTGGTCGACGACAGTCTGAGCCGGCTGCCCAAACACGATGTCAGTGACATCATCGCCTATCTGCGCACGGTGCATCCGCAGAAAAGCGCGCCGGCAAAGCGGGTGATCGCCGCCTCCCTCGCGAGCGGGAAGCGCCTCTATCATGATGAATGCGCCCGCTGCCATGGTGATGATGGGCAGGGTGTCTCCGCCAACATTCCGAATCTCGCGCACAACCAGGCCGTCTGGAACGGTCCGGGCGACGATCTGGTCAGCATGGTCCTCGGCGGGTTCCAGCCCTGGCATCCGGGCCAGTCCTCCATGCCGCGCTTCGGCGCGATGCTCTCGGATGCGCAGATCGCGGCGATCGCCAATTATGTGCGAACCAGCTGGGGCAATCGCGGCGCGCCGGACGCCACGGCGAACACCGTCGCCGCGCTTCGCCCGCTCAGGACCGTCGAGGTCGATCTCGATACCGGCAGCATGACGGCCAGCCTGTCGCGCGGCCGCAAGGTCCGGCACTTTTCCGACATCCAGGGCCGCATCTGGATCGATGGTAACCGCACCGATTGCCGGATGACCGCGACGCTCTCCGCCGAATATGGCAGGCGGCCGGTGCGGCTCGCGGGCGCCTGCGCCGCGCAGGGCAACCGGCTGATCGGCCGTGCGACGATTGGCGGGGATACGCATCCGATGACCCTCGCACTGCGGCAGGTCTACCGCCATGACCGGCTGGTTGCCGTGGCCCTCACCGGCGGGCTCGGCGGCGGGCGCAATCTCTCGGCCCGGATCGCCCTGAGCACCACGAATTACTGACGGGAGCGCCGCATGATCCATTCAGCATCAACCCGCCGCCATGCCCTTCTCGCCGCCGCGGCGGGCCTTGCCGCCCTGGCCACGCGGGCGCGCGCGGCAGGGAGCGGTCCCGCGCCGGGTAGCCTGCGGGCCATGGTGCCCAGCGTGTCGAAAGCCGCTGTCGGATATGTCGACAGATCGCAACATGGCGAGGTCTGCGGCGCCTGCGTCTTGTTCAAGCCGCCAGAACAGGGTTCAACCGCGAGCCATTGCCACCTGGTCGCCGGCCCGATCAGCCCGGCCGGCTGGTGCGAAGCATGGATGAAGCGGGGCTAGTGTCCAGAATCTGAAATCCGATGGATTTCAGATTGAAAGTGGGCACTAGAGCGTCGTCCGCTCTGATGAGTCGGATATTGTGCTCTACCCCGGATCTCTCGCGCAACGCGCCGTGATGCTCCGCTCATCGGCAAGGCCGAACGAGTGCGAGGCGCGGCGGCTGGCCTGAAGCGCTATCGGTGCTCGACGGGAACGGCGACCTCGTTGCGGCGCAGCCAGGGCAGCGTCCAGGGCGGATCGTAGAACCAGGCGACGACGCTGCCCTCCGGCTGCCATGGTGAGTGAGCCAGTGTTGCGAGCAGCCTTTCGCTGTGGGCCGCGACCGAACCGGCGCCGGGGCTGCCGGAAAAACGCAGGACCGCCATCGTCTCGGCGGGAATCTCGACGAGCTGGACCGAGGGGTCATGCGGGCGCGGCGCGGTGGCCATCGTCATGCCGGCGGGCAGGAAGAAGCGGATGGTCCAGCGGCCATTGCTACCCTGCTGGGCGACCGGTGCTGTCATCGCGATCCGGCTGCCGCCGGCGCCAGCCTGCTCGACGGGGGCGGTCATCGCGATCTTCCCGCTGCCGCCGCCGGGCCTCGTGTTGGCGCCGAAAATGTAGGATGCGAGCTTGCGGAAGCCGGTGGAGCGGGAGCCGATCTCCCCGCCCTCGACGGTCGTTTCCGCCGCCAGCCGCGGCCCGTAGTTGCGAATCTGCACCGCGCCCACCCGTCCGGTGACGGTATAGCCGGGCTGCGGCGTGCCAGACCGGATTCCGAACACGGTACATCCTCCGAGAAGCAGGAGCGTGGGCAAAGCGGCGATCTTGCGCATCATCAGGAGGACATGGTGCGCCACCCCTGATCTGCAATCAATGGCGACGAAGTGCGATTTTTGTCAGCGATGGCGGGTTTTTCAATCCCCCGGATCGGATGATGCTCTGGCATCCTGTATCACGCGCACTGTATGTGCCATGCGAAAACCAAGCCTGCATGTCGGGACCAGGAAGAGATGCTGCCGACCTCTCCCGCGGTCTCTGCTTCGCCCGCCAATTCACGAAAGGTGACTGTCGCCCATGAGACCGATATCGAGAGTCCGGCATGCCGGTCGCCGGCCCGTCTGCGCACTGGCTGCCGCCTGTGGCGTGTCGATCATGACGGCACCCTTGGCCGCGGCAATGAGCTTGCCGGCACCGATGCATCTCGACGCCGGGCCACTGGGCACTCTCGAAGTTGCTGGCGGGGTCGATGGATACATGTATGCGCTGTCCGGTGCCGGCCGCGGCGCCGAGACCGGCCTGCTGGGCACTAGCAAGTCGACCGGCGCGGAGTTGATGAACGGCCTGATCAAGGTCGAAAAGCCCGACGGGCCTGTGCGTTTCACCCTCCAGGCCGGGGCGACGACGCCGTTCACGCTGGGGACGGCGCCAACACCGGCAACAGCGCAGGCATTCCCGACCGGGCCGCTCTATGCCGCCTACCTGACCCTCGCTCCGGTTCCTGGCTTCACGATTTCCGCTGGTCAGATCGGCTCCGTGGAAGGCTATGAATCCGCCATTGATTGGGAGAATGCGAACGTTCTGACGACGGACATCTTCTACGTCGAGAATGGCCAGAGCCTCGGTGTCACCGCGACCTACAATCGCGGCCCCTTCAGCGCCACCGCATCGCTCGGCGACGGGTTCAACACCGGCGTGTGGAATTTCCTTCAGGCGGATGTCAGCTATGCACCCGATGCTGCCAACAGCATCACGATATTCGGTGCGACCAATCTCGGCCGCACGGGGCCTCGCGCGCATGTCTACGGCTCCGCGACCACGCCCTATGCCGCATCCCATGTCGGGGCTGGCCCGCTGAGCGAATCGCCCCTCGTCAATTCGACAATGATCGGCGGGTTCTACTCATACACGTCGGGCAATCTGAACCTCGTGCCCGAACTGCAATATGTCTACGCGAAACCCGACCATCGGATCGGCCTGAACAGGGGTTCCAGCAATTTCGGCGCCGCCTTGTTCGCCGATTACCAGTTCGGCGCGTCGCCGTACTCGATCGGTGCCTGGGGCGAATATTTCGCCTCCAATGGCCCCGATCTCTGGTTCGCAAATCCGGGCTCGCGCGGGGTCGGCGTTTCGGTAACCCCGACTTGGCAAACCAGATATCTCTTCGCGCGCGCCGATCTCGGCTACCTGCACCTGACGAAAATCGGCGCCGGGCCGGCCTATGGCAGCAAAGGCACGGGTCGCAACCAGGTTACCGGCGTGATCGAGGCGGGTATCCTGTTCTGACTGCCACCGGCATGCGGCCGGGCAGGATGTTCGGCGGGGCGTGTACCCGTCGTCTCCGGTCCGGCTGGCGGCACCGCGCCCTCACGCTCATACGCCGCGCCGCATTTATACATTTTCTATACAAACTCGCCTGAATTCGGCCTCGAATCTTTACCGCCGCGCCGCCCATACTCCGAATTGCGTAATCGCCACACGACAAGGCCAATTCGGAGCCAGGCGCCATGACAGACCTTCTTTCCCTCTCGCTCGCCATCGCGCTGTTCGGCGCGCTTCTCCTCTACGTGAACGCCTGCGTGACGATCTGACGAAAGCCGCAGCGGTGATCGATCTGTGGGTCTCCGGCGTCGTCGCCATGCTGGTCCTCGTCTATCTCGTCTGGGCCTTGCTGCGACCTGAAGATTTCTGAACGCCATGGATGTCGCGGCGCACATCGCCGGCCTCGCCTCCGACGCCCTGATCTGCCTTGGCAGCGCCTGCGCCATCATCCTTGTCGTGCTGTGGATCTGGCAGGTGGTCCAACAGCTTCTCCACCGGCATTCGCCGGACCAGTAGCAATCCGGAACGGAATATCGCCCTCCATGACCTTGCACGGAATCGGGTTCATCGCCCTCGCGCTCGTTCTCGTCCTCGCTGCCGCCTTTCCGCTCGGCGCCTATCTGGCCCGCCTCTATCGCGGTGAGTGGCGCTTCTTCGCTGCAATCGAAGCGCCGGTCTATCGCCTCTGCGGGATCGATCCCACCCGCCAGATGGCCTGGAGCGCCTATGCCGTGGGCCTGTTGCTGCTCGCCCTGGTCCACGTCCTGCTGCTCTACGCGATCCTCCGGCTCCAGGATTACCTGCCCTTCAACCCCGAACATATCGGGGGCATGAGCCCCAGGCTCGCCTTCAACACGGCGATATCCTTCGCCACCAACACAAACTGGCAGGCCTACGCGCCCGAGAGCCAGATTTCCTATGGCGCGCAGATGTTCGGTCTTGCCGTGCACAACTTCCTCTCCGCGGCCGCCGGCCTCGCCGCGGCGGGCGCGCTCATGCGGGCCTTCGCCAGTGGCGGTATTCGCACGCTCGGTAATCTCTATGTCGATCTCGTCAGGATCACCCTCTATCTCCTGCTGCCGCTCGCCGTCATCGCCGCGATCCTGCTGATCGCTTCCGGCGTGCCGATGACGCTCGCCCCCGCTGCCCATGTCCATGCCCTCGCCGGCGGCATTCAGACCATTTCCCGCGGGCCGGTCGCGCTGCAGGAGGCGATCAAGGAACTGGGCACCAACGGCGGCGGGTTCTTCAACGCCAACGCGGCGCATCCGTTCGAAAACCCGACCGCCTGGACCAACCTTCTGGAAATCTGGCTGATCCTGGTCATCGGCTTCGCGCTGCCGATCGCCTTCGGCCATGTGGCGGGGCGCAAGCGCGACGGGCGGGCCCTGTTTGCGGCGATGGCGGTGATCCTCGCCTGCGGCATGCTGGGCGCCTATGCCGCGGAGGCGGCGAACAATCCCATCCTCGTCCATGCCGGGCTCGCGGCGCATCCCGGCAACATGGTGGGCAAGGAGGCGCGCTTCGGCATCGCGCAGTCCACCACGTTCAACATCGCGGCAACCGGAACCTCGACCGGCGCGGTCAATTCGGTAACAGACAGTTATCTGCCGCTCGGCGGGCTGGCCGCGCTCTTCATGATGCAGCTGGGCGAGATCGCGCCCGGCGGCGTCGGCTCGGGGCTCTATGGCATCGTGCTCTTCGCGCTGCTCGCCGTGTTCGTCGCCGGGTTGATGGTCGGCCGGACGCCGGAATATCTCGGCAAGAAGATCGAGGCGCGGGAGATGAAACTCGCGATGCTCGCGGTTCTGGTGCAGACCCTGGTCATCCTCGTCGGTGCCGGCGTCTCGCTGTTGAGCCCTTCGGGCCTCGCCTCGCTCGCCAATGCCGGGCCGCACGGTCTCTCCGAAATGCTCTATGGCTGGACTTCGGCCACCGAAAATAACGGCAGCGCCTTTGCCGGCCTCTCGGCGAACACGGCGCTGCTCGATTACGGGCTGGGCATCGCCATGCTGCTCGGCCGGTTCGCGGTGATGATCCCTGTGCTCGCAATCGCCGGATCACTCGGCGCCAAGCCGAGCCTGCCGCATTCCGAGGGCACCTTCCCGACCGATGGCCCGCTGTTCATCGGCCTGCTGATCGGCGTCATCGTCATCCTGGTCGGGCTGCAATTCATGCCGGTGGACCTGCTCGGCCCGATCGTCGAGCATTACCTCCTGCTCGCCGGCAAGACCTTCTGAGGAGCGCCGCCATGCCCCGCAACGTCGAGACGATCGGGCTGTTCGATCGCGATATCCTGCTCCGCGCACTGCGCGATGCCCTCGCCAAGACCAACCCGCGGACACTCTGCCGCAATCCGGTCATCTTCGTCACCGAGATCATCGCCCTGCTGACGACATCCGTCGGTATCCACGAAATGGTTTCAGGCCATAGCTGGGCATTCTCCATCGTCATCGCGGCCTGGCTGTGGATCACGGTGCTGTTCGCCACCTTCGCCGAGGCCGTCGCGGAAGGGCGCGGACGAGTGCGGGCAGAGAGCCTGCGGCGGGCGCGCAGCGACACGATGGCGAAGCGGCTCGACGATCCGGCGGACCGCGCCGCGTTCACCCTGGTCCCGGCGCCGCAGTTGCGGCGGGATGATCTCGTGCTCGTCGAGGCCGGAGACCTCGTCCCCGCCGATGGCGACATCGTCGAAGGCATCGCCAGCGTCAACGAAAGTGCCGTGACCGGCGAATCCGCCCCCGTCATCCGCGAGGCGGGCGGCGACCGCTCGGCGGTGACGGGCGGCACCGAGCTGGTGTCGGACTGGCTGGTCGTCCGCGTCACCGCCGAGCCGGGTTCGAGCTTTCTCGACCGGATGATCGCCCTGGTCGAGGGCGCGGCGCGGCGCAAGACGCCGAACGAGATCGCGCTCGACATCCTGCTCGCCGGCCTGACCATCGTGTTCGTGATCGTGGTGGTCACGCTGCCCGGCTTCGCGTCCTATTCACACGCGCGGCTCGGCATCGCCGAGCTTGCCGCGCTGTTCGTCTGCCTGATCCCGACCACGATCGGCGGGCTGCTTTCTGCCATCGGCATCGCCGGGATGGACCGGCTGGTGAGCTTCAACGTCATCGCCACCTCCGGCCGTGCCGTCGAGGCCTCCGGCGATGTCGACACGCTGCTGCTCGACAAGACGGGCACGATCACCTTCGGCAACCGCATGGCCTCGTCCTTCCATCCGGTGCCGGGCGTGGATGTGCGGCGCATGGCCGAGGCGGCCGCCTGCGCCTCGCTCGGCGACGAAACGCCGGAGGGGCGGTCGATCCTGCGGCTGGCGCGGGAGGAATTCGGCGCCGATCCGACGCTGCCAGAGGGGGCGGTCGTTGTGCCGTTCAGCGCGAATACACGGCTTTCCGGTCTCGATGCCGGCGAGCGGCGCTGGCGCAAGGGGGCGGTCGACGCCATCGTCGCGCTTGCCGGCGGCGCCGCGCCGGAGGCGTTCGGCGCGGCGGTGGACCGCATCGCGCGGGCCGGCGGCACGCCGCTCGGCCTGATGGCGGACGGCGCGCTGCTCGGCGTCATCGAGCTGAAGGATATCGTCAAGCCGGGAATCCGGGAGCGGTTCGAGGCGCTGCGGCGCATCGGCATCCGCACCGTCATGGTCACCGGCGATAACCGGGTGACAGCGAGCGTGATCGCCGCCGAGGCCGGCGTGGACGACGTGATCGCGCAGGCGACGCCGGAGGACAAGCTCGGCTACATCCGCGCGGCGCAGGCCGAGGGGCGGCTGGTCGCGATGTGCGGCGATGGCACGAACGACGCGCCGGCCCTGGCGCAGGCCGATGTCGGCGTCGCGATGCAGACCGGCACGCAGGCGGCACGCGAGGCGGGCAACATGGTCGATCTCGACAGCGACCCGACCAAGCTGATCGAGATCGTGCAGATCGGCAAGCAGCTGCTGATCACCCGCGGCGCGCTCACCACCTTTTCCATCGCCAACGACATCGCGAAATATTTCGCGATCCTGCCGGCGATTTTCGCCGCCAGCTACCCGCAGCTCGGCGCGCTCAACATCATGGGCCTGGCCTCGCCGGAAAGCGCCATTCTCTCGGCGGTAATCTTCAATGCGCTGGTCATCGTCGTGCTGGTGCCGCTGGCGCTGCGCGGCGTCGCCTTCCGGCCGATGGGGGCGGCGGCGCTGCTGCGGCGCAACCTGCTGATCTACGGGCTTGGCGGCATCGTCACACCGTTCGTCGGGATCAAGCTGGTCGACATGATCCTCGCCAGTTTCCACATCTTCAGCTGATCGAGCGAGGCCGTCATGTTGCGCGAACTCCGCCCCGTGGTTTCCCTTGTCATCGTGTTCACCCTGCTGCTCGGGCTGGTAGCACCGCTGGCGCTCACCGCGCTGGCGCAGCTCGTCTTTCCCTTCGAGGCGAATGGCAGCCTGATCCGGGTTCACGGAAAGCCGGTCGGCTCGGCGCTGATCGGGCAGGAGTTCCGCGGGCCGCAATGGTTCCACTCGCGCCCCTCGGCGCTGACCGGAACCAATGCGAAGGGCCAGACCATACCCACGCCCTATGACGCGGCGGAATCCGGCGGTTCCGATCTTGGGCCGACCAGCAAGGTGCTCATCTCCCATGTCGCCGCACGGATCGAAGCCTATCGCAAGGCCTATGGTCCAGGGCCGGTGCCGGACGATGCGGCGACATCGTCGGGGTCGGGGCTCGATCCGGACATCTCGCTGGCGAACGCGCTGCGGCAGGTGCGGGCGGTGGCCAAGGCGCGGGGAATGAAAGCGGCGGCGGTCGCGCGCCTGGTGCGCCGCCTCGCGGCGCGGCCGGCCTTCGGCGTGATCGGCACCGCGCATGTCGACGTGCTGCGGCTCAACCTCGCCCTCGTGAAACGGCCGCAAGCGTGACGCCGGAGAGCCGCGTCATGGGGCTTGCGCGCTTGCCGGGGATGGCGTGATCATCCCGCATGGGATCAGCATCGCCAGAGAATCGGCCCGATCCGGACGCGCTGCTCGCCCGCGCGAACAGCGACGGGCGCGGGCAGCTCAAGATTTTCCTCGGCGCCGCCCCCGGGGTCGGCAAGACCTGGGAGATGCTGGCCGCGGGACGGCGACGCTTCGAGACGGGAACAGATGTCGTCGTCGGCCTGGTCGAGACGCATGGGCGCGCCGAAACCGCCGGGCAACTCGGCGACCTGCCGGTGCTGCCAAGGCGCATCGTGCCCTATCGTGGCCGGCTGCTGGAGGAGTTCGATCTCGATGCGGCGCTGAAGCGGCGGCCGGCGCTGCTGCTGGTCGACGAACTCGCCCATGCCAACGCGCCGGGCCTGCGCCATGCCAAGCGCTGGCAGGACGTGGCGGCGCTGCTGGAGGCGGGGATCAATGTCTGGACCACGCTGAACGTTCAGCATCTGGAAAGCCTGAACGACCAGGTGGCGCGCATCACCGGTATCCGGGTGGCGGAAACCCTGCCCGATACGGTGCTCGGCCTCGCCGACGATATCGAGCTGATCGACCTGCCGCCGGAGGAGTTGCGGACGCGGCTGAAGCAGGGGCTGGTCTACCGGCCGGATGTCGCGCTTCGGGCGCTGGGCGGCTTCTTCCGGCCGGGGAATCTCGCCGCCCTGCGCGAGATGGCGCTGCGGCGGGTGGCGCAGCATGTCGATCGCGACATCGCCGCCTACATGCGCGCGCAGGCGATCGCCGGGCCGTGGCCGGCGGCGGAGCGGGTGATGGCGGTAGTCGAGGCGGGCGAGGCGGCGGAGCAGGTGGTCAGGCACGCCTCCCGGCTTGCCGAGGCGCTGCGCGCGCCGTTCTTCGCCTTCCATGCCGAGCGGGCGGCGACCGGCATGGCCGTGCAGCCGGCGCTCGATCTCGCGATCCAGCTTGGCGGCACCGTCGAGACGACGACGAACGCGGATGTGCTCGCGGCATTGCTCGACGCGGCGGCGCGGCAGAACGTCGCGCATATCGTGATCGCGCGGGGCGGGGGGCGGTGGCGGTGGCGCCGGGGCCTCGCCGCGCGGCTCGCGCGCGGGGCGCGGGCCTATGCGCTGCATGTCGTCCCCGATCCCGCGGCAAGCCGGCCGGCGCCGCCGCATCGCGCGCCCCCGCCGAGGCTGATGCCCTTCGGCCTCAGCCTCGGTATCATGATCGCGACGACCATCGTCGGGTTCGCCTTGCGCTTCCTGCTGCCGGCCGAGGCGATGGGCTATGTCTTCACGGCGATCGTCGTCGGCATGGCGAGCCTGTATGGCCGCAGCGTCGGCATCTTCGCGGCGCTGACCGGCTTCGTGCTGTGGAATTTCTTCTTTCTCCCGCCGATCTACACGTTTTCGGTCACCAATCCCCGCGACGTGACCGCGCTCTTCGCCTTTCTCGTCGTTGGCGTGCTCACCGGCTCGCTGGCCGGGCGGGTGCGGGCGGAAGCCGAGGCGGCGCGCACGCGGATCGAGGCGCTGCGGCGGATCACGCTGTTCGGCCGCGCGCTGGCGCAGGTTTCGGACGAGGCGGGGCTCGCCGCGGTGGTGGAGGCGGAGGCGCGGGCGCTGGCCGGCGAGGCGGCGCTGCTCATCGCCCGGGCGGGCCGGCTGCCCCCGGCCAGCGGGTTCGACGAGACGGCGGTGGCGGCGGCGGAATTCGCCTGGCGCAACCGTGTCGCCACCGGCTTGGGCACGACGACGCTGCCCGCATCGGCCTGGCGGTTCCAGCCGCTGGCGACCGAGGCGGGGGCGATCGGCGTGCTCGGCGTGCGGCCGGAAACCCCGCCGGCCGAGCCGGTGATCCAGACGCTCGGCGCGCTCGCCGACCAGGCCGCGCTGGCCGCCGAACGGCTCCGGCTCGCCACCAGCGCGGCCGAGGCGCGGGCGCATGAATCGACGCAGCGCCTGCGCACGGCGCTGCTCTCCTCGCTCTCGCACGACCTGCGCACGCCGCTGACCGCGATCCGCGGCGCGGCCGAAACGCTGGCGGAATCGGATGACGACCTGCCGGAGGCGACAAGGCGCGACCTGCTGGCCAGCATCGTCCAGGATGTCGGGCGGATGACGCGGTTTCTCGCCAATATCACCGGGATGGCGCGGATCGAGACCGGCGAGATCGTCGCCCGGCACGAGAGGGTGGATCTCGCGCCGGTGGTGGAACTCGCGGTCGCACGGGTGAGCGAGGCGTTCCACACCGCGGTCAACATCCCCGAGGACGCGGCCACGGTGCGCGCCGACCCGGCGCTGCTCGAACAGGTGCTGGTCAATCTGCTGGAGAACGCGGTGAAATACGGGCCCGAGGGCGGGGCGATCTCGGTGTTCGCGCGGCGCGCGGGGGAGGTCGTCGTGCTGTCTGTCGCCGATGAGGGGGTGGGGATTCCGCCCGAGGACCTGCCGCATGTGTTCGACAGTTTCTTCCGGGTGGTCCGCGGCGACCGGGTGGCGCCGGGCACCGGGCTCGGGCTCGCGATCGCGCGGGCCTTCGTCGAGGCGATGGGCGGGACGATCGCCGCCGAAAGCCCGCGGCGCGACCTGCCGGCGGACGGGCTGCCGGGGACGATCATCCGCGTGGAGCTGAAACAGCCATGACCGAGGCGAAACGGATCGAGACGGGCCGCGTGCTGGTGGTGGATGACGAGCCGCAGATCCACCGCTTCCTCAAGCCGGCGCTGGAAGCGGCGGGATATCTCGTGCTGCGGGCGGATCGGGGGGCGGAGGCGTTGCGGCTGGCGGCGACGCTGGTGCCGGACGTGATCCTGCTCGATCTCGGCCTGCCCGATCTCGATGGGCAGGACGTGATCGTGAAGCTGCGCGAATTCTCCGAGGTGCCGGTGATCGTGCTCTCCGCGCGGGACCAGGAGGCGCAGAAGATCGCGGCGTTCGACGCGGGCGCGAACGACTATGTCGAGAAACCCTTCGGCCTCGGCGAACTGCTCGCGCGCATCCGCAACGCCTTCCGCCTGATCGCGACCGGCCAGGGCGTGCCGACCGAGCTGATCGTCTTCGACGGGCTGCGGATCGACGAGGCGGCCCGCAGCGTCAGCCTCGATGGCGCGGAAATTCATTTCACGAAAACCGAATTCCGGATTCTCACAGCCCTGGTGCGGCATCGCGGCAAGCTGGTGACGCATGACGACATCCTGCGCGCCGGCTGGGGCGGGGTGCACGAGTCCGACCGCACCTATATCCGCATCTATATCCGCAATATCCGCCAGAAACTCGGCGCCTTCGCCGACAACCACATTCGGACCCGGCCGGGGCTCGGCTACATCGTCGAGTAAAGTCCCCGCGCGCGGCGACGCCGCGTTGTCCGAGAGGGGCGGGCCGACCGACCCGTGATGTCCGCTTGCATCGCAAGATCGGCGTCGGCACTATCGCGGCTGGACAGTCTTGTCCGTTCAGGATCGAAGAGGTTTGCTTGCAGAACGATACGCTCGCCAATAATCGCGATGCATGGCGGGTTGGAATCCTGTTTTCACGCTCGGGCGTGATGCGGATTCCCCAATCCGAGCATTTCTTCGGCACCGCGCTGGCCATCGAGGAGGTCAATGCGGCCGGAGGAATTCTCGGGCGTCCCGTCGAGCCCATCGCCTATGATCCGGGCTCGAACCCGGCGGCCTATCGCGAGCTTGCCGAGCGCCTGCTCATCGACGACGGCGTGCAGATCATTTTCGGCTGTTCGACCTCCGCCGAACGCAAGGCGGTGCTGCCCTCGATCGAGCGCTGGAACGGCCTTTTATGGTATCCCTCGCTCTATGAAGGTTTCGAATACTCGCCGAACGTCATCTATACGGGCGCGGTTCCGAACCAGAACAGCATCCAGCTTGCCAGGTATCTTGCCGGGCGGCACGGATCGCGGATTTTCCTGATCGGCTCCGACTACATCTATCCGCGCGAATCCAATCGGGTGATGAAGGAACTGGTCGATGCGGCGCAGGGCGAGATCGTCGGCGAGGAATATTTCCCGCTGGTGCTCGCGGATCGCACCTTCGATGCAACCCTCGACCGGCTCTGCCGCATCCGGCCGGATGCGATTTTCTCCACGCTTGTCGGCGAAGCCGGCATTGCGTTCTATCGCCAATATGCCGAGACGAAGCTGTTCGCCGCCGGCATCCCGATCGCCAGCCTGACCATGGCGGAGGGCGAACTCGCCGAGATCGGCGGCGAGCGGGCCGCTGGACACATCACGGCGGCCCCGTATTTCTCCACGGTGGCAACGCCGGCCAACCGGCAGTTCAGCGAGCGGTTTCGCGCGAAGTTCGGCGAGGGTTGCCCGATCAGCATGTATGCGGAAGCGGCTTATTGCCAGGTGCATCTTTTCGCGCAGGCCCTTGCGGCCTGCGGCACCACTACCCCGCAGGTGCTCGCCCGCGAAGCGCTCGGCGCCGAGTTTCACGCCCCCCAGGGGGTGGTAACGATCGACCCTGACAACAATCACGCCTATGTCACCCCGCGCATCGGAATCGCCACGGCGGATTGCACCTTCAGGATCGTTCACGAGGAGACCGAGCCGGTCAAACCCGATCCCTACCTCGTCAGCCACGATTACGATCAAGGCGGCTTCGCCCCAAGCGCCCCGGGGCGGCCTGGCGTTCAGGATATCTCCGCATGATGGACCTGCGGATCCTTCGCGAACTGCGTGACCTGCGGGTTCTCATCGCTCACCCGCATGATGGGGATGGCGACGAGCTGGTGCGCCAACTCCGGCGGATTGGCTGCGATGTCAGCCATGTCTGGCCGGCAGCGGCGAAGGCGAGCGAACGCGCCGATGTCGTCTTCTTCCTCGTCGAACACGAGTCGGCGACGCAGCGCGGCTTCAGCTACGACGACACGAGCCTGACCCGGATTGCCGTCGTCAATGCGGAGAGCCCGCTGACCTTGCGGGCGCTGATGGATGCCCGCGCCCATGCGGTGATCATGAAACCGATCCGGCCGATCGGTATCCTGACCAACCTCGTCCTCGCGCGGTCCCTGCAATCCTACGAGGCGAAGCTGTCGTCGAAAGTGGCCAAGCTCGAGGAAACCATGAAATCGCAGCGCCTCATCGCCAAGGCCACCCGGATCATCATGGCGAAGGAATCCATTTCCGAAAACGAGGCCTATACCCTGCTTCGCCGCCAGGCCATGAAGAAGCGGGTCTCGATGGCGTCGATCGCCGATGCGGTGACCCGTGCAGAGGAACTGCTCGAAGGCATCCGCAACGCGCCCTGACCCGCGCCGCGGCAAGATGCCAGCGCGTTTCGGCACCCCGTCGCAGCTTCAAACCCGCCCGCTCGGCTAGAGCGTCATCCGATCCGGATGGATCGGAAAGTGCTCTAAAATTCATGTTGACAGCGCGCGCATGAGCGGAACAACATGCTTGGGCCCCGTCAAGATATGCCGGGGACCGGCGAGCAGGGTTGCTTGCCACCATATCAAGGGCAAGTCCGCCCTCGTCCCGCTCCCGTCACGTCATGGGGGCAGGCCGAGGGCTATTTTTTTTGGGGAGTGCTGTCTGATGGCCGAGCAGTCCGGGAGCCGCAACATGGTGCGGGTGGCGTGCCTCCAGATGGAGCCGCATGTCGGCGAGAAGGACGCCAATCTCGACGTCAGTCTCGGATTGATCGAACAGGCGGCGGCAAATGGCGCGAAACTGCTCGTGCTGCCGGAGCTTTGCAATTCGGGCTATGTGTTCAGGAGCCGGGGGGAAGCATTCTCCCTGGCGGAGCCGATCCCCGACGGGCCGACCGTCCGCCGCTGGGAGGCCGCCGCGTCGTCCCACGATGTCTACATCGCCGCCGGAATCGCCGAGCGTGATGGCGACAGCCTCTATAACGCGGCGGTGCTGATCGGACCTTCAGGCTATATCGGGACATTCCGGAAGGTGCATCTCTGGAACGAGGAAACCCTTTATTTCGAACCCGGAAATCTCGGATTTCCGGTCTTCCACACGCCGATCGGCCGCATTGGCATGGCGATCTGCTACGATGGCTGGTTTCCCGAAACCTATCGGCTGAACGCGCTCGCCGGCGCCGACATCGTCTGCGTGCCGACGAACTGGGTGCCGATCCCCGGCCAGGCCGAGGGGCGCGAGGCGATGGCGAACATTCTCGTCATGGCCGCTGCACATTCGAATTCGCTGTTCATCGCCGCGGCTGACCGGGTCGGCACCGAACGCGATCAGCCATTCGAGGGCCAGAGCCTGATCGTCAGCTACACCGGATGGCCGGTCGCAGGGCCCGCCAGCCGGACACGGCAGGAGATCATCTACGCGGATGTGAATCTCCAGGATGCCCGCCGCGGCCGGAACTGGAACGATTTCAACCAGGTCCTCCGCGATCGGCGGACGGATGTCTACGATGAAATGCTCGGTGCCGACGTGCCGCGTGGATGGTACTGAGCACCCGCGTCCAACGATAAAAACCAACGGGATACGCCAGCCCCTAACCCCAAGGAGGATAACATGAGTGAAAAGCCGAATTCCGCTAACGGCGTGAACCGCCGCTCTGTTCTGTTGGGCAGCCTTGGCGCGGCCTCCGCCCTTGGCGCGCCGGCGGTCATCCGCAGCGCCTATGCCGCGGCACCGATCAAGGTGGGCGTGATCTCGCCTCTCACCGGCGCATGGACGGTCTATGGCAAGGCGCATTCCGAGGGGTTCAAACTCGCGGTCGATGAAATCAATGCTGCCGGCGGCGTGCTCGGCCGCAAATTCGAAATCATCATGGCGGATTCCAAGACCGAGCCGCGCATCGTCGCCGAGCAGGCCAACCGGCTGATCCGCGAGGAGGGCGTCGACTTTCTGGCCGGCACATTCTCGAGCGCCGAGCGCAACGCTGCGGGCCCCGTTGTCACCGCGGGGAACAAGGTGCTGCTCTACCCCACCTTCTATGAAGGCCAGCAGCAGAAATATTTCCCTGGCGTCTGCAACCCGAACATCTTCATGTTCGGCCCGGTGCCGAGCCAGCAGGTCTGGCCGCATCTGCCCTACATGATGAAGAACCACGGCAAGAAATTCTTCATGGTCGGTTCGGACTATGTCTGGCCGCGGGTGACCAACGCCGTGACGAAGAAGCGCCTGGTCGAGCTGGGCGGCGAAGTCGTCGAGGAAATCTACATCCCGTTCAATACGCCGCAATACGACTCGGTGCTCTCCAAGATCCGCAATTCCGGCGCGAACGTGATTTTCCTCTCCCTCACCGGCAGCGACACCATCAATTTCCGCAAGCAGTTCGTCTCCGCCGGCATGAAAAAGGATTTCACCCTCTGGACGGTGGATGACGAGGAAGTCGTGACCAGCGCGCTCGGCCCCGAAGCCTCGGCCGGCACCTATGTCAGCTTCGACTATTTCATGTCGATCAAGCAGGCGAACAACGACGCCTTCCTCAAGAAGTTCCGCGCGAAATTCGGGCAGAACGCGCTGATGGATACGGTCGGCGTCGCGATGTACAATGCCGGCCACATGGCGGCGATGGCGATCGCCAAAACCGGCAAGGTCTCGACCGATGGCCTGCGCCAGGGACTTGCCGGCCTGACCTTCGACAAGGCGCCGCAAGGCAGCGTCACGATGCGGGCGATCGATAACCAGGCGATCCTGCCCTCCTACCTCATGCGTGTCCGCGACCACTGGACCGGAACCGGGGACATGTTCGAGCAGGTGCAATACTTCCCGGACGTGACACCCGCGACCGCCAGTTGCGCCCATCTGCCGCTGAACTGATCCCGAGCGTGCGGGCAGGCGGGCGCTTCGCCAGCCTGCCCGCACGGCAAGGATTTCCTGCAATCCGGTCCCGGCGCGCCGGCGTGCTCGCCCTGAGGCTGGAACAAGACGAGGCTCCGACCGCAATGTATCGATCATGACCCACGAAACGGTGTTTCACGCCATCCTGTCCCTCGCCATCCAGGGCACGCTCATCACCTTCGTCTACGCCCTTGCCGCGCTCGGCCTTGCCGTCGTCTTCGGATTGATCGGGGTGATCAACATGGCCCATGGCGCGATGATCACGCTCGGGGCTTATTTCACCTGGGCTTGCCTCTCGGCGGGGCTGCCTTTCGGCCTCGCTGTTCTCGTCGCGGTCGCCGGCGTCGGGCTCGTCGGCCTGATCGTCGAGCACGCGCTGATCCGCCATTTCTACGACAAGCCGTTCGAGACGCTTCTGCTCACCTGGGGGCTTTTCCTGATCCTGACCGAGCTGATCAAGATCGCCTTCGGCAGCGATATCCGCACCATCCCCACGCCGCTGCCCAGCGCCATCGCCTTTCTCGGCTTCCATATTCCCGAATACGAAGCTCTCGTCGCGCTGCTCAGCGCGGCCCTGCTCGGCGCCATCGGCCTCGTCTTCTACAAGACGTCTTACGGCATCAAGATCCGCGCCCTGACCCAGAATCGCGAGGTTGCCGGCCTGCTCGGCCTCAATGTCGCGGCGACCTACAAGATCGTCTTCGTCGCCGGCGCGATGCTTGCGGGGCTTGCGGGCGCGTTGATGTCCCCGATCCTGAGCATCGATCCGACGATCGGCAACATCTATCTCGTCCGCTCGTTTTTCGTCGTGATCGTCGGCGGCATCGGCCAACTGCTCGGCGGCACGCTGGCCGGCAGCTTCCTGATCGGCGGCTCGCAGACCATCTTCGGTGCCTTCTCCAGCCAGGTCATCGCGCAGACCATCGTCTTCGCGCTTGCCATCGTCGTGCTGCGGTTCCGTCCCACCGGAGTGTTCAAGGAAAAATGAGCAACGCGATGTCAAACACCCGACCGGTCCCGCCGATGCCGCGAATCAGCCTGCGCTCGGAATCGGCTGCGGCGATCGTGGTATTCGCCGTCCTCGCACTGCTGCCCCTCATGATGGGCGGCTACGTCATTTATGTCCTGCCGCAATATCTGATCTATGGCGTTCTCGCGATGTCGCTCGGCATGCTCTGGGGCTATGCGGGCATCCTCAGCTTCGGCCAGGCGGCGTTCTTCGCCCTCGGCGCCTATGCGATGGGCCTCGCCATGAAGGCCGGCTTCGGCGCCGGCGATGGATATCTCGGTCTGCTGGCGGCAATCGTCGTCGGCGCCGGCCTTGCGTTCCTGGTTGGCTATTTCCTGTTCAGCGCCGGCGTGCGGGATATCTATTTCGTCCTGATCACCCTCGCATTGTCGATCATGGTCCAGCAGATCGCCATCAGCCAGTCCTCGCTCACCGGCGGATTCAACGGGATGTACATCCCGCGGATGGACCTCGCGCTTGGCCCGCTCGGCCGCGTGTCTCTCGCGCATGACCGCGCGATCTACTATCTGGTTCTGCCGGTGACGGTCGCGATCTATGCCGGATTGCGGCGCCTCACCCGCAGCGATTTCGGCAAGGTGCTGGTCGGCATTCGCGAGAACGAGGGCCGCACGCTTTCGCTCGGCTTCGACACTTCGTGGTACAAGACCATCGCCTTCACCATCTCGGGCGCGGTCGCGTGTTTTGCCGGCGCCCTGTACGGGGCGCATGCCGAATTCGTGTCCCCTTCGCTCGCCAGCGTCGCGTTTTCGACGGAGGTGGTGATCTGGGTTGCGATCGGCGGCAGGCAGTCGCTGCTCGGCGCGCTGCTCGGCGGCCTCGGCGTGGCGGCGCTTTCGAACTATCTCGATGGTTTGTCGCCGGTATTCTGGCAGCTGATTCTCGGCGGAATCTTCGTCGCCGTGATCATCGCCTTCAAGGGCGGCATCGCCGGCGCGCTCGGCCGCCTTGTCGCGCGCAAGGATGACGCCCATGGCTGAGTTTCTCAGGATCTCGAAACTGACCAAGCATTTCCGCGGCCTGGTGGCGAATGAGGATGTCGATTTCACCCTCGGCAGTGGCGACGTGCGCTGCATCATCGGGCCGAACGGCGCCGGCAAGACGACCTTCATCAGCATGATTTCCGGCCATGTCGTGCCGACATCGGGGCGCATCGCGTTCAAGGGGCGCGACATCACTCCCATGAGCGTTCCAGGGCGGGCCCGGCTCGGCATCGGCCGCAAGTTCCAGACACCCTCGGTGTTCGACAACCTGACGGTCGCTGAAAATATCGAGCTTGCCTCGATCGGCAAGCACGCGGAAGGCGCAGACCGGCGCGCCCGCATGGGCGAGGTGCTGCAACTGACCAGGCTGGAGGCGTTTGCATCGAAGCCGGCGCTCACCCTTTCCCACGGGCAGCGCCAATGGCTCGAGATCGGCATGCTGCTGGCCAATCGTGCCGAGCTGCTCCTGCTCGACGAGCCGACGGCGGGGATGAGCGCGGAGGAAACGCACGCGACCGCGGCGCTCATCAAGACGCTCGCCGCCGAATTCGGCATCGCGATCGTCATCATCGAGCACGACATCAACTTCATCCGCGACCTCGGCGCGCCGGTCACCGTGCTGCATCTCGGCCGGGTTCTCATGGAGGGCGATTTCGCCGCTGTCAGCGAGAACGACGATGTGCGCAATGTCTATCTGGGCGGAGAGTGGGAATGCTGAGCGCGACCGGCCTGCATGTCGGCTACGGGCCGATCGAGGTCATCCATGGCATCGACTTCAAGGTCGAGACCGGCGAGATCGTCGGCCTTCTCGGCCGCAACGGCATGGGCAAGACGACCCTGATCCGCGGCCTGAACGGATCGCTGCCCGCGCGTTCCGGGCGTGTCGTGCTCGACGGGGAAGATATCACCCATCTGCCGATGCATCTCCGCTCCCGGCGCGGCATCGCGACCATCGTTCAGGGGCGTGGCATCTTCCCAAAGCTCACGGTCTGGGAAAACCTCGAAATGGGGCGGATTGCCGGCGGCGGGCAGAAGGTGAGCCGGCTTGACGAGGTGATCGGCTATTTCCCGCGGCTCGGCGAACGCCTGAAGCAGCTTGCGGGTTCGATGAGCGGCGGCGAGCAGCAGATGCTCGCGATCGGCCGCAGTCTGATGAGCCATCCGAAGGTTCTCCTGCTCGACGAACCGTCCGACGGCATCATGCCGATCCTCGTCCAGCAGATCGCGAAAATCCTCGCGGAAATCAATCGCAGGGAAAAGATGACGATCGTGATCGTCGAGCAGAACGTCCCGATGGTGTTCTCGCTCACCTCTCATTGCATCATTCTCGAGAAGGGGCGCATCGTCGCCGAAGGCAATCGCGACGATATCGCCGACAGCGAGATCATGAAGGAATATCTCGCACTCTGAAGCGTGTTCCGGCCCGCCCGGATCGGGCGGCCGGCTGTCTGGTTCACGACTGGCCTGTTTTTGGGGAGGACTGAATGACACTTCATACCGTCAAGGTTCCGTCGCTCGCGACTCTGCGTGATGTGGCGGCCGAACTGGGCATGAGTTTCGACGAGACCGATCTCGCCGGACACCATGAAGCGATTGCCTCGAGCATCGCCGCCCTGCAACTCGTCGACCGCATGCAGGACGAACTGCCCGAGGTCCGTTATCCACGGCTGCCCGGCCAGCGCGTCGCCCCGGAGGAGAACCGGCTCGGTGCGTGGGCGATCAAGTCCGTGATCGAGGGCGCCGCCACCGGCCCACTCAAGGGCAAGACCGTCGTGATCAAGGACAATGTCTGTGTCGCCGGTCTGCCGATGTCCAACGGCGCCTCGACCCTGGACGGCTACATGCCTGAAGTCGACGCGACGGTCGTCACCCGCATCCTCGATGCCGGCGGCACCATCGTCGGCAAATCGGTCTGCGAATATTTCTGCTTCTCGGGTGGCAGCCATACCAGTTCGAGCGGCCCGGTGCACAATCCGCACCGGCACGGGCACTCGGCCGGCGGCTCGTCTTCGGGCAGCGCCGCACTCGTGGCGTCGGGTGAGGTGGATATGGCGCTCGGCGGCGACCAGGGCGGATCGATCCGCATGCCCTCGGCCTTCTGCGGCACCTACGGCATGAAGCCGACTCACGGGCTCGTGCCCTATACCGGCATCATGCCGATCGAACTCACCCTCGATCACACCGGGCCGATCACCGCGACGGTCGAGGACAACGCCCGCCTGCTCGATGTCCTTGCCGGCCCCGATGGGCTGGACCCGCGTCAATACGGTGGCGATCGGGCATACGCTCATGTCGAGGCGCTCGGCCTGGGCGTGAAGGGCATGCGGATCGGCGTTGTCCAGGAAGGGTTCGGCCATCCGCAGTCCGAAGCCGCGAGCGATACCCTCGTCCGCGCCGCCGCCGAGCGCTACAGGGCGATGGGTGCCGAGGTCGAAACCGTCTCGATCCCGATGCACACGGTCGGGCCGGCGATCTGGCTCGCCGTGGCCGCCGAGGGGGCGACGATGCAGATGATGCATGGCAACGGGTTCGGCTTCAACTGGCAGGGCCTCTACCTGACCTCGCTGATGGACCGCCACGCCGTGTGGCGCGACCGGGCGGACGAGTTGTCGGACACGCTGAAGAACACCATGCTCCTCGGCCATTACATGACCAGGACCCATGGCGGCCGCTACTACGCGAAGGGGCAGAACCTCGTCCGCCGCCTGCGCGCCGCCTACGACGCCGCCTTGCAGCGCTTCGACCTCCTGCTGATGCCGACCGTCCCCATGGTCGCGCCACCGTTGCCGGATGCCGATGCCCCGGTCACCGAGATCCTGCAGCGGGGCTTCGAGATGCTGCCCAACACCTGTCCGTTCGACTGCACGCATCATCCGGCCATGAGCATTCCTTGCGGCAAGGTGGACGGACTTCCGGTCGGGATGATGCTGATCGGCCGGCTATATGACGAGCGATCGATCTATCGTGCCGCTTCAGGTTTCGAGAGCGGTGTGGACTGGACCGCGATATCGGCATAGCGAGGTCTCCGATCCTTCGGGGTCGGATGCGGCGCTCCGCGATATCGGCAATCACGGCATCCTTGTCCGATCAGATGAATTCATCTGATCGGATGATGCCCTATCGTCAGCCCGCCTCTGGCAGCATGGAACTCAGTCGGAACTGGCCATCGGCACGAGCGGCGAGGTTTCGGTCACCTGGCGGTAGGCGCGGTGATAATTCCGGGACGACGATGTTGTCCCCTCCTCGTGGTATTCCGCGTCCTGGTTGACCTTCCAGAGATCATAGACCTGCTTTCCCGCCAGGATGTTTTCGGCGGCCAATATGGCCGTCATCATCGCATGGTCCTGATTGTTGTATTTATGCATGCCGTTTCGGCCGATCAGGTGCAGGTTCGGGCAGGTCGCCTCAAGGTCCGTCCTGATCGTATCGATATGTTTCTGGTAGTGGTCGTCATAGACCGGATAGGCCTTTCTCTGGCGAACGACGGTCCCTTCGAGAATATCGTCCCGTGTCGCAAGGCCGAGCCTGACGAGTTCGCTGGTGGCGAGTTCGACCAGCGCCTCGTCAGCCGAAGCCCAGAGACCATCGCCCTCGAAACAGAAATACTCCAGCCCGTAACAATTCAGCGTCGGGTCGGGAACCATTTCCGGTGACCATGACTTGAAATTCTGGATTCGCCCGACCTTGACGCTCGGATCGTGGATGTAGATCCAGTTATCGTCGAAGAGCGACCGGTCCTTGAGGATCAGCGCGACGGTGAGAAAATCGCGATATTTGAGCGCGTCCGCCGCCGCCAGCGTGTCGCCGTCCAGCCGCGGCTGGATCGCATGGCACAACTCACGCATGGGCATCGTCGAAATCACATGGGTCGCATGAAACGCGTGACGAGCGCCGGCCTGATCCTCGGCGACGACCGTCCATGACGCGTCGTCTTCCGGCGTGATGGTGACAACCTTCAGGCCTTTGCGGATTTCGCCGCCCTGGCGTTCGATCTTGGCGGCCGCCGCCTCCCAGAGCATTCCGGGGCCGCGCCGCGGATAGCGGAAACTGTCGATCAGGGTCTTGATGACCTGCTCACGCGGCTTTTTGCCCGATTGCGGGATGAGCGCGTGCTTGATCGCCTGCGACAGCGACAATCCCTTGATCCGCTGCGCCGCCCAGTCCGCCGAAATCTTGTTGCAGGCCATGCCCCAGACCTTTTCCGTGTAGGTACGGAAAAAGATCCGGAACAGCCGCTTGCCGAACTTGTTGGTTACCCAGTCTTCGAAATTGGTGGGGTTGGCGATCGGAAAGAGCCGCGCCTTCGCATAGGACAGAACGCACCGCACCGCCTCGAACACGCCGAGTTTCAGCAGCGCGTCCATCGCCCGCAGCGGATAGTCGAACAGCTTCTGGCGGTAATAGATCCGTGATTTCCGCGGGCGGACAAGAAATCCTTCGTCGAGAATCTCGTCCCACAGCGCCTCGATTTCCTCGGATTTCGAGAAGAAGCGATGCCCGCCGATATCGAACGCGAAGCCCTTGTAGGTCTCGGTGCGGGAAATGCCGCCGACATAAACCGGATCCTGTTCCAGCACGGTCACGGTCATGCCGTTGCGGCTGAGCAGATACGCGGCAGTCAAACCCGCCGGCCCCGCGCCGATACAAATCGCTGATACTTTTTTGGGGTTGGATAAAAAATTAGAAGGCGACATAAATTATTAACCTTATCGAGACATAAAATAGAGTAATACAATTCATGAATACGATATTCAGAAAGATATTCTTGGTCAATAGGTGATCGTATCAATTTCCGATGCGGTTTCCGGTCACCGCAAACAATGGTATTCAAACCAGGCTCGACGGAAAAATTTGTTGCGCCATCCGCGCTGCTTCCGGTCTTCCCGCTGGGCGCCGGTGACGTTGAATTTCGCCGGGCGGCAGTCCAGCGACTGTCTGGTCCAGGAACCGTAGGGGGCGAAAATGAGTGATCCGGTCTTGGTGTTCTGGTCGTTCCGCAGCCCGTATTGCTACATCGCGCTGCCGCGCCTCATCGCTTTGTCGGAAGCGCATGGCGTCGCGCTGGAGATGCGGATCGTGCATCCGGCCGCCTTGCGCAACCCGGAGTACTTCCGGACCATGAACCCCCTCGCGCGTCCCTATTTCCTGCGTGACAGCGCGCGCGAGGCGGCGGCGCACGGCATGCCGTTCCGCCGCCCCGTGCCAGATCCGGTCGCGCAGGACCCGACGACGCTCGCCATCGCGGCGGCGCAGCCGCTGGCGCGCCGGCTGGGCCGCCTCGGGGTTGCGGGGTCGCAGCGCGGACGCGGCGTTGCCTTTTGCCTTGAAGTGTCCCGCCTGCTCTGGGATGGCCAGGTCGATGGCTGGGATACCGGCGAGCATCTCGCCCGCGCCGCCGCCCGCGCGGGGCTCGACCTTGCGGCGCTTGATGCGGCGATCGCCGCCGATCCCGACGGGTATGAGGCGGTGCTGGCGCGGAACGACCGGGATCTGCGCGCCGCCGGCCACTGGGGCGTGCCAACCATGGTCTGGCACGGCGAGCCCTTTTTCGGCCAGGACCGGATCGGCACGCTGGCCTGGCGCCTGCGCGGCGTTGCCGGGTAGGGGCTGTCTATCGCAGTTGCAGGTCGAACAGAGCGACATTCAGCACGAGGCCGGGCAGGAGCCACTGGAACAGCCGGGCCACCGCCTGCATTTCGTCGAGTGGTGCATCCCGCAGCGCCGCCGCGCGCAACCCTTCGGCATCCAGCCCCGCCGGATTGGGCACGCGATGGCGGACCCGCGCCAGAGCGTCGTCATGCACCCGGCGGCAGGCCGCCTCATAGGCCGGCGTCGCGACCAGCGGCCTGATCCCGCCCCAGGCGGCGGCGAAATAGCTCGGCCAGCGCGCCAGGGCCCGGTAGTCGGTGTTGACGAAGGGCAGGCCGAGCGTCGCCTTCACATCCTCATACACAGCCCTTGTCGTCGGTTCGGCATGATGCGCCTCCATCAGCACGAACGGGCAGGCGACATCCGGCGCGTGGCGGCCGGTGAAGGGCACCGCGTCAACCGCCGCGTCAGGCGCCATCGCGCCGCCTTCCAGCAGCAGCCGCACCAGTGTGGCGATCAGCAGATAGGGGTAGTTGCCGTGGGAAAAGATCTCGATCATGTCGCGGATGGAGGCGATTTCCGCCGGCGCGTAGCCGGCGGCGTCCAGCGTTCCGCGCAGCCCGGCCGGCGCAAGGCGCGCGGCCTCCCCCTCGGCCAGCGCGCGCAGCTCGCGGCATTCGCCGACAAAGCCTGCACTGGTCACGATCGGCTCGATCCCCTGCCACAGATGGCGGAAGAAATGCGGGTAATGGGCGTAGGCCATCGTCACCACCCCCATCCATGGCACCTGCAGCGCGGTCTTCATGGCGGTGTAGAACGCCTTCCGCTCGCCATCGGCCAGATATTCCGCCAGCGGATGGATGGCGGGGATCGGGGTGGGCAGGTGCCTTTCGAGTGTGGTCATCGTCGTGTCGCCCTCCCGGCGATGCAGATCTCAAATGCGGGATGCAGGAGAGGCGATCTCCGGCCTTCAGGTCAAGATGCGGCGTGCCCATTTGACCAGTTCGAGGGCGATGAAGATCACGCTTGAGGCGGCGATCGTCACGGCGAGTTCGCCGGGGCGCAGCGGGGCGGCGCCGAAGGCGCGGTTGATCCCGGGCGTGTAGATTACCGCGAGTTGCAAGGCCACGGTGAGCAGCGCCGCGCCCAATAGTGGCGGGTTCGCGCCGAGATCGGCATGGAACGGGGGTGCATGCGCGGCGCGGACCGCCATCAGCTGCCAGAGCTGCACGAAGGTCAGCACGGCGAAGACCATCGTCTGCCAGTGCGCGTCCTGCATCCGGCGGGCGGCGGCCTCGGTCAGCAGCGTGATGGCCGCCATCAGCAGCCCGGACCACAGCACCTCCACGGCCATGCCGCCGGCGAGCAGCCGTGCGCGCGGCGGCCGCGGCGGGCGGGTCATGATGTCGGGTGCGGCCGGCTCGGTGACGAGGGCGAGTCCGGGCAGACCATCGGTCACGAGGTTGATCCACAAGATCTGGATCGGCCGCAGCGGCATTGGCAGACCGAAGAACGGGGCGAGGAAGATCGTCAGGATCTCCGCCGTGTTGCAGGCGACGATGAAGCGCACGAATTTGCGGATATTGTCATAGATCCGCCGCCCCTCGCGCACGGCGGCGACGATGGTCGCGAAATCGTCGTCCAGCAGCACGAGGCTCGCCGCCTCGCGGGCGACATCGGTGCCGCCGCGGCCCATCGCCACGCCGATATCCGCCTGAGCCAGCGCCGGCGCGTCGTTCACCCCGTCGCCGGTCATCGCCACCACCTCGCCACAGGCTTGCAGCGCGGTGACGATGCGGATTTTCTGCGCCGGATCGACCCGGGCGAAGACCGCGACTTCCCGCACCCGCCGCCGCAGGTCCGGCTCGTCGAGCGCCTGCAGCGCGGCGCCCGTCATCACCGCCGCCGCCGTGTCCGCGGCATCGTCGAGAATGCCGATCGAGCGGGCGATGGCGATGGCCGTGAGCGGGTGATCGCCGGTGATCATCACCGGGCGGATGCCCGCCGCGATGCAGGTCGCGACCGCGGCGGCGGCCTCGGGGCGTGGCGGGTCCATCAGGCCGGCGAGGCCGAGGCATTCGAGCCCGCTTTCCAGTGCCGCCTCGGGGAGGATATCCGCTGCGCCCGGCTTGTGCCGCCCGCGGGCGACGGCGAGCACGCGCAGGCCATCGGCGGCCATGGCGGCGGCGGCGCGCATGAGGGCCGCATGATCGGTCGGTGCTGCGCCGGCGGGGCCGTCCATTTCCGTGCAGAGCGGGATCACGGCCTCGGGCGCGCCCTTTGTGTAGCTGACCAGCGCGCCGTCCTCGCGGTGCAGCGTGGTCATGCGCCGCCGCTCGGCGGTGAAGGGCCGTTCGGCGCATCGCGCGTGGCGGGCGCGCTCGGCGGCCGGATCGAGCCCGGCCGCGCGCGCCGCGTGCCAGAAGGCGGTTTCGGTCGGGTCGCCCTGCGGCTCGCCGGCGGCATCGGCGGTGGCGTCGTTGCACAATACCAGGGCGCGGAGCAGCGCCGTCGCGTCGGGGTCGCCGGGGCGCCAGGCAGACGTCATCCGCATCTGGTTCAGCGTCAGCGTGCCGGTCTTGTCGGCGCAGATGGTGGTGACGGCGCCGAGCGTCTCGACGGCGGGCAGGCGGCGGATCAGCGCCCGCGCCCGCGCCATCCGCGCGGCACCGCCGGCCAGCAGCACGGTGACAACGGCGGGCATCGCCTCGGGAATCGCCGCCACCGCGAGGCTGAGCGCGGTCAGCAGCATCGGCAGCGGCGCCTCGCCGCGCAGCAGCCCGGTGGCGAGGATCAGGCCGCAGATCGCCAGCGCCGCCGCGGCGATCTGCCGGCCGAACTGGGCGAGATGGCGTTGCAGCGGCGTGGCGTCGGCGGCGGCGCCCTCGATCAGGCTGGCGATCCGGCCAAGCTCGGTGGCCATTCCGGTTTCCGTCACGATGCCCGTCGCGCGGCCGCTGAAGACGCCGGTGCCCTTGTAGGCCATGCAGGTGCGCTCGGGCAGTATGGTTCCGGCGGGAACCGGGGTGGTTTGCTTCGGCACCGGCGCCGATTCCCCGGTCAGCGCGGCCTCGCCGATGCGCAGGTCCGGCGCGTCGAGCAGCCGCAGATCCGCCGGGACCGTGTTGCCGGCTTCGAGCAGGACGAGATCGCCGGGGACGAGGGATGCGGCCGGCAGCGCCAGCACCCGCCCCTGCCGCCGCACCGTCGCGCCCGGGGCGGCGAGGCGGCGCAGCCCGGCCACCGCGTCCTGCGCCCGGGCGGCCTGGATGAAGCCGATCGCGGCATCGAGGATGACGATGGCGAGGATCACCATCGTGTCCTCGATCGCGCCGATCAGGGCGGAGAGCGCCGCCGCGCCGATCAGCAGCAGGACCATGACGTCGGTGAACTGGGCGAGCAGCAGGGCGAGCCGGCCCTGCTGCCTTGCCGCCTCGATCGCGTTCGGCCCGTGGCGGCGCAGGCGGGCTTCGGCCTCGGCGTCGTCGAGCCCGCGCGCCGCGTCGCCGCCGAGGGCTGCGACCACCGCCGCGGCATCGAGCGCGTGCCAGGCCGGCGCCGGCGCGGGGGCGGGATCAGCGCGCGCCATGGAGGAACAGCACATAGGCGTTGAGCAGATACATGGCGAACAGGCCGAAGCTGATCCACCCGCCGGAGAGGTTCAGCCGCGTGGCGACCACGTCGCCATTGCGCGACAGCGCCGGGCCGGCCAGCCCGACCAGCGCCGCGCAGAGACAGAAGCCGAGCCAGACGCCGGCGGTGTGCGGGCTCATGACGCCGGCCCGCCGAGGCGGCGGCGCAGCAGGGCGAGGGCGAGGAGGGTGGTGGTCATCGCCAGCGGGCCGAGGATGAAGCCGGGCGGACCGAGGACGATGAGCCCGCCGATGATCGCGATGAAGACCGGCACGGTGTGCAGGTTCAGCCGGTCGCCGACCAGGATGGGCCGCACCACGTTGTCGATCTCGCCGACGACGAGCGCGCCCCAGAGGGCGAGGATCAGCGCCTTCGTCTCGTGGCCTTCGAGGGCGAGATAGGCGGCTTCGGGAATCCAGTGCTGATTCCGGGCTCAATTCGCCCGGGATTCCGAGATTAACTCGCCCGGGATTCCGGGAATTATTCGCCCACCTATTCCGAGATTAATTCGCCCACCTGTTCCGACTTTTATTCGCCCAGGCGGGCGGGGTTGGCCGGGTTGGCTTGAGGTCTCTGCTGGCTGGTTCAGGTTCCCTCCCTTTGGCTGATCGAGGGAGCGGATGAATGCCAGTGGAGCGGATTGCGATGCGCGATGTGCGCGAGATTGTCAGATTGAGGATGGCGGGGCTTTCGACCCGCCAGGTGGGGATCCGGGTCGGGGTTGCGGCATCGACGGTGCGCTTGACGCTGCGGCGACTGGAGGCGGCCGGGCTCGATGGGCCAGGGGCTCTGGCGCTGTCCGAAGCGGCATTGGAAAGGCGCTTGTTCGACGGCGCGGTGGGCAAGCGGCCGGGGCATCGACGTGTGGATGAGCCGGACTGGGGGCGTATCCGCCGCGAGTTGCAGCGCAAGCACGTGACGCTGTCGATCCTGTGGGACGAGTATATTGCCGAGCACCCGGATGGGTATCGCTACAGCCGGTTCTGCGAGCTCTACCGGAGCTGGGAAGCCCGGCTACCGGTGACGATGCGCCAGACCCACGCATCGGGCGAGAAGCTGTTCGTCGATTATGCCGGCGACACGGTGCCGGTGGTGATCGACCGGCTCACCGGCGAGACGCGTGCGGCCCAGATCTTCGTCGCCGTTCTCGGCGCATCGAGCTTCACCTATGCTGAGGCGACCTGGACCCAGACCCTGCCGGACTGGATCGAGGCGCATAATCGCACTCTGGCAGCAATTGGCGGCGTGCCGGCGCTGCTGGTGCCCGACAACGCCAGGGTCGCGATCATCCGCGCCTGCCTCTACGATCCACAGGTCAACCGGACCTACACCGATATGGCGCGCCATTACGGCACGGCCATTCTCCCGGCGCGGCCGCGGCGGCCGCGTGACAAGGCGAAGGTCGAGGTGGCGGTTTTGCTGGCGGAGCGGTGGCTGCTGGGCAAGCTGCGCAACCGGGCATTTTACGGCCTCGCCGAACTGAATGCCGCGATCGCTGAATTCTGCCGCTGGCTGAACGAGGAGCGGGTCGTCCGTCGCCTGGGGGCGACAAGACGGCATCTGCTGGAAACACTCGATCGTCCCGCGCTGAAGGAACTGCCGGCCGAACCCTATGTGCTGGCGCAATGGCGGCGCCGGCGGGTCGGCATCGATTATCACGTCGAGATCGAGAAGCATTTTTACTCCGTCCCCTACCGGCACGCCCGCGCCGAGGTCGAGGCCCGGTTCACCGTGCGCACGGTCGAGATCTTTCTCCGTGGCGAACGGATCGCCGTGCACGCACGCAGGCCGGGTAACGGCAAACACACGACGATCGCCGAGCACATGCCCTCGAGCCACCGGCGTTATGGCGACTGGACCATCGCACGGATCCATCAGGAAGCCGCACGGCTTGGTCCCTCGGTCGCGACACTCTGCACCCTGATCCTCGAACGCCGGCCTCATCCGGAGCAGGGGTTCCGCGCCTGCATCGGCATCCTTCGCCTGGCCCGCAGTGTTGGCGCCGACCGGCTCGATGCCGCGGCCGAGCGCGCGCTCACCATCGGCACCCTGACCTACGGCTCGGTCAAATCCATCCTCGATAACCGGCTGGAGCGAGCCGCCGGCACCGCCAGTCCCGATCCCACCCCGATCCGCCACCCCAACATCCGGGGCGGCGGATATTTCCACTGATGACAAGGAGAAGCCTCATGCTGAACCATCCGACCCTCGATCAGATCCACCAGCTCGGTCTTGCAGGCATGGCCCGCGCGTTCACCGAGCTGCACGCCAATCCCGAAACCCCCAGCCTCAGTCACGCCGAATGGCTCGGTCTTCTGCTCGACCGCGAGATCACCGTCCGACGTGACAAGCGGTTGAGCACAAGGCTGCGCCATGCCAGGCTGCGCCATGACGCTGCAATCGAGGATGTCGATTACCGGAGTGCCCGCGGCCTCGATCGGGCTCTGTTCCAGAAGCTGATCCAGGGTGAGTGGATCGACGCGCACGACAATCTCGTCCTGAGCGGGCCGACAGGGGTCGGAAAATCGTGGCTGGCCTGTGCCCTCGGTCACAAGGCATGTCGCGATGACAGGACCGTGCTCTATCAGCGCGCCCCCAAACTCTTCGCAGAACTCGCGGTCGCCCGCGCCGAAGGGCGTCACGGCCGGATGATCCGCACCCTCGGTGCCGTCAATCTACTGATCCTCGACGACTTCGGCCTTGCTCCACTCGACGCCGGCGCCCGTCACGACCTGCTCGAGATCGTCGAGGATCGCTACGGCCGCCGCGCCACCATCATCACCAGCCAGATCCCCCCGGCGCATTGGCATGAGCTGATCGGCGATCCGACCTACGCCGACGCCATTCTCGACCGTCTGCTCCACAATGCCCACCGCATCGAACTCACCGGCGAAAGCCTGCGCAAGATCCGCAAGCAAACCCCAAAAACCGCTTGACCCAACGAGAACAGGAGAGCAACGAAATCAACAGCCACAGAGACCGCTACCCGGGCGAATAAATCTCGGAATCCCCGGGCGAATAAACGTCGGAATCGTGGGCGAATTAAAATCGGAATCCATGGGCGAATTCTCCGGAATCCGCAATCCAGACGACGAAGGTGCCGAGCACCGGGACGATGGCCAGCAGGCTCATCACGATGCCCCAGAACAGCGGCGCGCCGAGGCCGAGCGCCCAGAACATCAGCCCGGCCAGCGCGCCTTGCAGCGCCGCGACCATCACCGTGCCGTAGACGATGGCCTGCACGGTGCCGCCGATGCGGGCGAAGACCTCGTCGGCCTCCGCCGCGCCGAGCGGCAGCAGCCGGCGCAGCGCGGCGAGGGCGGCGGCGCGGTCGCGCAGCGCGTAGAACAGGATGTAGAAGGCGAGGACGATCTCGATGAGCTGGGCGACCGAGCCGCGCAGCAGGGCGGCGCCCTCATTGCCGAGCATCGCGACCAGCCGGCCGAGCAGGCCGGAGAGGTCAGGCTCCGCCGGCAGCCAGGCGAGGGCGGGCAGGCGAAGCGGCCCCTGCGACGCGAGCCGGGCCTGGATGAAGGCGGCCCCCGCGATCGCGGCATTCGCCAGCCGCTCGATGACCAGCGTCGCCGGCGCGCCGACCACGAGGATGGCCACCAGCACGACAAGCCCCGCCGCGAGCCCGCGATGGGGGAGGCGCCGCTCAAGCCGCGCCTGCAACGGGGCGAACAGGATGGCGAGCACCAGCGCCCAGGTCAGCGCGCCGAGAAAGGGCAGCGCCAGCGCGGCGCAGACCGCGAGTCCGGCGGCGGCGGCCAGCGCCAGCGGGGCAATGCCGGAGCCGCCGCCCACACGCCCGGCGGGCGGCGGCTCAGTCATGCGCCCGCATGGCCGAACCCCGCGCGCCGCCCGCCCCGACCGTGCCGTGCCCGCGCGCCATGGCGCGAGTGTAGAGCATCGGCCGGTCAGGCGGAGTTACCTGATCGGATGATGCCCGAGGACGGCGCGGGAGGATCAGGTCAGGCGGGCGGCGGGCCGCGCGGGCGCTCGCGCCGGCGCAGCCAGGCGGGCGGGCGGAAGCGGCGCGGCAGTTTCGCGTCCGCCTCGTCGGCGCGGGCTTGTGTGGTTTCGGGTTTGGGGCGTCGCTTGCGCGGGCGCTGGGGCAGGCGGAGCGCGGCCGGGAGCTTGAGGCCGAGGGTGCGGCAGAGCGGGCGGAGGATGCGGCCGAAGCGCGGATCGGCGGCGATGCGGCGCTGCAATTCGGGTTCGGCGAGCAGGGCGCGGAGCTGGCCGGCGGCGGCGACGGCCTCGGGGACCGGCGCGAGCAGCCAGGCGGCGCGGCGGGGCAAGGCGAGCCTTGCGCGATCCACCGGCCGGCGCTCGCGGTGGCGAGTGGGACGCGGACGCGGAGCAGAAACCTGGTTATCGCAGAGGCGGATCAAAAATGTGGCGTAGCGGCGCAAGCGGGTCCAGAGCAGGATGGTGAGGGCGCCGCTCTCGGGGCCGAAGACGCCGGCCGCGCCGCGCCGCGCGACGGCGTCGCACAGCGTGTCGATCAAGGCGCGGAAGCGGCGGGCGACATCCATGAACGGAACAAGAACATGTTTGCCCGGGGGTGGGCAATGTCTTTTCGCTCCTGTTTCTGCTCCTGCCTTTCCGCGCCTGCCTTTTTTTGTGCCGTGTGCCGTGTGCCGTGTGCCGCGCCGGGCGGCGCCGCGGGGTCAGAACATCCGGCCGTTGAGGAAGCCGAGGGCGGGCAGCGGGCGCCAGCCGCGCGGGAGCTGGGCGCGGGTCATCGCGCGGATCGTGTAGCGCGGCACCGGGTGCTCGCAGCGCTGGAGGAAGCCGAGATAGGCGCGGACCTGCTGCTCGCGCCAGGCGCGGTCGGCCTCGGCGCGGGTGTGGCTCGGGTGGATGTCCGCCACCCGCACCACCCGGCCGATGGTCGCGATCACCGCCCAGGAACGGTCTTCGGCGCGGGAGGGGGATTTCTCGAAGCTGCTGATCTTCTCCGGCATTTGCAACGAGATTGACACGGCGCGGGGGGCGACCGCAAGCGATTCCGTGCCGGCCGGCCGGCCGCTTGCGTGCCGGCCGGTTGTGTTCATGCCGGCCGCTTGCGTGCCGGCCGGTTGTGTTCATGCCGGCCGCTTGCGTGCCGGCCGGTTGTGTTCATGCCGGCCGCTTGCGTGCCGGCCGGTTGTGTTCATGCCGGCCGCTTGCGTGCCGGCCGGTTGCGTTCATGCCGGCCGCTTGCGTGCCGGCCGGGTTCATGCCGAGGATCTGGCGGGTCAGGCGGCGCCGGTCATTTCGCGGATCATGTTGCGGGCGATCAGGAGCTGCTGGATCTGCGTCGTGCCTTCATAGATTCGGAACAGCCTGACATCGCGGTAGAACCGCTCGACGGCGTAGTCGGCCATGTAGCCGGCGCCGCCATGGATCTGCACCGCGCGGTCGGCGACGCGGCCGACCATTTCGCTCGCATACATCTTGCAGCAGGCCGCCTCGGTGGAGACGTTGCGCCCGGCATCCTTGCGGCGGGCGGTTTCCTCGATCATGCAGCGGGCGGCGAAGGCCTCGGCCCGGCTGTCCGCCAGCATGGCCTGGATGAGCTGCTTCTCGGCGATCGGCTCGCCGAACTGCCGGCGATCGAGGGCGAAGGCGAGGCTGTCGCGGATCAGCCGCTCGGCGGCGCCGACGCAGACCGCCGCGATGTGCAGGCGCCCGCGGTCGAGCACCTTCATCGCGGTCTTGAAGCCCTGATTCTCCCGCGCCGGGCCGCCGATGATGGCGGTCGCGGGGACCCGCACATCCTCAAGGATGACGTCGCAGGTGAGCGATCCCTTCTGGCCCATCTTGCGGTCGGGCCGGCCGAGCGAGAGGCCGCTGGCGCCGGCCTCGACGAGGAAGGCGCTGACGCCGGCAGCCCCCTTCACCGCGGGGTTGGTGCGGGCGAAGACCGTGAAGAGATCCGCCCGCGGGGCGTTGGTGATGTAGCGCTTGGTGCCGTTGAGGATGAACTCGTCGCCCTCGCGCCGCGCCGTGGTGCGCAGGCTGCCGGCATCCGAGCCGGCATCCGGCTCGGTGAGGGCGAAGGAGGCGATCATCTCGCCGCTGGCGAGTTTCGGCAGGTAGTGCGCCTGCTGCGCCTCGGTGCCGTCGATGATGATGCCCTGGGCGCCGATGCCGTTATTGGTGCCGACCAGCGAGCGGAAGGCGGGCGAGGCCTGGCCGAGGATGAAGGCGGCCTGCACCTCCTCGGCCATCGACAGGCCGAGCCCGCCATGGGACTCGGGGATCGACATGCCGAACAGGCCCATCGCGCGGATTTCGGCGACCAGCTCGGCGGGGATGTCGTCCTCGGCGGCGACGCGGTCTTCGGCGGGGATCAGCCGCGCCTTCACGAAGCGGTCCAGCGTGTCGAGGAACTGGGCGAGGGTTTCGGAATCCAGGGCCATGGCGCTCTCTCTTCTGTCAGGGGGAAACGGCGGCGACGCGGCGGACGAGGTCGAGCAGGCGGGGGGCGATGTCCGCCTCGATCCGCGCCTTGGTGAGGGTTTGGGCCGGGCCGCCGCAGTTGAAGGCGAGGATCGGCGTGCCGTCGCGCGGGACGAAGGGGACGGCGACGGCGTTGACGCCCGGCTTCCAGTCGCCATACGAGGTGCAGTAGCCGCGCGCGGCGCATTCGCCGATCGCCGCCTCGATGCCGGGGCGGATCGCCGGCCAGGCCTCGCCCTCATGCAAGCGCAGCTCGTCGAGCAGGCGGGCGCGCTCGCCGGGCGGATGGGCGGCGATGCAGGCGCGGCCGAGCGCGCTGGTGGCCAGCCGGATATGCGCGCCGACCTCGATCGACAGCGTCACCGCGTCGGTGCCCTTGCAGCGCTCGAGATAGACCATCGACATCCGGTCCCGCCCGGCCATCGCCACCGGCATGCCGGAGTGATCGGCCAGCGCCTGCATGAAGGGGCGGGCGAGATCGCGCAGCTTCAGGCCGGCGAGGCAGGAATAGCCGAGCGAGAGCACCGGCGGGGCGAGGCGGTAGCGCGCGGTGTCGGCATGGTAGGACAGGTAGTCGAGCCGGTGGAGCGTGTAGGTGAGGCGGGAGACGGTGGATTTGCTGAGCCCGGTGCGGGCGGCGAGCTCGCCGTTGCCGAGCGCCTCGCCCTCGCGGCGGAAGGCGCGGAGGATGTCGAGCCCGCGGGCGAGGGCGGTGACGAAATCGCGGTCACGGGGGGGCGCTGTGTCGGCCGTGGGGGTGGGGCGCGGGCTGCGCGGTCTCATCGGCCGGGTTTAGGCGGGCGCGGCGGGGGGCGTCAAGTTTGCGGAAAAGTATTCCGCATGGCGGAATATGCGCGGGGGGAGACAGTCCCCGCCGCCCTTCAGGGGCGGCGGGGGTGACGCGGAACGGGCGTCAGCGATTCAGGCGTCAGCGATTCTGGCGTCAGCGGTTCAGGCGTCAGCGGTTCAGGCGTCAGCGGTTCAGGCGGGGCGGCCGGCCGCGGTGGCGGCGGCGACCTCGTTGAGCTTGCCGGTGCGGACGTCGAAGATGTAGCCGTGAATGGCGATGTTGGCGGGGACCAGCGGATGCGCACGGATGTGCCGGACGTCCTGCACCACGCTGTCCTCCTGGTTGCGGATCGAGAGCCACTTGATGAAGTGGCCGTCGGCGCAGCCGCCGCCGTGATGGGGGTTGGACCAGGTCATGCTGGCCGGATCGAGGCTGGCGGTGTTCAGGTTGTCCTCCAGCAGTTCGGCCATGCGCTGGTCGGTGAAGGTTTCCATGCCGCAATCGGTGTGGTGGATGACGAACCATTCGGTGGTGCCGAGCAGCTTGTGCGAGATGACGAGGGAGCGGATGGCATCGTCGGTCGCGCGGCCGCCGGCATTGCGGATGACATGGGCGTCGCCCTCGGCGAGGCCGGCATAGCGGGCGGGGTCGAGCCGCGCATCCATGCAGGTGAGGATGGCGAAGTGGCGCGCCGGGGGCATCGGCAGGTCGGCCTTCGCGCCGAAGCTGGCGGCATAGTCGGCATTGGCGGCGAGGATTTCGGTGACGGTCTTCGAGGTCATTGAGCTGCTTTCGGGTGTGGGTGGCGGGTCCGCTGGTTGCCGCGCCGTAACGTTGCGGCGGCGCGGCCGGGAAATATGGCGCCGGACGCGGAAGTCAACCGCCGGGGGTGCTGCGGGTTGGTTCAGCCGCGGTTGCGGCGGGTTGGTTCAGCCGCCATTGCGGCGGGCGAGTTCGCGCAGCGGGCGCGCCGGGTTGCCCATGACCCGCGCGCCGGGCGGCACCGACTTGGTGACCACCGAGCCGGCGGCGATGAAGGCGCCATCGCCGATCCGCAGCGGCCGCGACGCGCTGCCGTGGACGATGCTGGTGCCCATGCCGATGAAGACGTCGCTGCCGATCTCGACCCAGCCGGCGATGCGCGAGGAGCAGATGGTGGTGAAATCGCCGATCGAGGTGTCGTGGCCGATGAAGCTCAGCGGCTGGAGCTGGACGTGCCGGCCGAGCCGGACGCCGGGGCCGACATAGCAGCCGCCGCCGATGAAGCTGCCCTCGCCGGCCACGAGGTCGCGGGCGAGGGAGGGCCAGGTGCCGATCAGCCAGGCGAACTGCCCGCCGGCGGCCTCGATCCGCGCCACCAGGCGGCGGCGGTGCGCCGGGTTGCCGATGGTGACGTTCAGCGGCACGTCGCGGTAGGCGCGCCGCCAGGTCTCGAAATCGATGACGGGCACGCCGCCGATGCTGTCGGGCCGGGTGTGCGGCGAGTCGTCGATATAGGCGATGATCCGCAGGTCGCGCTCGGCGAGGATCTGCTCGATCTCCTCGCGCACCGAGACGGCGTGGCCGGTGGCGCCGTAGAGAATGACGGGATGACTCATTGCGCGCCCCGCGCGGCGAGGGCGCGCAGGATTCGCGCGATGTCGGACGCGGCGATGTCCTCGGCGACGGGCAGGCCGATGATCCGCGCGGCGAGACGCTCGGTCTCGGGCAGGGGGGCGGCGCCGCGGGCGCGGAAATAGGCCTCGGCCTGCACGCCGAGACCATACCAGCGCCTTGTCTCGATGCCGGCGCGGGCGAGGGATTCCGATGCGGCCGCGGCATCGGCGCCGCTGTCGGCCCGGAACAGGGCGTAGCAGGAGGCGATGGCGGGCGGCAGGAGCAGGTGATCGGCCAGGCCGTGGGCGGCGGCGGCCTTGCGGTAGCGCGCGGCGACCCGCCGGCGCGCGGCGATCCGCCGGTCGAGCCCGTCGAGCCAGGCGAGGCCGATCGCGGCGTGGTATTCGCTGAGCTTGCCGTTGAACCCGGCGGCGCGGCTCTCGCGGGTGTAGACCATGCCGAAATTCATCGCCTGCGCGGCGCGCACCAGCCCGTCGCGATCGGCCCAGAGCACGGCGCCGCCCTCGCCGGTGCTGAAGGATTTGGTGGCGTGGAAGCTGAGCGCCACCGGCACCGCGCCCACGGCCTCGCCGGGCGCGGCCAGCAGCGCCTCGAACGAGGCGGCGGCGTCGATCACCACCTTGATGCCGGTGCGCGCCTGGAAGGCGGACCAGTCGCGTTGCAGCGGCATTTCACCGAAAGGGGCCACCGGCAGCACGAGGCCGAGGCGGGAGGTGGGCAGGTCCGGCGGCAGGTCGTCCGGCCGCAGCCGCCAGCTCCCGGGCGCGAGATCGCAGAAGAGCGGCTCGTAGCCGGCGGCCATGGCGGCGAAGGCGGTCGCCACGAAGGTGTAGCCGGGGATCAGCGCCAGGGTGCGGCGGCCGCGCGGACGGCCGGCATGGGCGAGGATCGCCGCTTGCAGCGCGGCGGTGCCGGAGGCGGCGGTCACCAGCGTGTCAGCCCGCCCGGCCAGCAGCACGGCCAGCCGCGCCTCGAGCTGTTCGGCCAGCGGCCCGCGATTGGTGTAGACCCGGCGGGAGTCGAGTTGCGCGAGATAGGGCAGGATCGACTGGACCGGGGGCAGGAGCGGCCTGTAAACAGGCAGAGTGGTTTTCAAAATGCGTCCCTGTTTTCAATACAATCGTTTTGTCAAAAATGGTCACATTCAATGTATAAGGTTTTCGTATCCTCCCGCAATCGTCCGCTGTATCTCTGGGCCTGTCTCGACAGCCTCCATCGGCTGACCCGCAGCGCCGCCGCGATCACGCTGATCGATTCCGCCTCCGACGACATGCAGGTGCGCGAGGTGGTGCGCGGCTTCGAGCGGCGCGGCCTGTTCCGCGAGATCGTCTGGCTGCCGGCCAACGAGATCGGCGCCGTGATCCGCGAGATCGCATCGCGGCTGACGCAGGAGGACGAGCTGTTCGGTTTCATCGAGGCCGACACCGTCATCCTGCCGGGCGCGTTCGATTGCTGGCTCGCCCACATGACCGGGCTGATGCACGACGATCCGGGCTTGGCGATGCTCGGCTCCCTCGTCGATCCCGGGGATTTCGTCGACCCCGTGCAGGCGCTGCGGCTGGAGCCGGGCCGCCCGCCCCACGATGTCGGCGACATGATCTATTACGGCGATCCGGGACGGCAGGATCACCGGCCGGACACGCCGGAGCAGCTCGTGTTCTCGCCGCACAACCCTTCCGGCCGGCTGCTGGTGCTGCGCCGGGAGGCGATTCTGCAGGCCGGCCATGCCAGCGATTCGGACCTGCACGACAATCTGCGCGCGCTCGGCTACCGCACCGGGATCAGCACCCGGGTGCGGCACCGCCATCTCTCGCTGCTGAACATCTTCGACTATCCGCGCTATGACATGACGGCGCGGCACGAATACATGCGCGGTGCGACCTATCGCGGGCAGGCGGAGGCGCGCGGCTTCTCGCGCGAGGCGCAGTCGTGGACGCGGGAGCCGGACATTCATCTGCTGACGCCGCAGGGGCGGATCGAGCCCGAGCGGGACGGGCCGTGGCACCGGTTCAGCCTGGCGGAGGCCGGCGGGCCGGCCTGGCTGATGTCGCGGCGGGGGTTCGCGCTCGGCACCGCCGACCAGCGGCCGCTCGGCATCGCCATCGACCGGCTGCTGGTCGATGGCGAGGACATGCTGCGCAGCACGGCGCTGGCGGCGGGCTGGTACGCGCCGGAGGAGGGGTGGCGCTGGACCGCCGGGCGGGCGGAGCTGCCGCCGGCGCGGGAGGTGGCGCTGCGGCTGACCGGGGTGGTCGATTACGAGGCCTGAGCGGCGCCGGCCGCGCCCAGGTCAGGCACGTGAGTCAGGCGCCCGGTTTCGCGCGCGGCTTCGCGCCCGGTCTGGTCCCTGGTTTGGCATGCGGTTTGGCCCCAGCCTTGCCTGCTACCTTGCCCGCCACCTTGCCCGGCGATTTGCCCCGCGGTTGGTCCCACCGTCCGGTGGCGGGCGTGCCATCGGCGTCGGGTTTGGCGCGGGTTTGCCGCCCGGCTTGAAGCCGCTCCGGCCGGCGGGGCGGAAGCCGGGCCGCGCCGGCGGGCGGGCGGCCTGCGGCGCGGGGGCGGCGTCGGCCGGCTCGATCGCGAGGTCGGGGCTGGCGCCGGCATCGAGTGCTGCGGCGAAGGTGCCCGCGCAGTCGGCCGCGATCTCGAACCTTGTTTCGCGATCGAAGATGCGGATCGCGCCGATGTCGCGCCGGGTCAGCCCGCCGATCCGGCAGAGCAGGGGCAGCAGCCATTTCGGGTCGGCCCGGCCGTGGCGGCCGATCGCGGCGCGGAACCAGACCATCTCCCGCCCGTCGCGCGGATTGTCGTGCCGGTCGCGGGCGGGGCGCGGGGCCTCGGCCGGCTGCGCGGTGATGTCCTCCGGCGCCGGCAGGCGGGCGCGGTAGAGCCGGATCAGCGCCGCCGCCACGGCGAGCGGCGGATGGGCGGCGAGCAGCTCGCCGGCGAGGGCGATGTCGTCATCGAGCGGGGGTTCGGTGAGCAGCGGGTCGGCGAGCAGGCGGGCCTGGTCGCCGGCGCGGATCGCCTCGGCCGAGGGCGGGTCGTCCCACACCGCCTCGATGCCGGCCGAGGCCAGCAATGCGGCGGCCCGGCGCCGCCGCGCCGGCGGCACCAGCAGCAGGCACAGCCCCTTGCGCCCGGCGCGGCCGGTGCGGCCGCTGCGGTGCAGCAGCGTCGCCTTGTCGGTCGGCAGGTCGGCATGGATGACGAGATCGAGATTCGGCAAATCGAGCCCGCGGGCGGCGACGTCGGTCGCGATGCAGACCCGGGCGCGGCCGTCGCGCAGGGATTGCAGCGCCGCGTTGCGCTCGTTCTGGCTCAGCTCGCCGGACAGGGCGACGGCGGCGAAGCCGCGCTCCTGCAGGCGGCCGAACAGGCGGCGCACCGCCTCGCGCGTGGCGCAGAAGACGAGGCAGGGGCCGCTGTCGTGATGGCGCAGCAGGTTGACCAGCCCGTGCTCGACCTCGTCGGCGGCGATGCGGATGCCGCGATATTCGATGTCGGCGTGCGGCTGGTTGCGGACCAGCGTGTCGATCCTGAGCGCGTCGCGCTGGTATTGCCGGGCGAGGGCGGCGATTTCGCGGGCGATGGTGGCCGAGAACAGCAGGGTGCGGCGCTCGGCCGGGGCGGCGCCGAGAATCGCGTCCAGCTCCTCGCGGAAGCCGAGATCGAGCATTTCGTCCGCCTCGTCGAGCACCGCGACGCGCAGCGCCGACAGGTCGAGCGCGCGGCGGGTGAGATGGTCCTGCAGGCGGCCGGGCGTGCCGACGACGATGTGGCAGCCGGCGGCGAGGGCGCGCTGCTCGCGCCGCGGGTCCATCCCGCCGACGCAGGCGACGACGCGGGCGCCGGCATGGGCGTAGAGCCAGGACAGCTCGGCATGGACCTGGAGCGCCAGCTCCCGGGTGGGGGCGATCACCAGGGCGAGCGGGGCGGCGGCCTGGGGCAGGTGGTCGTCGTCGAGGATCGTGGCGGCGAAGGCGAGGCCGTAGGCGACGGTCTTGCCGGAGCCGGTCTGCGCCGAGACCAGCAGGTCGCGCGACTCGGCCTCGGGTTCCAGCACGGCGCTCTGCACCGCGGTGGGTTCGGCATAGCCACGCTCGGCGAGGGCCTGAAGCAGGGCGGGGGTCTCGATGTAAAAGGGCATGGCGGCTCATAGGGCATCGGGGCGGCGGATGAAACATCCGGGCGGGCAGGGATGCCCTGCGCCGCGAACGCGGCGCGGAAGGCGGGGCGCCGCGAACGCGGCGCGGAAGGCGGGGCGCCGCGAACGCGGCGCGGAAGGCGGGGTGCCGCGAACGCGGCGCGGAAGGCGGGGTGCCGCGAACGCGGCGCGGAAGGCGGGGTGCCGCGAACGCGGCGCGGAAGGCGGGGTGCCGCGAACGCGGCGCGGAAAGCGGCTTGCCGGTGGCGGATGGCGGCACATCTAGCAGGGATGGGCGAGGCGTTCATCAACCGGATCGGCATCGCGGTGCCGGCGCATGACATTCACCGCGACTTCACCGCCTATGCGGCGGGGCGGCTGGAACCGCGGGCGGCGGCGCTGTTCGCCCGCATGGCGGGGCGCGCCGGGATCGGGCATCGGCACTCGGTGCTGGCGCCGGGCGCGCTCGCCGAAGGCGGGGCGGACGCGCAGGAGTTCTACCGCCCCGGCGCCTTTCCCGACACCGCGGCGCGGATGGCGATGTTCGAGCGCGAGGCCGCGCCGCTGGCGCTGCGGGCGGTCGCGGACGCCGCGATCGACCCCGCCGCGATCACGCATCTGATCGTCGC